>JASHOC010000021.1 GCA_030041305.1 Acidobacteriaceae bacterium
CTCCGCTTCCTGCTTGTGCGCCAGCCGCAGATGGTGAACTTCGCCTCCTTCCGTATCCACCATCGCAATCTGCTGAAACCCGGGATGAAAATCGCACCCTATAATCACCATGACGTTGGCTCCTTCCTCCGGGCCGTGGCCTTCACACACAGCCAACTTTACCCGCTCGATCGAGCCAACGTCGTCATGTAATCAAACGGAGCGAAGGATCTGCGGTTGTTTCCCCGGTCACATTTCGAGGCGATGTTTATAGCGTACGATTACGCACATGCACGAGGGCTCCTACTTCACTTACATCATGGCCAGCCGCAGCCACACGCTTTATATCGGAGTGACCGGAGATCTGCGCAAGCGCCTTTTCCAGCACAAATGGAAAGAGCATGAAGGCTTCACAGCGCGCTATGACTGCGACCGCCTCGTCTGGTTTGAGCGCTATCAGGACGTGCGGAATGCCATTGAGCGCGAGAAGGCACTGAAGGGATGGCGGCGCGCACGAAAGATCGCGCTTATCGAGTCGGTGAATCCTGCCTGGGTCGATCTCAGCCGCAATTGGTATGACGTTGAGCCTGCCGATTATCGTCGTGCACTCGAGCGTATGGAAAGCTAACAAGCAACCGCAGATCCCTCCCCTTCACTGCGTTCAGGGTCAGGATGATAGCGCGTTGGAGGGCTGCCAACGGTGGTGACTCGCGTTTGCGGGCGGCTGGCCGGCAAGGGTGACCCCTGCCGGTGATACGACTGGGCCGTAGAATTCTGGCGCCAAGCCCGTTATCGAGAGCAATTTCATTCTGACTCGGCTTCCGCGCCTCCCCCGGTCTCCAAAAGCGAGAGAGACCCCCATCCCCGTTCGGAATATTCACCGGGAGCGTAGCCACCCGCTCGTGGCGAGCACGCCATTTCACGAACCGTTTTCTACAGATCTAAATAGGCTTGATATTCTTGCCAGACGGATCAAGCCCATCGAGGTGCTGCACTTCACTGATCTTTCTCGCCCCGTCGACGACCTCACCCAGGACGAAGTCGATGACATCCTCAACACCTCCGAAGGCCTGATCTGCTGGACGGTGGGCAGAACCGTCGTTCTTCAGCAGCGCCATCGCGTGGAACACCCCGGCATCCTCGGCTCGCTCGAGGCCGCCGCCCGTCGTGAGCTCTGGAACTACCAAGGCGCCCATGTCGGCCAGTTCATCGACCGCTTCGCCACAGATCCTGCTCTCCGCAACACCATCCAGCAGCGAGGTTTCGACCTTGAGAAGCTGCTCTACTCCACTCTGCATCTTCTCGGCGGAGTCACTCTGCTCGGGCCCGATAAGACCATCGACTACCGCAACACGCCGCCCTCGGCGCGCTATGCTTTCGCTTTCTGGGCTTTCCCCCGTTCCCAGTGGCTTGCGAACCTGCGCGCCTATCTCGATTTTGCCGACCAGTTCTTCTCGAGCGCCGGATTCCGCTGCAACTTACATCTCGGCTCTTACCACATCCGCCCGGACACCAACTCCGTGCTCTCCTACACCTACGAGCAGGAGATCGTCTCCATCGATCCCATCAACGCCACCATCGCCGCCGATCTTCCCGTCTGGCAAAACTTCCTCCAGCAGTTCAACGATTTCGCATTCCAGCGCAATGGATTACCGCTGCTGAACCAGAGCCCGTTTGTCGAGCAGAAGCACGTCCAGGCCGCGTACGGGCAGCGCAGGACGCAGTTCTCCGCGGCGGCGCGCAGCGCGGACCCCCGTGGCCGCATGCTGAATCCCTATTTTGCCTCGCTGCTCGCATCTTCCTGACGCCGGCCGTCGCCACCATCGCCACGCAAGACTATACTTTCGGAAATACCCAATCCCAGTCGCTTCGTGCATCTATTCTCCTTGGTTACTGCCCAGTGACAAAGGCTGAGTCAATGGAATTCTGAACTGCGGCGGCAAACCTCTCGAACGCGCACGACATATCGACTCTGCTGCAGCCGGGGGCAAACATGGGCACTCGCTGCGGTGGGTTCTCCTGTGTAAGCTGCTGCGTTTGGCGCATCTGGTCGAGGGTCTGCGCCGCGTAGTAGATGCGCAAAGAGTACGTACTGCCTTGCCCGCGCCATAGCTCGAAGATGAGTGCCCCTCCCGGCGGCGTGTCGTCGCGACGGCCGTCGGTGATCCAATTCAGATCGAGCGCGCCGGCCACGGCGGCGATGTTGGTGTCGTGACCGACGAGAAAGAGCGCGCGATCTCCGGGCTTGCCCGGGGCGCCAGGCACAACCTTGTCGGTGGCGTTTTGCTCCAGCGCGTCGAGAATGTGCGCCAGCAGGTTCGAAGCATCCATGCGCGCAATCAGCGGCGTGCGTTCGGTATATTCCGTCTCCGCGGTGTGCAGTTGCAGCACCTCGCGCAATTTGGCTTCGTCCAGGCATCCCCACCCCAGGTCGGCGCCCTTCATGCCATCCGCATATTCGAGCAGCAGGCTCTCGGCCATCGACGAAGCCACGGACACCGGTCCGCGAATCTCATCTCCGTGGCTTTCGACGGGTGCGTCCAGAATCGAGATGCGCTTCGGGTTCGCAGCCGCTACGCGCCCGCAACCGGCGAGGATCCGATCAAGCATCTCAAGCTGCGGACGATAGGCCTCAGTGAGGTTGTTCGCATCGCCGCCGATGCGCCCTTCGATGGCGGCCATTGCCAACGCGCGGTCCGGCTTGCCCACGCCCGCCTTGATGGAGTGGAAAAGCGGATCGGGGTCGCCCTCGGGCCGTGCATGAACCTGGGGCGCGCATCCCGGAAACATGCCTTCGGCAAGCGCCTTGCCGGTTTCGCGCGTGCGCTCGTCGGAGTCGGCGAGGATGGTCACGGCCCCCGAGTCCGCGCAGCCGCTCGGCGCGAGCAAGCCCTCCGCGGCCAGTTGCGCGCGATCGTAGGCGCCGAAGATCCGCATCAGCTCGAACCCGTGCGGGGTTAAATAACCGGGAGGCACGCTCCACTTAGGCCACGGCGCGGCGGAATAGGCGGCGTACTTATCCGGTTTGCCCGTAGGCGACCGCACGCCGTGGCGCTCGAGGTACACCACAAATTGCAGCCGCTCGGGATGATTCGCCGCAGCCGACGTTTCTTGCGCCGGCAGGCGAAACGCGAAAGCAACAGGCGTTGCCAGAAAAAAGGCCGCAAAGCGGCGCGCGAAGCGCTTCATCTTTAAATCCCTCGGGGTGCGCGAAGCTCCAAAAAATGCAGGCCGGCGCGGTGAGAGGCCCGCGGCGCCGGCCTGTTGGCGATTCTAGTGTTCCCGGCTCGAATCCCAGCGCAGGGTTGCGCTGTAGGTGGGCTTATAGTACTCGCGCTGGGTCACATATTGCGGCTGCCCGTTATAGTAGCCAAAGACCTCGTTGGTCAGGTTCAGGCCGTCGACGATCACGTGCAGTCCGCGCCATACGCGGACTCCAGCCTGGGCGTCGACCTGCAGATGCGAATAGGCGTAGTTGTCGCCCAGGGGGCCATTCGCCGGGCCCTGAGTGTCGTTGGCGGGATCGGCTTGGTTGTTGAACCACTGGTAGGCATAGTCGTAATCGCCGTTAAAGGTCATGCCCATGTGAACGGCGTAGCGTCCCAGCTCATAGCCGGGCTCGAAATTGAAGGCGTTGCGCGCGGTGCCGATGAGCGGCGGCGAATACGTGCTCCCCGGAATGCCGTTGGTATGCGAATCGGCATACGAGTAGTTGGCCATCATTTGCATTCCGCGCAGCGCGCCGGGCAGGTAGCTCATGTTTTGCCGCCAGGCAAACTCCAGGCCCCAGACCTGGGCGTTGTGGGCGTTAATATCCTGCTGCGCCAGGTACGGGGCGTTGTTATCGTACGAGTTGATGTTCTGGCCGGGGATGTCGCAGAGGGAGCCCGTGATTTCGCAGGAGGTGTAAATGAGGACGATGGGGTCGTAGAGCTGCTTATAGAAGTACCCCGCCTGGATGATGCCAAAGGGGCGCAGTTCCTGCTGAAGCAGCAGATCGTAGTTGTTGGAACGGGTGGGCTGCTCATTGGGGGTGCCGATGGAGTAGCGGGGAGTTTCGCCCGCGTCCCCGTTGTCCAGAACGTACGGCACCAGGTCGTAAGGGTTGGGAGGCGCGAGGCCTCGTGAGTAGTTGGCGCGGATGGCGGTCATCGGGGTCACCATCCAGCGCACCTGCACGCTGGGCAAGGGAACGACGTAAGACTCAGAGGAGGTCTCCGGCGTGGTTCCAAGCCACGCGCCGTTGGCGGCGGTGCTCACGTAATAGCCGAGCGCACGCACTTCGACGGCCTCCACACGAAAGCCGGTCTGCAAGCTGAACCTGGGCCAGTTGATGGTGTTCATCACGTAGCCCGCGCTGAGGTGCTGGACGAGATCGAAGTCGGCTGACTGCGAGGCTTCCTGGGTCGCGCCTTCATCCAGCGTGAATTCTCCCGGATTCGCCAGAACGTAGTTGTTCAGCTTGTTCCAGTCGGTGACAGGCCCCATGTAATACGTGCCGTCATAGTAGTGGTTATTCTGGAACCCTGATAGGAACGGAACCATGGTTACGGTCGTTGCGGCGCCGCTGAGGTCGTATTGAGGCGTGTATGCCTCCTCAAAGGCGTGCTCGCTGCGGAATTCGCCGCCGAATTGGAGGGTTGCCGAGCGCGAGCCGAGGTGGTAATTCATGCCCACTCCCGCCATCTCCTGCAAGTCCAGTTCGACGGCCGAGCCGGAAGTGGTGCGGAAGGAATCGAGGACATAGTTATCCGGATTGAAACTATTGTCAGCCGGATTGGCATTGGGGGACTCGCACCCCGGCGACCACTCCGGCCGGTAGATGCTGGTGGGCGTTCCAATGTAGCTGCAGTTGCTCTTGTCGTAGCTCTTCAGGGTCGACGTTGGGCTCCACTCCGCTACCGGGTCGCCGCCGGCGTTCAGGAAGCGGGAGCGGGAGACAGCCGAACTCCATTGAACCCAAGAGTTCTTGAGAATATGGTTGCCATCGAGAATCAGACTGCCAATTTCCGGAGTTCTATCTTGGTTCGACTCATAGAACTTGGCCTTGGGGCCAATTTCGTAGTACCACTTGTCGAGCCAGTCGTCGAAATCGGAAAGCAAGAAGCGCAGCGCAAAGTTCGTGGTTTCGCTCTTTTTGAAATCGAGGGTGCTGGTATAGCCCCAGCGATACTCTTTGAAGCGATACATGCGCTCAGTGTCACTGTCGTAATAGGGAGTTGTCGAGCCGTCGGGGTTGATGTCCGGGCTGGGCTGGATGTTATCAATGCCGGCGCCGTTGTAATCCTCCTCGAAGCCGCCGATCAGGCCCCAGCGCTTGTTTGCGCCGAAGCGCGTGCCAGCGGTCACGCTCGCCTTACCCACGTAGCGGGTATTCATGATTGGCGTGTAACCCATCGTTGTTTCCGCGCTGAAATAGGGCTGCGCTCCCGCCGACTTCGTGACCAGGTTCACCGAGCCGCCGATGCCGCCCGCGTCCTGATCGGCGGAAAGGGTCTTGTTGACGACGATGGACGCCACCATGTTGTCGGGAATCGTCGTCAGATCGACCTGTTCGACGACCACCTCCGGCGCGGGAACGGTCACGCCATCGACCGTGACATTGGTCAGCCGTGGATCCAGTCCGCGCACCTGGACGTACTCGCCCTGCCCTTCGTTGCGTTGCAGCGTGACGTCGGGCAGCCGCCCGACCGCGTCGGAGATGTTGCTGTTGGGCAACGAAATAATTTGGGTATACGGCATCACATTGACGATGTTGGCTGCGGTTATCTCCTCATTGACGGCCTGCGTCATGGTTTGGATGGGGCCTGTTCCGCCGGAAACGACGACCTGCTCTGAGGCCGTGCCGACCTGGAGTATGGCGTTGAAGGGTTCGGTCTGCCCTGCAGCTAGAGAAACGCTCTCGGTCAGCGGGGCGTAGCCCGCGGCCGTAATCGTGACTGCATAGGCTCCCGGGGCAAGTCCCTCGACGGTGAACTGGCCCGAGCTATCCGTCGTAGCGACGGCGTTCCCGGGCGTTAGCACTACGCGCGCTCCCTGAACGACCGCTTTGGAAGCGTCGGTCACTGTGCCGTCGATGGAAGCCTTCTGGGATTGGCTGTAGAGCGCAGCTTGCGCGAAAAGAATAAGAATGACGGCTGCGGCAAGATTGCGCCAACGAAGCAAATGTTTCATCGCGTACCTCCAATGCGAACTTCTTCGGAGCTAGAACCGAATGACGTCGGATATTGCAGTAGGCCTGTCGAACGAGCCACTTACGGTTATTGCAAGACAACCTTTGCGATTTTCCCCGCATGCGATTCTGCTCGCGGGAACCGTCGGAAAGATGGGGAGAGTATGGCGCGGGCGTCTAATGCGAATCTAAGGAAAGCCGCGTCTGAACGGGTTTTCACCGAGAATTCACAAACGCCGCATAGAGTCCGATTCAGGATTCATCTCATGCATGTCCTGGTGGTCGAGGATAAACGCAGTCTCGCAGGCCATCTCGGCCGCGCGCTCCAAGGCGAGGGCTATCATGTGACGCTGGCGTACGACGGGGAGGAAGCGCTGCGCCTGGGCAAGACCGACGTCTTCGACGTGATGCTTCTCGATGTCATGTTGCCGCGCATGGACGGCTTCACGGTGATCCGCAAGCTGCGCGAAGTGCGGATGCGCGCGCAGGCCATCATCGTCTCCGCGCGCGATTCCATGCACGACGTTGTTCAGGGACTCGACGCGGGCGCCGACGATTACCTCACCAAGCCTTTCGCGCTCGACGTGCTGCTGGCTAAAGTGCGCGCCGCCGCGCGCCGCGTTCCCGATTGCACGCCCCAGGCGCTCGAATTCGAAGATCTGATTTTGCGCCCGCATCAATTCGAGTTGCAGCGCGGCGAGCGCGTGGCCACGCTCACACGCACTGAGTGCGCACTGCTCGGCGTGCTGATGCGCCGCGCCCGCTCCGTTGTGCCCCACGGCGTGCTCATCGAGGATGGATGGAACGGCGATGCGGACGTCAGCTACGACAGCCTCTATGTCTTCATTCGCGCGTTGCGCTCCAAGATCACGCACCCCGGCGAGATCGAGCTGCTGCACACCGTGCGCGGCGTCGGCTACTCCCTGCGGAGCGAAAAGTGTTGAAACGCCGCGTCTCCATCTCGCTGCGGCTCACGGTGTGGTTCGGCGGCATTTTTCTTGCCGGGTGGGTGTTGTTCGGCGCAGCCATGTGGTTCAATCTCAAACGCACCCTGGTCAACGAGCGCTACCTCACCTTGAGCCATCGTCTCGATCGTCTCCAGGTGCTGTTGAACAAAACTCAAAGCGAAAGCGCTGCGGATCGCTTCGCGGATTATCAGGAATTTGCGCGCGCCACCGGCGGCGGCCTGGCCGAAATCTTCCGCGCCGACGGCTCGCGGGCGCTGCCTTCGCCTACTCCGGCGGCTCAGGCCTTTCCCTGGCCGGCCATTCGCGCCGGCGCGGCGCAGCAGTTCGTTTATGTGAAATCGCGCAATTTCTGGGCGCTGGCCAGGCGGTCATCGCTCAACGGCGACACGGTGTACCTGGCGGCTGCCTCGCCGCAGGCGGAGAATCAACTGGTCCTCGATCGATTTTGGGAGGGCCTGCTCGCCTCCGCGCCCATCCTGCTGCTCATCTCTTCAGCCTGCGGCTATTGGCTCAGCCGCAGGGCGCTCAAGCCGGTGGACAAGATCGCCGCCGCGGCCCGATCCATCAGCATCCGCAACCTCTCCGAGCGGCTGCCCGTGGCAAGTACGGGAGACGAGCTCGAGCGCCTGGCTGAAACCTGCAACGCCATGCTCGCGCGCCTGGAGGCGGCTGTGAACCAAATCAGACAATTCACCGGCGACGCTTCCCACGAGCTGCGCGGGCCGCTCTCGTTCGTGCGCACTGTGGCCGAGGTCGCGCTGCGCAACCCGCACGCCGACGCCGAGAGCCGCCGCTCGTTCGAGGAGGTCGTCGATGAGACCGCCAAAGCCACCGTGCTGCTCGAAGACATGCTCACGCTGGCGCGCGCCGACGCCGAGGGCAGCAGCAAAGCGCTGGAATCGCTGAATCTGGTCGAAGTTGTGGAAGAGGCCTGCGCGATAGCGCGGCCCATCGCGGATGAACGCCGCCTGGCTCTCGCTGTTTCCACAAGCGCATCCCGCCTCGTGCAGGTTCTCGGCGACTTCGCCACGCTGCGCCGGCTGATCTGGATCCTGCTCGATAACGCGCTCAAATACACGCAGGCCCCCGGCCGCATCGACGTTGCTCTGAGCACTGCGGGCAAACAGGCGACGGTGCTGGTGCGCGACAGCGGGGCAGGCATTTCCGAAGCCGATCTGCCACACATCTTCGACCGCTTCTACCGCGCCGATCCGTCGCGCAGCCATGTGGAAGGCGCCGGTTTGGGCCTGGCCATCGCCAAGTGGATCGCCGAAATGCATCACGCCGAATTGACCGTGGCCAGCGAATTGAACAGGGGCACGATTTTTCAGTTGGTTCTTCCCATCTGCTGATAAAAGATGCAGAGCACGATGCCAGCGAAAAAGTTGACTCGTGCCCTCGATGGCATTTCCGAAGGTATACGGCGGTTCTCCAATTCCCGTGAAGTTTTGAGGGGCGTGCCAGGTGGCGTTTTCCTGGGAAAACCGCCACTCAACGTTCGGGGTTCTGCTCTACACCAATTAGAGAACCGCTATAGATTCGGAAACAGCAGGATCGGGACGATTGGGCCATTCACCGCCCTGAGGTTGCGTGACTTCTTTGTCGGACCCTCTTGAAACGGCCCCCGGTGAAATGCCCAAGATGCGCATACGAAGCGTGCCGTCGGCGAGTTGCAGGAAATCGGTGCATGTACTTCGAATAGATAGATTTAGGCAGCCATCAATGGCGGCGGGGCGTATCGTCGGCAAGTGTTACCGTTGGAATTTTTCGGCCTCAATTTCGCACCTTTGCACCGGTATTGTGGCATTTTCCGGCTCCGAACGCAGCTAAATGGCGGCTCGTGCAGCATGATTTTCAAAGCAAAATGTTACTCCTTGGTAAATACCTCCAGGCTGGATGATCTGGCTCGGTAAATCCGCGGAGACTTCTGTCCCTCAGCCAAGGCAGGCAACGGTGGAATTGCCGGCCACTCGGATGTAGTCGATACCGGCGGAACCGGGTAGCCCTGGGCCTGATTCTGCCGCAGTGTTCAGCGCCCGGGAGAGAAAGCCCGGGCCTTTTTGCCGATCCACCAGGCCGTCAGCGTGCACTACACAAAAAAGCGCGCCAGTTGGTGGAGCACGGCAAACACCCTTGCAAAAACGCTATCTCGAGTCTTCTTGCTTCCTGGGGCAGGCAAGTTGACGAGAAACGGCCAAACCGTCGAAGCGGGTCAATCTGCTTGCAAAGCGGTAGGTATCCACAGTCATTTCAAGCAGAGTCTCCTGCTTTTGGCGCTTGCATTTGGCAGAGACATCGAGCGATTTTCCCTCTGCGATCCACCGTTCAATGTCGTAAAGCTTTCCTTTACAGCACATCTGAACGAGTTCTTTTGCGCTTTCGAGGTCCAGTTTTTCGGCCATTCCGTACCCGGACAAACATGATAATCATTCCCGGCGGACGGAGGTCATAGCTGATCGCTTTCCGCGACAACACCTCCATTTCCCTAAGACGGGATCTGGCCTGGGCGGAGTCTTGCGGCTTTGAGCGGCCAGCTGCATCAGGCGCGCGCAGGCGGCGGATCATCGGCCTCAACGTGATCGGCGAACCAACCGAGACGCCGAGCGAGTGCCGCCGAGGGACTGCGAAATCATAAGACTGGGCAAGATGCAAAATTCTCTCCCTAAGACCCCCCCAATCGTAGGCCGATCCTTTTTGTTCCCGTCAAAAATGGCAGAGAACATTGCACTTCAAAGCTTTGAATGTTCAAATCGAGCTTCGACTGGAATGGTGTATTCTGGGAGTGGGGTAGCTCCCTTAGTACAGTAACCACTACTGGTTGTGCTTTCCGGTGGGCGCGTTTGCTCGCGATGGCCGGTAGCGGGATGGTTTTGTGACCAGGGCGTTCTCCAGCAGCCGGTAGAACAGCATTCCCCGGCGGCGCGACTTTCTACGATTGAAGCGGAACGCGAACTCATCGAGATACGCGTCCAGAT
>JASHOC010000170.1 GCA_030041305.1 Acidobacteriaceae bacterium
CAACCGGAGGGCGTTCGGACCAGACGGTCATCCTCTCGTCGCTGGAATCTGCTTCGGCCAATCCGGACCCACTGCGTAAGGTCAGCTACATCGATATCGAGACCGGCAAGAGGCTTGTCTTCCTCACCAACAACTTTTCCCTGCCCGCCGCGACCAAAGTAGAATCGGGTTCCGACTTCCGTCAGCCACGGTCGAACTAGTCCGTCGAGCTCCTATTGGATCACTTTCACAGGTGTTTTAGATTCGGCGCGGTCCCCTCAGCGCTAGTTTGCAGCTGCTCGTTTACCGGCGACGTCAAGCGCTTCTTCTGGCTTGCTGGGTAGCGAAAACGCAAAAGTACAACCGGGACCGTCGTTCAATTCCGCCCACAAGCGCCCTTGGTGAGCCTCAATAATAGAACGGCTGACGCAGAGTCCGATCCCCATTCCATCACTCTTCGTTGTGTGAAATGGTTGGAAAAGGACCTCCGCGCTTGCAGGGTCAAATCCAACACCCGTATCCCGCACCGCGAGGCGGACGCTGCCGCTGTCGCTCATCTCGGTCCCGATCCACAATTCCCTCGACCGATCTTCAATGGTGCTCATAGCATCAGAAGCATTTCGCAGGAGGTTCAGGATCACCTGCTGGAGCTGAGTGCGATCGCCCTTTATCACCGGTAGATTCTCAGATAGTTTCTGTCGGACAATGATCCGTTTGTCTTGCAGCTCACTCAACGATAGGGCGATCACCTCTCGCGTGGCATCATTTAAATCCACCCACTCGCCTGCAATTTCCTTCCTCTTGAAGAGGGCCCGCAGACGCGTGACCACCTCCGAAGCGCGATTTCCATCGCGAATCATGCGCCGTGCGGTCTCGCGGGCACCTTCGATGTTCGGGGGATCCCTGTCCAGCATCCGCAGGCATGTGCCGGCATTCATCACAATCCCCGACAATGGTTGATTCACTTCATGTGCGATTGAGGCGGTCAACACTCCAAGGCTCGTAACTCTGGCAACGTGGGCAAGTTCTACTCTTGCTCTCGTGAGCTCATCTTCTGCCCGTTTGCGATCATCAATATCTGTATTGGTTCCATACCACTTGACGACCGCGCCCGACTCGCCACGTAATGGATTTCCGCGGAGCAAGAACCATCGATAGCACCCATCGAAACGACGAAGTCGCGCCTCAACGTCGCCTGGCTCGCCGCTATGGATGTGCGCTCGCCAATAATCATTCACCCGGTCCAGGTCGGCCGGATGAAATACCTGCGCCCATCCTTCTCCCAGCGCCTGCTCCAGTGACAAACCTGTATAATCCAACCACTGTTTGTTGAAGAAATCGGCTGTACCATCCGGAAGTGCTGACCATGACAAGACCGGCATTGTATCGATGGCGAGTCTAAGATTCCGCCGGCTTACGAGAACAGCCTGTTCGGCGCGTTTCTTTTCGGATATATCCCGGAGGAAGCCGGTAAATACCTTTCGCCCATTCGCAGTCATCTCCCCGAACGAAACCTCAACAAGAAACTCTTCTCCGTCAGCCCGCAGTGCGGTCACCTCGGTTCCCTGCCAGTTCAAATTTCTCGCGTCAGTCTCCAGGAATCGTTTGAAACCTATTTCAAAGAGTCCTCGCATTGCTCCGGGCATAAGAATCTTGAGATTCTTGCCGATAAGGTCTTCCTGGGTGTATCCAAATATCCGCTTCATGGCGGGATTCGCAAAAATGATTGCGCCGCTGTCGTCGATACTGACCACCGCGTCGCTGGCTGTTTCAATCACAACCCGGTATCTTGCTTCGCTGCGTTTGAGTTCGTCCTCAGCCCGCTTGCGATCATGGATATCCGTGCTGGTCCCGTACCAACGCAAAATCGCGCCGGATTCATCGCGGAACGGGGCGACGCGGATCAGAAACCAACGATACTCTCCATCGTGCCTACGAAGACGTGCCTCGATCTCTCCGGGTTCTCCCGCGAGCAGCAACGCCTGCCACCGCTTCATCAATGACGGCAGATCGTCCGGATGGAATGCCGCAGACCAACCCCAGCCGTGCGCTTCTTCGGGAGAAAGACCAGTGTAATCATGCCAACTCTTACTGAGAAACTCGTTTGGGCCGTCGGCCAGATTGCACCAGGACAATGTGGGAATTGTATCGATCACTCGCCGCAGGTTGGCTTCACTCGCCCGCAACGCTTCCTCTGCGCGTTTTCTATCGTCGATATCGGTGTTGGTTCCATACCATTTGACAATGGAGCCTGATTCATCGCGCCAGGGATTGGCGCGAATCAGAGTCCATCGATAAACTCCATCGAAGCGGCGTATACGCGCTTCTATATCGACGTACACACCAGTTGCGATCGCGGATTGCCAGTTTTGCGCCAACTTATCCTGATCTTCTGGATGAAATGCACTCAACCAGCCCCACCCGTGCGCTTGCTCGGTAGGAAGCCCCGTAAAGTCCAGCCAGCTTTGGCTAAGAAAGTCGCAACCGCTATCAGCACGGGCGGACCATGCAAGAGTCGGAATTGTATTGATGATCGACGCAAAATTACGCTCGCTCGCCTGCAGGGCTTCTTCGGCCCGCTTTCGATCGTGTATATCGGTGGCAAGGACGTACCAGCCGCTGACGCTGCCCGCAGCATCTCGCACCGGTTCGGCACGGAACTGAAACCAACGGTATAGACCATCGAAGCGGCGCAAGCGGTACTCGCTGCCGAAAGACACACCCGGCTTAATTGACTGGGCATGGAGGGCGATGATGCGCGGAAGGTCATCAGGATGAATCGCGTCGCTCAGTCGCCAGTTCTTCAATTCCTCAGAGGTCTTGCCGAAGTATTCAAGTATCTGGCCGTTGACAAGTTTTGTCTCGCCTTCTGGCCCCAGTGTGCTTACAAGCCCAGGAATGTCATCGACCACTCGCCGAAGGTCGGCCTCACTCGCCCGCAGTGCTTCCTCAGCTCGCTTCTGGTCATCGATATCCGTGGTCGTACCGACGAATTTGAGGACTTTTCCTTCTGCATCACGCAGGACCACAGCTTGTTGAAAATGCCAGCGATAGACCCCGTCCCGAGCGCGCAGAGACCGGGTCTCGAACGCAAAACTCTGTCCCGAACGCACGCCTTCCCAAAAACTCTTGGCTGCTATCTCCCGATCGTCAGGGTGGACCGCAGTCATCCAGGCCTCGGGATGCGACCGGACGAAATCGAGGGTCTGACCTGAGAATTCAAGCCAAACTCGATTCACGAAATCCGGTGTCCCATCGGGCTTGAGCCTCCACGCGGACACAGGAAGATCCTGCAGCAGGCCAGCTTCGAGTTGCAGCGCTTCGTTGGCTTCGACAAGCTCTCGTGTTCGCTCCGCGACACGCCAATCAAGATCCGTGGCAATCTGTTTCTGTTCGCCGAGAATACGCTGAGCCGGTTGATTGGCCTGCTCACGAAGGATTGCGTTCTCGCCGTCGAGGTAGCCATGCAAGTGCTTGATCTGCTCGAATGCCTCCTCCAACGCGATTCGCGAGAAATACCCAGTGCTTATTGGCTTCTGAACCAGTGCATCCAGAAGCTCAACCTCCGCATTCTCGAGAACAAGAACCGGCCACCAGTGGGATTGGGCAACCGAAGTGGGACGAACGTGGGAAGCCGTTCCCATCTCAAACTTAAGTGAAGGCTCATGTTCGGCTTGTCTAACTCCGGAGGATGCGGGATGAGGCAACGAGGGCGCCATGACAAGAATTGATGATCGTTCAGAATGGTTGGGGTTCCGGTGCCGGCCGCGGTACAAGGTGAAATCTTCATGTTTACGAAGCGGTTCAAAGATGTACTCTGAGAGATCCATAACAGTACCCCCGCGTAGCCCTCAGTTGAAGTTGCCAAATTCGTTTCTTCATTCTGCAGAGGTGAAGTCAACTGGCGGCTTGATCTATCCATTTCGAAACCACAATTTGCGCGAACTCGTCTCTTGCATCCCGGCATCGCCTGCCGGATGATTGTGTTTGACCGGAGGTCTCCGGCCCGTGTTCGGAAGGCAACTTGCGTGGTTGTCGCAAGTTGCGAGGCAGAGCGGTTGAAGAACATGCACTGGGCTCCAGGTAGAGCGTGGGGAAACCGAAGTCCAGCGCGGGTACGATCAGCCCGATGATTTCGTACTGCCGTCGTCGCCGCGTAGGGCTGAACGAAGGGTTTGAAGCAGCTGCTCGTCGCTGAAAGGCTTGCTCAAGAATGCGACAGCGCCCGCTCGCATTGCCTGCCCACGTGATTCGGTATCTTCGCAGCAGGTGATGAAAACAGTTGGAATACGGTATCCTGCGCCAGCGAGCTCCCTTTGCAGCTCGAATCCATTCATGCCTTGCATGCGCACGTCGAGGATGAGGCACGAAGTATCGCCCAGTTGGCGGGATTTCAGAAAGCTCTCGGCAGATTCAAAAGCAGCCGCTCGAAAGCCATAAGATTCTATGAGAAATGACGTGGTTCGGCGGATGGATTCATCGTCGTCGACCACCGCGATCAAATCCCCTGTCCCCGCGAATCTTTTTTGCAAGGCCAAGCGGATGCCCCCGAGCAGGTCTTCGTCACGAAAAGGCTTGCTCAAGAACCCGACGGCGCCGGCCTGCATCGCTCGCTGGCGCGATTCCTTGTTGTCGTCAACGGTGATGAAAATGATGGGAATTGCGCGGCCTGTCGCAGCCAGCTCGCTTTGGAGCTGGAACCGGTTCATTCCCGGCATCTGAAGGTCAGCAATGAGGCATGAAGTCTCGTGCAGTTGCCCAGCCGCCAGGAAATGTTCGGCAGACTCGAAGGCTGCGGCTCGAAACCCGAAGGACTCGATCAAAAACGTCGTGGTCCTGCGAATGGACTCATCGTCGTCAACCACCGCGATTAACGGGTTTGTCACTCTCGACTCCCTAATAAGTCGAAGGTATCTCCGGCTGGACACAAAATCTATTGGATGTTGGGATATCGCGTGTCCCAGAAAGGAGTATAGGAATAAACTTTGGTTTATCGCGGCTTTGAGGAGTCTTTTAGCCTCTCGATCATTCTTACCAGGTCAATCAGAGAATCTGCGTGCATCTTCTCCATCGCCCGGCTGCGCTGGACTTTAACGGTACTCTCCGCCGTTCCAAGCCGATCTGCAATCTGTTTGTTGAGCATGCCAGAGGCGACCAAGGAAATCACTTCCTGCTCGCGCGCGGTCAATGAATCAAATCGGCGTTGGAAGAGCACGGTTTCCTTTTCCTGTTCACGCCTGGCACGATCTTGCTCCAACGCGACGCGAACAGCGTCCAGCAAATCCTGATCGCGAAGGGGTTTGGTGAGGAATTCGACTGCTCCATCCTTCATGGCACGGACACTCATTGGAATGTCACCGTGGCCGGTGAGAAAGATTACGGGAATACGGATGTTTCTCGCGGCCAGTTCACGCTGAAAATCGAGTCCACTCAATCCTGGTAGTCTGACGTCCAGTACGAGGCAACTGGGTGCGTTTGGCAGCGTTTTGCGCAAAAAGCTATCCGCCGACTCACAACCTTCAACCTGGAGGCCTACAGTACTTAAGAGAAACTTCAGCGACGACCGTACGGATGAATCATCATCGACAACAAAGACAACGGGGGCGCCAGTCATTAGAGGCTCCCTCCCGATGCAGGGAGGGTGAAGGAGAACACAGCGCCGTACGGGGAATTCGGCGTAGCCCAGAGTCGACCGCCATGACTCTCAACAAGAGAGCGGCTGATCGACAAACCCATTCCCATGCCGCTCGCTTTGGTTGTAAAGAAGGGGGTGAAGACACGATCGATATCCTGTCCAAAGCCCGTACCCGAGTCGCTTACCGCAACGAGCACATCCCCTGAGTCGTCAATCCTTGATTGCACGCAGAGTAAGCGAGCCCGGTCTGCGACCTCGATCATGGCATCGATGCCGTTCTTGATCAGGTTCAGCAGTACCTGCTGCATCTGGACGCGATCAGCCAGCACAAGCGGGAGGCCGGCTGCCAATTGGCGGTCAATCGAGACCTGATGATCTTCCAGCTCGCGACTGGCCAGAACCAGCACCTCTTGAATCACATCGTTTATGTCCAATGCGATTCTTTCGACAGGTGCTTTCTCTATGAATGCACGGACCCTAGCTAAAACAGTGCTGGCGCGTGTGCCATCCGCAACGATTTCCTCAAGCGCCCTGCGCAGCACGTCCGGTTCAAGATTGTGATTGGCGAGCAGTCTAAGACAGGCATTGCCGTTATTCGTTACCGCAGTTAAGGGCTGATTCACCTCGTGGGCAATGGACGCCGCCATTTCGCCCATAGTCGTGAGCCTGGACATCTGAGCAAGCTCCGATCGAGACTTGTCGAGCGCTTCTTCAGATTGTCGGCGTTCGGTCACATCCTGGATTACAGCGATGTATTCCAGCTGACCATCCGGATCTCGGGTCGCATGAGCAACAGAATGCAAATACTTGATCGATTGGTCAGGCATCAGCAGGCGAAACTGCCAGTCAAAGTCGCTGCCGCCGTTTCGTGCCTTTTCGACCATTTTTTCGTACAAACTTAGGTCCTGCGGATGAACTCGAGTGCGGATCAGTTCCGGGGTCACGGGCAAGCCGATCTCAAATTCATAGATGCGATAGAGTTCGTTTGACCACTCGATCGTGTCTGTCGCCACGCGCCAGGAATAGCTGCCTATTTGACCCAGGCGTTGGCCTTCCGCAAGGAATGCCTCGCTGCGACGCAGGGCTTCTTGTGCGCGCCTGCGTTCAATACCCTGCGCGATGGTGCCGGCGGCAAAGGAGAGAGCTTCGAGCGTGCTTTCAGTGAGCGGCTTCTGCGAGAACATGCCCATTACGCCCACCAGCCTGTCCTCCAGCACCAGCGGGTAGCCGGCAAAAGCAATCATCTTTTCCCGTCGTGCCCAATCTTTGTCACTTACGCGGGGATCGTTTTGGGCTTCGCTCGTTAAATGCGGCTTTCTTTCTTGAGCTATCAGGCCGATTTTGTGTTGGCCGACGAGGATGCGGCTGTGGGGTCCGTCGAGGTGGGTGTACATTCCCGCACTTGCTTGCAACTCCAGTTCGCGGTCGTCGCTGCTGAGTGTCCAGATACGGGCGAACGCAGCATCGAGATGCCGAACCACTGCACGGGCACAGTTGTGAAGGGCTCCTTTCAATTCCTCATCGTGTGATAGAGCCATTCCGATCTCTTCCCGGAATGCGCTTACGCGCGCTCGCTCATCCATCGCCGCGCGGAGCGCTGTCTCCGCCTGCTTTCTCTTGCTAATATCACGGAGAAACCCTGTAAATATCTTATGGTCGCCTCTGGTCAGCTCGCCGAATGAGACTTCGACAGGGAACTCCTCCCCATTCTTACGGAGTGCGGTGAGTTCGGTGCCTTGCCAATTGATATGCCGTTGACCGGTGGCCAAGTATCGTTTGAAGCCGCCCTGATGCAGCTCCCGCAGGTATTCAGGCATTAAGAGGGTTAGCGGCTTCCCGGTCAGTTCGATGGGGTCGTAGCCGAAAACAGTGGCGATGGCAGGGTTGGCAAACACTATCGACCCTTTGTCATCGATGCTTACAATCGCATCGCATGCAGTTTCGACCAGAAGGCGATACTTTTCCTCGGTAATTCTTCGATTTTCTTCGGCGTGTTTGAGGTCGACAATCTCCTTCCGAAGCGCCTCATTGGCGGCGACAAGTTCTGCAGTCCGCTGCGCGACTTGTCGCTCGACTTCGGTCCCAGCCGCCTTCATTTTCGATCCCTCCTTAAAGCTCCGCCGAACGAGGATCGTGATTGGACGGGGTGAAGACTACCCCCATACGTCTGCCAAGACAGAAATATCTCTTTGCCAACGATTATTTGGAGTGTGGGCCCACTTGCGTCTTCGGTGACGGGATCCTGAGCCGGCCGCCGGGGAAACGTTCTCCGCACAACTCAGAAAGGGATTGCACCCGCCGCTGATCGTGCATCAATCATACTCCCGCTTATCCCTTGGCCGCGGGGCAAAAAGGCGCGTGGAATAAAGATTTCATAAAGAATCGCCCCGAACTGACGCAGGGTCATCATATCTCGGGAGCAACCACAAAGGCACCGCGTTCAATTTCTGTCGAGCAATATCAAGAGAAAGGTGGAGGGCAGGTAGATGATCGAAGCAAACAGCAGCTGTCGTGCAATCACATTCGATCGATAGAAGGCCAGCTGTGTCGCGCAATAGAGGAAGGTCAGACCCAGTAATGTGGTTCCCAGAAAATATATTCGCCCTTCATCGCCGAGAATTGCAGGAATCAAACTGATCGGGACCAGGAGAAACGCAGGAATAATGCTTTGAAATGCGACAAAACGATGCCTGGCCTTGCCTCGCGGAAGCACCTGGTATCCAGCGCGGTCATAGTCCTCGCGATACATCCAGGCGATCGCCATGAAGTGCGGAAACTGCCAAAGGAAGAGCATCGAATAGAGTAGCCAGGCCTCAACGCTCAAGCCTCCTGATGCGGCGGCCCAACCAATGAGGGGAGGGGCGGCTCCCGGCAAGGCGCCGACCAGCGTGCACATCGGCGTTCTTCTCTTCAGCGGAGTGTAGATGGCCAAATAGCTGGCAAGAGTGAGTCCAGCGATCAGGCTCGACAGTAAGTTGACAGCGAAGGCAAGGTAAGCAGCGCCACCAACCGACACAAGAATCCCAAACCACAAAGCGTGAACAGGCGAGATGCTGCCGGCAACGAGGGGCCTTCGCGCTGTGCGGCGCATCTGAGAATCGAATCGGCGCTCGACGAGTTGGTTGAGCGCTCCGGTACCACCGGCGATCAGCAATGTTCCGAGCAGGGTATGAATAAGCAGAGTATAAGGAAAGGTTTGCAGCGCTGTAGCCCGCGCCAGGCAGAAGCTCACAAGAACTGTGATCGCGATGAGAAGATTTACGTCCGGCTTCGTTAATGCCCAATAATCGGCCAGAATACGATCAGAGGTCCTCCAGCGCGGTTCTCCCGTTGCCAGCGACGTAATTCTCCCGGCCGTCGCTTCGGTTTCCAGCATTACACAGCCTCTCTGTTGACATGGTGTATCCCGGTCGGCACCGCGATGGGCAAATGCGGTCCGTCAGATTCCTGCTTTGATACCGCTGGGAAGGAAAGAATTTGCGCAGTTACAGCGAAGGCAGTCAGCAGAAATACCATTGATCCGCACACCCACATGAAGGCTCCGGCGGCGACCTGATCGTTGAGCGCGCTGAGCCCGAAGGGGCGCGAGAGCGCGTCATAGCTCGGATACAACAGGCGGCCGGCAAAGCACAAAAAGGCTGAAACGCCGGTGTTTACCACGTCGGCAAGCAACAGATAGGGAATCAAAACCCAACGCGATTGCAACGGGCGACTCGGCCACGGGCAGACGATCGGCCACCAGAACATGAGATTCGTAAAGAAGAAGCAGGCGTGTTCGAAGTTGTGCCAGTTCTCCGAAGCCAGGGCGAACTCGTACGCACGTGGAATGTGCCAGCCGATGTACGAAACGTTCATCGCCAGCCACGCCATGCGCGGCCGGGAAAGAAATTGTCCACTAGCGCGAAACGCACGCGTAACAAAGAGCGGCTTTAGCAAGCAAATCATGAGTCGGGGCAGTCCTCGCAGAACGGGAACTATGGGCGCTCCGAGCACAATGAGTGGCGGGGCAATGGACATGAGCACAAAATGCTGAGCCATGTGCATAAACAGCAACGATTCACTAAACGTATCGAGCGGCGATGCGACAGCCACAAACAGTGCTGCGATGCCGCCGAGAAACGCCATAAGCCGCCATGCAGGAAACTGCGCAGGGCGCGTGCGGCGGATGCGCTGCCAGCCTCGCACGTAAATCAGAGCTACGACGGCAAGCTCTGAGGTCACGATCCAGGGAATGTCCCACTGCGTGAAGAGACCTGCGATCGTTGTCGTGTCACTCATGGAGTTGCGTTTCGGTTCGTTCGAGTCGTCGCGCCATCATCCGCTTGCGACGTTTCGATTGTCCTTCGCGATGCATCGTAGGCGGGCGGCTCATTGGCCGGATGCAATGTTTCAAGAAAGCTGACGAGAACTTCAACCTCGGCCGGAGAAAGGTTCTTCCCGTAGGCAGGCATATTGCCGCCACCGGTGACAACCTTGAACCGCATCTGATCGATGGTCATTCGCGTCGCTACTTCGTCCAAGGCGGGACCGCGCTCACCTCCTGCTCCACCGATGGAGTGACAGTTGCGGCATTGCTTCGCCTGAAAGACTACGGCGCCCTGCCGGACGAGCGGCGTTGCGATCTGCAGGTAGTGAGGCGGAATCGGATCGCTGCTCCACGCACTCATGTGCGGGCTCCACGGGGTGGTGGTTCCCAGGTGTGTGAGCACGCCCCAGCAAACCGCGATGGTGGAGACGGCGAGCAACGCCACTGGACGGCGGTGCCAGCTCTTTTCTCCTTCGGCAGCCCAGAACGGCAGAGCGAGCAGAAAGGCGATACCAAGCAAAGGGGCGATCAAAATAAACGGCGTCTCCATTGAGGGCGGCAGATACGAAAGAATCGTGTAGATCCAGAGAAAGAAGAAATCCGGCTTCGGGACGGTCTGGATGATCGCGGGGTCCGGCTGTCCTCCTGGTCCGAACGGCCCGAAGACAAAAGCACACACCGCGACTGCAGCGAGCACTGCGCCGGAGAAAGTGAGATCTTTCCAGAACGCGCCGGGCACAAATGGAATTCCATCTTCGTGCGCCTGTCGGTGGTATTCCTCAATGTAGGTGGTGCGGCGAACGAGTCGTCCCGGCATGGGCCACTCATTGATGCCAAGTTTGAGCACCATCCACACGTGCAAGAACACGAAGAGCAGCATCGTTCCCGGAATGACAAACACGTGTAGCGCAAAGAAGCGCGAAAGTGTGGCGCCGGCAATGATGGGCCCGCCAAGAAGCAGATGAACCAACCCGCCGCCGATGAATGGTACCCGGCTGAGGATCGATGCGCCGATGCCGAGGCCCCAGTAGGCATCCTGATCGAAGCGCAGAACCTGGCCGGTGAAGGCCATGCCCAACGTCATCAGCAGCAGAAAAACGCCCGCAATCCAGGTGAGCTCGCGGGGAAATTTATAGGCGCCGAAGAGAAACACCTGCGCCATGTGAATCAGGACGATGGCGACCATGAAGTTTGATCCCCATCCGTGCATCGCGCGCAGAAACCAGCCAAGCGGAATCTGGTGATTCAGGATGTTCAGACTGTTCCATGCCTCGCCTGCGGCGGGTACATAAACCAAAGCCAGCAAAATACCGGTAAAGATTTGCAAAAACAGAAGCGTGAATGCCGCGCTGCCAAAGACGTACCACCAACTCGCGGTATTACGCGGAACTGAATGCAGCGCAGCGTCCTTGACCGGCGCTTCGAGTTGTAAGCGCAGCTCAAGCCAGCCGTAGATACGGATTGCGGTCTGCTTTATCCGCTGCATAAGCAGTCTCCCTGGCCTATGGAAATTTTTACGAGCTTCGCAGTATTGGAGAGCGTTGGCATTTGGCCAGCGTCGATATGCAGTTGGCCGGAGGCAATTTTCCAGATGTATGTGAAGAGCCCGCGCTCGGGTGGGCCGGAGGCGCGCGAGCCATCGGCGTAATACACCCCGCCGTGGCAAGGACACATGAAGAGCTGCGATTGAGGAAACCAGCGCACTGGGCAGCCAAGATGCGCGCAGTTGACGGCGAAGACGCGGAACTGATCACTGCTCTCGCGCCGCACATAACAGGCGACGTTATCGGTCTGTCCGTCCCACGGATTGCTGGATGGATTCTTGTAGAACGCGAGTCGCGTCTCGCCGACGGGAAATGCGTCGGTGGCCCCAAGCGATACCCAGGAGTCGTAGCTCGAGTCTCTCCTCCACGGTGCCAGCAGATAGCGAACGATGGGAACGGCCAGCGCCACACCGACAATCCCGTTGAGCGCAATGGCGGCATTGAACAACAGCCAGCGGCGCGAAACGGTGCGGGTGCCTGCGTGACTCTCGGCCGCGACGGCGCCGCTCGCGCTTACAACTTCTGGGGCCTGCTTGCTGGGTACTTGTTCTACGTAACTCATGTCCGTTACCTCCCGCCCTGCGCGGATGATGCGGCCTGTCCTGATGCCACGTTCCGCAGGCTTCCCAAATACGTCACAATGTCGTCCACTTCCTGCGTCGAAAGCGCCGTAGTCGCGTTGCCAACCGGGCCGTCATGTCGCCAGTCGGGTTGACCGATGTCTGGTCGGCCGGCAATGATGATGCTGCGTAACGTCTGGTCCGCGACAAGAGACAGATAATCCGCGCTCGTGACCTGCTGACGCGTGGGCTCGTGGCACCCCGCGCAACGTGCCCGGTACGACTGCGCTCCACGATTTGCATCGCCCGCCTGCGCTTGTGCATACGGAGGCGCTGCCGCGCCAAATGCGTTGGCCTTTAGCCACTCTTTGCGCATCCCTGCGATCAGTGCATTTACCTGCGCATCGGTCAACATGCCCCCGTGGGATTGACAAAAGGCCGGCATCTCCGTTCCCGGCATTCCGCCGGAGATCCACTTGCGCAACGTGGCGTCATCCACCAGCGCCTGGTACTCGGGATTTGCGAGATCGATCGCTGGCCCATTTTGCCCGTTCGCTCCATGGCATGCCGCGCAATTCTGGCTGTAGAGCGCGGTGAAATCAGTCACTGTGCTCGGTCGCAAAATCGGATTCGGTGGATCGCCCGGCGCGTGTCCGCAGCCACCGAGAAACGGGGCCGAAAGAGCCAGGAGCGCGGGAACCAGGATCCGCATCAGCGCTCCTCCTTGTTCCGCGGCGGTCCCGCGTCGGGCCGAGAATCCATCAGCCCCGGTGCTTCTATACCGAGACGCTCGATAAAGGGGAGGGACTGGCTGGTAGGAATTCGCTCCTGGCGCGAGACAACGATTCCCGCAGTCACCCCGTATACGACTTGCGAAACCAGGAACCAACCCCAATCGATATGGTCGGCGAGTATGGGATTAATCACGCCCATGAAGGAATGCAGAATGCCAGTCCACAGCACGGGTGCAAGAATGCCGCCCAGCACCACGGGGTGCCGCGGCAGCATGGGCAGCATGGCACCGTAGAGCAAACCTATGAGCACACACGTGACGGAATGGATCAAGATGGCGATCAGCAACCACGTCCAGTGAAACGTTGCTATCTGAGCGGGAGTGGAGTTAGTCCACACCGCTACGCCCGCGCCCCCAAGCAAGTTTACCGGATACCAGATGCTGTGCTGCTTGATAAGCCCGTAGGTCAGCGCAGGTACGATCATGGCAAAGCCGCCGGCAATGCCGCCCTTGATGCCGCTGGTTACCGGATAGGTCTCAACGGGAAAATGCGCACGGTGCTCAGGGCCAAGCCGGATGCGCTCGACGAGCGCGCGCCGGGATGCGATGGTGACCGCCCGGGCCGTAACCGGCACTGCCTCATGTTGCTCGTGAGGCAGAACCTGGCGAATCCATCCAACGCACCCGGCGAACATAAGCACACCACCCAGGATGCTGAAGCCGGCGCTGGTCACCAGGCCGGCGGCAGCCAAGGTGCATCCGAAGGCCAGTACGATTGGCCACGCAGTAGGCGCGGGTAACTGAATCCTTCGGTCCTGCGCATGCTCGGTCTCGCGATCGATTGTCTCCGCCATCGGCTCACCTTCCCACGATGTAAACAACTGTGAAAACCACCACCCACACTGCATCCACAAAGTGCCAATAAAGCGAGAGCACCTCGATCCGTTCGGCGTGGCACTGCTCCACACGGCCCAGCAGCGTGAAGAGCATGACCAGCGAGAGCATGATGAGACCCACAACAACGTGTGTGGCGTGCAGCCCGACCAGCGAATAAAAGGTCGTTCCAAACAGATTGGTCCGGACTGTCAGGCCCCGATGGACGATCAGCCTCGTCCACTCTCGCGCCGTGCCGGCAAGAAAAATAATTCCCAGCAGCATGGTCAGCCCCCACCACGCGCCGAAGACGCGAATCCGCCCGCGGGCAATGGCGCGCTCTGCAACCATGATGGTCAGGCTGCTCGAAAGCAGGCAGATAGTGTTGAAGAGCGGCACGTCGAGAACCTGTGGCGTTGGGCCAAATGTGCTGCGTCCGATGTAATAAACGTACGCGACCACAAAAATGGTAAAGATGGCCGACTCGCCAATGATCAGCGAGAACATGCCCACGCGTCCCCGCGAAGGCAGGCGCCAGTGTTCGTCGGCGAAGATAGGGATTGTGCTCATTGCTCGTACTTCCAGTCCGGATCGTCGGGGTGCTTCAGGTCCCAGAGCGGCCGCCTGCTGCGGACCACCGGGTCATCGGCGAAGTTGTAAGCGGGCGGGGGTGACGGTACGGACCACTCCAGGGTCCACGCGTCCCACGGGTCGTTGCCTGCCTCTTTGCCGTCCAGGTAAGAACGGATCAGATTCCAGGCGAAGATGAGCACGGCGATTGCCTGGATCAGGCCACCCATCGAAATCCAGAAGTTGAGCGTGCTCCATCCCCGGTCCGCCTCGTAGGTGTAGATGGAGCGCGGCATGCCGAGCATACCCACGAAATGCATCGTGTCGAACGTGAGATGGAAGCCGATGAAGAATAGCCAGAAGTGCCACTTGCCCAGCTTTTCGCTCAACATGCGCCCCGTCACCTTGGGGTACCAATAATAGAAAGCAGCAAAGATGCAGAAGAGGAAGGAACCGGTCAGCGTGTAGTGAAAATGCGCGATCACGAAGTAGGAGTTGTGCAATTGCCAGTTCCAGGGGGCGACCCCGAGCATGATGCCGGTGAGTCCGGCGCAAAGGAACTGGAAGAGAAAGGCTGTGCAGAAGAGCATCGGCGTGGCGAAGCGGATTTTGCCGCCCCACATGGTGGCAATCCAGTTGAAGATCTTAATGCCGGTGGGGATGCCGACCATCATGGTGGAGAGGACAAAGAAGGTGTTGCCCACCGACGTCATGCCGACGGTGAACATGTGATGCGCCCATACCGTGGTGCTGACAAAGGCGATGCCGACCGAGGCCGCGACCATGGCCGGGTAGCCGAAGATGGCCTTGCGCGAGAAGACGGGGATGACCTCGCTGGCAATGCCAAATGCAGGCAGTATCAAAACGTACACCTCGGGGTGGCCGAATATCCAAAAGAAGTGCATCCACACGATGGGCGCGCCGCCGGCCTGGGCATCGAAGAAGTGCGCGCCGAGATAGCGGTCGATGACCAGCATGATCTGCGCGGCGGTGAGCGGCGTGATGGTGATGAGGGTGAGACCGCTGGTCACGACCATGAGCCAGACGAACAGCGGCATGCGCATCAGCGTCATCCCCTTGCAGCGCATGGAGAACGCAGTGGCGATGGTGTTGATGGCCGCGCCCAACGTGCCGAATCCCATCACGATGAGCGAGAGCGCCCAGTAGTCGGTGTTGTGGCCGGGCGTGAACGGCTTCTCCGTGAGCGGCGCATAGGCCCACCAGGTGATATCGGGCGCGCTACCCATGCCGTAGAGTCCAAACCCGCCGATGAAGCTGAAATAGAGGAACAACCCACCCGACGCAGAGAGCCAGAAGCTGAATGCGTTGAGCCGCGGAAAGGCCATGTCGCGCGCGCCGATCATGAGCGGAACCAGATAATTGCCGATGCCGAATATGATCGTCATGCCCACCAGGAACACCATGGTGGTACCGTGCATGGTGAAGAACTCGTTGAAGAGTTCCGGCGAGAGGAAGTGGTTGTTCGGGACGACAAGCTGAATGCGGATGCACATCGCCTCCGTGCCCGCCACCAGAAGGAAGAAGACAGCGTACAGGACGTAGAGGATGCCCAGCTTCTTGTGATCGACCGTGACCACCCAGCTATGCAGCCACTCCAGAAGCGCGGCGTCGCGCAAGCGCGTTGCGTCGAGCGATCCGGGAATTGGCAGTGTTCGATCGGCCATCGTTGCGTCCTTCAGTGCAGGGTCAAAAGATAGGCGACAACTTCGTCGGTTTGCTGGTTGCTGAGTTGCATGGCAGGCATCAGCGCGCCGGGTTTGAACGTGTTCGGATCCTTGATCCAGTCATGCAGATTCTCCGGCGTGTTAACCGCCGCTCCCGCTGCAATCGTCGCGCGGCTCATCAGGTGTGTGAGGTCGGGGTCGAATGTGCCCTTGGCCGCAGTACCGGCTATGGTGTGGCAGTTCATGCAGGCCTCGGTTTCAAAGACGCGCCGCCCGGCGGCCACTGCAGGATCCTGAGCTCCCGGCTGCTGCTCATTCTTGACCCACGCAGCAAACTGCTGCGGCGTGTCAACATATACGCGAATCAGCATCAGAGCGTGCTCCACGCCGCAGAACTGCGCGCATTGGCCCCGATACAAGCCCGCCTCCTGTGGATCGATCCACAATTGATTAGGATGGTTGGGGATGAGATCGGTTTTGCCGCCGAGCTGCGGCACCCAGAAGCTGTGGTTCACGTCAGCCGAAAGCAACTTGAGGTAGGTCGGCTCCGGGTTGGAGCTCGTGCTCACCGGAACATGCAACTCATTCGCCGTTACGATGCCCAGCTTGGGATAACGAAACTCCCACCAGAATTGGTGCCCAACGACGGTGACGTCGAGCGCGGACTTGGGCTCGGGCGCGCCCTGAATGGCAAAAATGATTCGCGCTGTGGTGAGGAAGAGAACCACGACGATCAGCACCGGGATGACAGTCCATGCGAGTTCCACCTGTGTGCTGCCATAGACTTGTGCCGGCTCGTGCTCAGCGTCGCCTTTCCGCGCGTGAAATCTGATGATGACTAATCCCAGCAGACCTCCAACAACGACAAAAATGGTGCCGGTAATCAGCAGCACGAACAGCGAAAGTCCGTAGATTTCCTTTGCTGGGGTTGAGGCGGGGGCCAGAATGGAGGGCGTCGTTAGCGTGCCCTGTGCGACGGAGGGCATGGCGCGCACACAGCCCAGCGCCAAGCAAAAGACCTGAGAGCGAGTTAGGCAAGAACTGCGCCGCCGCTGCATAGTTCTCCACTTTTCGGGCGCGATCGGTTACAAGCCTGATTACGCCAGAGCAGGGAAGAACAGTCTATTGGACGATGGTATCGATCGACGCTTTGGCATCAGGTGCATCGATGGAAGACTCGTCCACCGTTGCGGGAACAACGCGTTGCGCTCGGTACATCGGGCAGAGCGACACCTATACCCGCCGAGCGATGCGAGCAAGAACACCAGATCTCGTGAGATGGAGTCGCCGAGCGTTTGGACTGATACTGAGGTATCGAACGATACCATCGTTCTATAGATCGGCTCACACTCTGTCCACTCTATGAGGGCTGTGGGTTGTTCCAGTCAACTCGAAGCGCGCCACGTGCGGGCTGCACAGGGTTCGGGTGTGTATTTCGTTCTTGTTCAGGTTCGGAGATTTGGCCAGTCGTAGGAAAGTTCTGAGATTCAAGTCATCCGCGCCCGATCGGGCTGCCTCGGAATCAGAGACTGAGAAAAGATGAGGATTCTCAAAGGAGACGAACTAGCGTGGAGATCGAAGTATTTGCGGACGACGAATCGGCAGTTCGAGCGGCCGCCAGGCGTATTGTCTCGGAGGCTATTGCCGCCGTAGCCGCTCGCGGCAGGTTCGTGTTGGCTGTCAGCGGCGGCCATTCTCCGTGGATCATGTTACGAATACTGGCGAATGAACAGCTTCCGTCGGAACGCTTGCACGTGCTTCAGGTGGATGAGCGCATTGCACCGATTGGACATGCAGAAAGGAATCTCACACATCTTCAAGAAAGCCTCCTTGGAAAGGCGCCGACTGGCCCCGGGGCAGATCCATGCTATGCCCGTGGAATCGCCGGATCTCGAAGCGGCAGCCGCACAGTATGCATCGACGCTCCGCGAGATCGCAGGTTCACCCCCCGGTGCTGGACCGGGTCCACCTGGGACTTGGGCCAGACGGCCACACCGCATCTCTGGTGCCGGAGGACCCTGTGCTCGAAGTCACCGATCGGGACCTCGCTCCAACCGGCGTTTTCGAGGGAAGGCGGCGAATGACGTTGACCTATCCGGTCATCAATATTGCCCGCCGCATTGTCTGGCTGGTCACAGGAAGTGAGAAGGCCAGTATGCTCGTGCGGCTGCGCAAGGGAGATGGCTCGATCCCCGCTGGACGGATTCAACAGGATAGAGCCCTGCTCTTCGCTGATCGAGCGGCGGTCGCGGATATCTCCCATCCTGGGCGCTAAAGCAACCTCGTAAGTTACTTATCAATAACTGAACATCACTGGTCACTCACATCACGTTGCGAAAATTCGCTCGAACCGGGTTCTAAAGAGCACCCAACCTCTGCAAGTCGTTGCATAACGCAAACTCTCCCGTGAACTGGATCGCCTTCATTCCGGCCGCCGCCCCGCCCGCCACATTCTCTGCGCGATCGTCGATAAACAGTACCCGTGGCGGTGGACTGCCCAAAATGTCCAGCGCCCGGCGGTACATCGCAGGCTCTGGCTTCCGCAGGCCCACATAACACGAACTCAGCGCCACCTTGAAATAGCGGCGTAGATCGAACTCATGAAACCGGTGGTCGTTCGTCTCCCGGGCTTCGTTATTCAGCGCGCCCACTAAGTAATGCTTCGATGCGGCAAGTTCCTTGAGAATCCTCATTGCGCCTTGCGGCAGCAATTGCGATTGCGCCAGCATGAAACGGAAGAACTCATCGCGCGAAAAACTGCGCCGCTCATAAAAAACCGCCGATTCCAGATACTTGTTCAAATCGATCTCTCCCCGCTCCCAGGCAGGCGCAACTTCTTCATGCCTAATACCAAATTCATGCGCGTC
>JASHOC010000171.1 GCA_030041305.1 Acidobacteriaceae bacterium
GTGACGTGACCCCCTAAATCCGTCCATTTCGGAATACGATTTGGACGAAGGAAAGGGGAAGTCAGATGAGCAAGAGCCGACACACGGAGGCGCAGATTATTGCTGCGTTGAAGCAGGTTGAAGCGGGCCGCACCACCGAAGATGTGGCCCGAGAGCAGGGCGTGAGCAAGCACACGATCTATGCCTGGAAGGCGAGGTACGGGGGCATGGAAGTGAGCGAGGCCGAAGAGGTCAAGCACCTGCGCGACGAGAACGCGCGGTTGAAGAAGCTGGTGGCCGATCTAAGTCTCGACAAGGACATGCTGCAGTCGGTGATCCGAAAAAACTCCCTGGGCTCGTAGCGCGGAGAGCGGAAGTGAGGCGCTTGCAGGGCGAGTTCAAGTCGAGCGAGCGCCACGTCTGCGAGCTGATGGCGGTGCCAAGATCGAGTGGCCGGTATCGGAGCCGGAGAGATGACAGCCAGGTTCAGGAACGGCTGCGCGAGCTTGCCCGCGAGCATCCGCGCTTTGGCTATCGACGACTGCATTTGTACCTGCACGAGGAGATGGGAGTGAACCACAAGAAGGTGCAACGTGTGTATCGCGAACTGGGGCTGAGCGTGAAGCGCACGCGGCGCAAGCATCTGCGGCGAACGCTTCAGCCGCGGCCCGCGCTGACGGCGTCCAACCAAGAGTGGGCTCTGGATTTCGCCAGCGATGTAACCGCTGCCGGGCAGCGATTTCGGGTGCTGGGTGTGAGGGATAACTTCACTCGGCAAGCCCGCGTGCTGGAAGCGGCAACCAGCTTCCCCAGCCGGCGGGTCACGCGAGAACTTGAGCGAGCGATCGCGGCACACGGCAAGCCCCATGCGATTCGCTGTGACAACGGCCCGGAACTGACTTCGCGGCACTTCCTCGCCTGGGCCATTGAGTGGAAGATCGATCTGGTTCACATCCAGCCGGGAAAACCAACCCAGAACGGAGGGATGGAAAGCTTTAATGGAAAGCTGCGCGACGAGTGCCTGAACGTGAGCTGGTTCTGGAACCTGTTCGATGCCAGGCGGAAAATCTCAGACTGGAAGATTGAATACAACTCCCGTCGCCCGCACAGCGCGCTGGGTTATCTCACCCCGGACGAATTCGCGCGGCGATGGCAACAACAGGGCGGTGGAAAAGACGCGGGCTACGCCCGCTTGGAAAACGCCGTTGGCGTTTCCCACTTTCCCACCGCCCCGACTGCGACTATGAATCTCGTATAGTCAAATGGACCAAAAACGGGGTCACGTCATGAGCAACCCGTTTCCGACTGGAATTTTGCCTGCTCAGGGCAATTCCCAGGGAGGACTGACGGATATCGGACAGTCGCTAGGCCCTACCCTTACCTACACTCGCAGGTCGCCGTATGTTCAACAATGGAGCTTCGGCCTGGAGTACTCTCCTACGGTGAAGGACGTTCTTGAGGCGACGTACAATGGCAACCACGAGCTCAATGTGATGGTTGGGAACGATCTCAATTTGAATCAACTTCCGGCCGCTGATCTGGCGCTGGGACAAGCGGCGCTTGTCGCTCCTGTAGCCAACCCGTTCTACGGCGTTGCGGCTATGGCTGGCAGTACGTGCGGTCTTGATCAGTCTACTGTTCCGGCATTCCAACTCATGTTGCCAATGCCGCAGTACTGCGACGAAGTTAACAATTACATCCCAACTAAGGGATTCTCGCTCTTCGACTCTCTCGAAATTAAGTACACACATCGTTCGAAGAATCTTACCTTCATGGGCAACTACACCTGGGGCAAGTGGATCGACGATGCCGAAGGCGAGGCTGCTTTTGAAGACATTTTTATGGCTTCGATTACTCGAGACAGCAATAACTTACGCGCAGAGAAGTCGGTGGATCTTTATGACGTGCCCAATGCCGCCGTCGTGAGTCTAATCTATCGACTTCCTTTCGGCAGAGGAGAGAAGTGGGGCTCAAAAATCAATAGAGTCACGAATGCCTTCCTGGGTGGCTGGCAGGGGTCTTCAATCAGTACGTTTAAGCAAGGCTCTCCGCTTGCGATGCAAGTGAGCGCAAATGTTGCCAGTCTCTTTGGCGGTAGCGAGCACGCGAATATAGTAGGTAATCCGAATACCCCTGGTCCCGTTGCGGCTAATCCTGGATGCCAAGCTCCTTCCAAGCTCCACACGGTTCAAGCATGGTTCAATCCCTGCGCGTTTGAAACGCCGCCCGCAGGGTCTTACGGGGATTCGCCTCGGTATTTGTCGAATCTCCGGGCGCCAGGATATGACTTTACAGACCTCGCGATCGAAAAGTGGTTCCAGCCGATTGAGCGAATCCGTCTTCAATTTCGTGCGGAAATGTATAACGCATTTAATCACCCGATTTTGGGCGAGCCATATCCGACTATTGGCGGTGGCAACTTTGGAACCATTGGTTACGCCGACGTCTCGCGGCAGATTCAGGCAGCGCTGAAAATTTACTGGTAACCGGACCGGGTCGCTGCCTGGGGCTTCTGCCCGCGCTCTCGCGTCGAACTTCTTTTCGGCGATCGAGACGCGCGGCAGAAGCCCATGAGCGTTGGCGTTTCCTCGCCTTCCACTCAAGGTATCGCATTCAGTCAAAAGAGGAGCAGCACAGTGGATAGAGAAACCACTCTTTGTCATCCCGGATGGCTCGCGCGATCCTCCGTCCGCGGGCTGCGTATCGCATCACTCGCTGTATTTTTCTTTTTGGTCAATGCGCGTACGGACGCATCGGAATTTCGGCCAAGCGAGGCGCAAGCAGATCAGAGCGCCGACATTGTTGTTGCCGGCGCAGGCACAGGTGGAATCTCGGCGGCGATCCAGGCCGCGCGCCTCGGGGCGAGGGTGGCGTTGATCGAGGAGACGGACTGGATCGGCGGCCAGATGACCACCTCCGCCGACGCTACGATGGACGAAGGTGGAACCATCACTCTGAATTCCGGAATGTATGCGGAGTTTCTGGAAAGAATGCGCGCCTACTACCTGGTGCGCGGGAAGTCTGTCGGCACTTGTTATGGCAGCGATCAACGCCATTGTTTTGAGCCGTCGGCGATTCAAAAAATCCTTTATGAGACGCTTGGCGACGCCAACGACGCAGGCCCTGGGCGTATCGATCTCTATCTCAGAGAAAGAGTCGCGAAGGTCCTGGAAAGCGATCAAACCGTTGGTGGAGTGGTCACGGCGCGAGGGCATACGTTCCACAGCAAAATCGTGATCGACGCAACGGAATTCGGCGATATATTGCCGCTCACTTCCGCCGGCTACCGCATCGGCAAGTTCACCAATAGCTCGCCGGGGCAATCTTGCGTGCAAGATATCACCTACATGGCAATTATCAAGGAGTATCCAAACGGTGTCCCGCCCGAGCTAGTCATGCAGCATGCCCCGCCGGGATACAATGCTGCCTATATAACTGGCATGCGCAGGTTCTTAAGAGCAGATGGAAACCCTGACAACGGCTCGATCCCGGTGAACTTCGCAGTGCACAACCGGCTGAGAGCGCTACCCGACTCTTCGAGTCCTTATAACTACACAGTGTCGGCTCCAGAGCACATCAGCCGAACCGCCGTCAATTGGTTCAACGATTACGAGACGAACACGGACATTTTCGATCGAACCAAGCGCCAGGAAATCATGTGTGCGGCGAAGTTGAGGACGCTCGATTTCCTTTACTACGTCCAGAATGAGCTGAAGGAAACGAAGTGGTCTGTAGCGAATGACGAGGGCTATGACACTCCTTACAACCGGGAGGAGAATTCCTGCCCGAATATTCCACAGGAGTTCAAGGCCATTGAGGCGAATTTCCCGCTGCTTCCCTATATTCGCGAAAGCCGCAGGCTGATCGGCCTGTACACGCTGGCGGGCGGGGATGTGCGGCGCGAAGCGCCCTGGCCCAATCCGGCGCTGTTTGCCGGCCCCGAGCTTCCGAGCGAGCTTGCCGATTCAATCGCGGTTGGGGATTACACCGTCTATCTCCACGACTGTAACCAACAGGGGGACTTTGAGAGCGATCTGGACCGGGCAAGTGATCTTCCCAAAGAATACCGGCACGGTCCATTTCAGGTTCCGATCGAGGTTCTGATCCCGGCTCAGGTGGACGGGTTGCTGGCTGCGGAAAAGAATATTTCCGAATCGAGGATTGGCAATGCCGTGACGCGCATGCAGCCGAGCACGATGCTGATCGGGCAGGCGTCGGGCGCGCTGGCGGCGATCGCTGTGAAACAGGGCGTGCCACCACGCAAGGTGGATCCGGAGACGGTTCAGCGCGCGCTGCTGAATTTCAATGTCACGCTGGCCAAGGAAGATTTGGTCGACTTAGCCCGAAACGTAGATGAGTGGAGGGCCGCGGAGTTCGCGCTGGTGCATGGCTGGCTTCCTGAAACGCAGGGGGGGTTCCTGCCCGATCAAGCGTTGACGAGAGCGGAAGCGGCTGAGACATTGGCGGCTGCGTTTCACCTGCTTTCCGTAAAGTCGAACCTGGACCGCAGATGGGGCTACGCAACCGCGTCGGAAGCAACTTTTAAGGATGTGCCGCTTTACGCGAAACACTCGGCCGCTGTAGAAGCGTTGGTTGCGGCCCATGCCCTGCGGCCATGCAATACGGCAGGCGATAACTTCTGTCCGGACAAAATGGAATCGGTTGAGGAATCCCGCTCTTCCGTGAACGCACTCATAAGTCGAGCGACGAATGATCGATCGACTTCGTCGGGTAAAGAATCGGGGGATGGTTCTGGCAATAGCGCCGGGACTGACCAGAACGGAGGGTCGGCGGAGGGCCAACTGACGCGGATCAAAGCGGCTAAATTGCTCTTCAAGGTGCTCGAACCTCAGTCCTAGAGCCTGTTATAAACTTTGGGGCAGACAGCGTTGCGAGCGAAAATCCGGCCAGAACCGGGGCCCCCACGGATGGGTCTTTGTCCGTGGGGCGGAGACGAGGCCGAGCCCGCAGGCTGTGGCGGGTCCACCGTCAAGGGCGAGAACGAAGTATGGCCGGATTTTCGCCGCAACCCTTCGGGACGGGGCCAATTTTTCCGATTTCGTTGTCGATCATCGCTAGCAGACACCCGGTATGCGTCCCTCCTCGCTCCTAGAACTGGGGAAAAATTGGCTCCCGTCGCTGCCCGCCCCAAAGTTCATAACAGGCTCTAGGTGGAAGCGTCGATACATTCCCCTACGCACGGCGGAGGGAAATTTTCACTTCGATATCGAAATCCCATGGATCCCCGATCCCTGACAGGCGGAATCCAGATGAGATCATCGGTATGGTTTAGCGAGCGATTCTTAACATCTCTGCGACAGTGTTCTCCATCAGTTGCCGATCCGACCAGGTTTCAAGGCGCTTAGAAAGCCGGATTTTGAAGGCTCGCTCAAAGGGCTGAAACCATACCGGCGCACGAGTGATCTAGATCACTGTGCCCAGAGTGGCTATCCGCCATCCTATCTTCACCTCCTTCACGGCTGGTTTAGGTAAGTTTCCAGCCCAGGTGGAAACAGGATGCAGTATGCTCTCGCAAAACAGTCCCTCCCCCATCAGATTTTCGCCGGCGCCGGTTCAAGCGCCGGTCTGTGTCAGGATCCAGGCCAAGCCGACCCACTCGCTTCCGGTCTTGCCCAACGGCTTGCAGGCTGTGCGTGACCCCGAAACCGGACAGGTCCGCGTGGTGTATCCCGCCAGAAGATCCCGCGTCTGAGCCCAAGCCGCCACAGAGAGCGGCGCCGGTCTGCGGTGGTAAGCCGTTCCCTTTAAGGCCAGTTGTGATCTCCCGCACCGACAACTGCTCGTTGTGATCTATCGCACTGACAACTGCTCCCAAGAGGGTCTTCCCTTCCAATTAGACCAATTTGGCGCCACCGGCTGCTCAGATTCCCGGTGCGGCAGGGGTTGCCCCAGATCGTTCCAGGGGCCGTTTGGAGGCGGCAACATCATGAAGCGATTGATAGCGGGAGCTGTCATGGTTAGTTTCTGCGCCCTGTTTTTCCTGAGTCCCTCATCTGTCCGCGCCCAGAGCATCACCGGCACGATCTCCGGCATCGTCACGGACCCGTCGGGGGCGGTGATTCCCGGCGCCACGGTCGTGGCCTTGGCGGAGTCCACCAACGTGCGGTACACCGCGGTAACGGATGGAGCGGGCTTCTATTCTTTTCCCGTGCTGCCCGTCGACCATTACACCGTGACCCTTGCCCAGCCGGGCTACGAGAACTTCGTAATGAACGGTGTAACCATCAACGCGAACTCGTCGGTCCGCGTGGACATCGGACTGCAGATCGGAGCCGTCCGCAATTCCGTAACCGTGTCCGCCAACGTTCTGGAAATTGAAACGCAGAACACGCAAATGGGAGACGTGATCGAGGACCAGAAGATCGTAGCTGTGCCGCTGAACGGCCGGTCGTACATCGATCTGCTGGCTCTGCAGCCCGGCGTCTCCCCCTACACGGGAAACGATTCAACCGCCGGCGTGGGCGCGTCCAATGTCTCCGGCAACCTGACAAACGGGACGCAGTCGGTCAATGGCGGCCGCCCCGAGGCCAACGGCTTCATGGTCAACGGCGCGGACGCCGAGGAGGGCGTGCACAACGGCGCGGCCATGATTCCGAACCTCGACTCCATCTCCGAGTTCCGCATCATCACCAATAATTTCGACGCCGAGTACGGCAACTTCAGCGGCGGCCAGATCAACGTGGTGACGAAATCGGGCGCCAACGACTTTCACGGCGACGCCTTCGACTTCCTACGCAACACCGATCTGGACGCGGCAAACTACTTTGCCGGTGGCGCCCGCGGCGTGTTCATCCAGAACCAGTTCGGCGGAACATTCGGCGGACCCGTCATTAAGAACAAACTTTTCTTCTACGGCGACTACCAGGGCACGCGGATGATCCAGGGCGCGACGCAGTTCGTTCCCGTACCTTCGCTGGCCGATCGCACCGGCAACCTGGCCGACGAGGCAGGCGCGCTCGAAACCTCCTCGGGAGTTGGAGGTACTGGCTTGGCCCAGGAACTTTCCAATAGCCTGGGGTACACCGTGACCCAAGGAGAGCCCTACTACACTGCGGGCTGCACCAGTTCCTCGCAATGCGTCTTTCCCAACGCAGTCATTCCGCAGAGCGCTTGGTCGCCGGTTGCCGTGCAGGCTCTCCAGTACATTCCCACGCCCACTTTGATTTCCTCCACTTTAGGCCCCATATTCCAGACGTCGGCTTACAACGCGAATTTGCAGGACAACAAAGGCGGCATCCGGATGGATATCAACACCCGCTGGGGAGCCTTGTTCGGCTACTACTTCCAGGACCAATACAACTATCAGAATCCTTATGACCAGGGAATCAATATTCCCGGCTTCGCCGACGCCAATGACGGCATCACCCAGATGATTAACCTGGGCCTGACCACCACCTTTAGTCCCCGGCTTGTGAACGACATCCGCCTCGTGTGGCTCCGCGATGTGAATCACACCGGACAGCCGGTGGCGGGACAAGGTGCTGGTGTTTCCATGGCCTCGCTGGGCTTCAACACCCCGTGGAACAGCACCGGCGGAATAGGGAACATCAACTCGGCCATAGCCGGCGTGCCCTCGTTCTTCTTTGACAACTATGAATTCGGGCTTGCTCAGGACGCGCTCGGCCAGTACAACAACACCGCTCAGATCATCGACAATGTGATCCGGGTCATCGGTAGGCACACCATGCACTTTGGCGTCGACTATCACTACGATCAGATCAACGAACGCAATTACGACGATGCCAACGGCGCCTTCGGGTTCAACGGTTTTGAGACCGGACTCGATTTCTCGGACTTCCTGATCGGCGCAGTCAACAGTTTCACGCAGGCCAGCCAGCAGCTCCTCGATTCCCGGGCGTACTATTTTGGGGTCTACGGCGAGGATTCCTGGCGAACGACCTCGAACCTGACTCTCAACTACGGGTTGCGCTACGAGATCATGCCTCCCTGGTGGGACTGGCAGAACAAGCTGGAGACGGTGGTCCTCGGCGAGCAGTCACAGGCATTTCCAACCGCTCCGGAGGGGCTGGTTGTGCCTCTCGACCCGGGCATACCGAAGACTTTGGGTCCCATCAAGTACAGCAATTTCGCGCCGCGCGTCGGCCTTGCTTATGCTCCCGCTCCCAGCGGCGGATTCTTGCACAAGCTGCTCGGAGGAGCGGGCCAGAGCAGCATCCGCGCCGGCTACGGCATGTTCTACAGCGCCATCCAGGACGCGACGGGATTCGTCGAAGTGGGTGACGCTCCCTACGGCGACTACTATACTTCTGCCGTGCCGACGCAACTGGCGTCTCCCTTTATTGCTCTTGAGACCGGGCAGTTCGAAGGCATCAAGTTCCCCTTCACCTTCCCGCCCACCGACGTCTCACCGGCGCACCCCGACTCGACGTTCAACTGGGCGGGGGCGATCCCGATCGGCGGCTCCGATTATTTCTACCCGCACAATGTCATTCCGTTCGTTGAGGAATACGAATTATCGTTCGAGCGGCAGTTGGGCTCGGCAACCGTATTGGAAGTCAGCTATGTCGGCAACCA
>JASHOC010000172.1 GCA_030041305.1 Acidobacteriaceae bacterium
ACCGCCTACGCACCCTTTACGCCCAATAATTCCGAACAACGCTCGCCCCCCTCGTATTACCGCGGCTGCTGGCACGAAGTTAGCCGGGGCTTCTTCTTCCGGTACCGTCATCATCGTCCCGGTCGAAAGGAGTTTACGTCCCGAAGGACTTCATCCTCCACGCGGCGTTGCTGCGTCAGGGTTTCCCCCATTGCGCAAAATTCCCCACTGCTGCCTCCCGTAGGAGTCTGGACCGTGTTTCAGTTCCAGTGTGTCCGTGCGCCCTCTCAGGCCGGATACCGATCATCGTCTTGGTAGGCCGTTACCCTGCCAACTAACTAATCGGCCGCGACCCCCTCTTCAAGCGGATTGCTCCTTTGACCCGTAGGTGTTATGCGGTATTAGCCTCGGTTTCCCGAAGTTATTCCCCACTCGAGGGTAGGTTAGTCACGTGTTACTCACCCGTGCGCCGCTTTACTCATGGATTGCTCCACTTTCTCGCTCGACTTGCATGTGTTAGGCACGCCGCCAGCGTTGATTCTGAGCCAGGATCAAACTCTCGTTTGAAGCCTGATGGTCTCGCGCCAGCCGACGGAGGTCTGCGGCGCGGGACCGTGTCCGGACCCTCGCGGGTCGAGACACCTTACCTTGTGAGACCGATCGAGCCAAACCCGACCGCTTCTCACGACTGGCACGTTCAACCAATTTGTCAAAGATCCTTGAGAGTCATCCGCCTGGGCGGGACCCTTTTGGATCGAGGCTCCGGCTCACACCGGAGTGTCCTCGAACTTGATGCGCTCTTGCCGGTTTTCACGCTTTCCCAAGCGCCTGCCGGCGTTTTGGCGCGAACTTTTTAAGACTACCGAACTTCCGCCTCACGGTCAAGCAGAAGAATCCGATTCGTCAACCTGTCCCAGCAACACTCGCGTGACCGGGGTTCGCACCGCGCACATATCAAACACCCGCCAGCGCAATCAGCGCCCGAGCCGCTAGGGCTCGCGGGAGCTTCTCCCGGGTCGTGCAATGGGTTTGTTCTATGTGGGGACCCCAAAAAGGGGCTTTAACGGAGCGCTTCATGCACTCCCAATCCGACCCAACGAACCTGCTTCCCATTTCCCACTTGGGCAGGCCACACGGCCACCGGGAGGCTTCCACTGCTCAATTTCAACTTTCCAAGAGTAGCACAGGGTTCGGAAGGTTGCAAGCTGATAGCAATTTCAATGATTTCAAAGGCTTATCGCTGCATCCGGGTCGTCCATTGCCGATTCCCGCGGCCCTGGCGCAACCCGGCGACCTGTGGAAAGCGCAGGTTTCTGTGGGAAACACGTCATCGACGCAAAACGAGCCCTGGGCGCGTCACCTTGCCCGGATAGAAACCGCAAACCCAGCCACGGAACAGAACCTTGGCCGCCAGTTCCGGCATCCGTCTGAATTCCTCCGGTTCGTTCAATCGTTATTCGTCTCGGCGCCGATCAGACCGTAAACCACGGGATGTCCTCGCGCATCCTCGATGGCCGCATTCCCCTCTCGCACCACCAGCCGTGTCCCGAACCCCGCTTCCCGCGCAGCATCCAGCTCGCGCAGTGCATCGGAATAGAAAAGCGCGGCGTCCGGCGCAACACCAATCGCCGCTGCTATTGCCATATAACTCGCCGCAGCCAGCTTAGGTCCGGTGCGGGTGTCAAAGTAAGCCGCAATCAGTGGAGTTAGATCACCACAAGTCGAGTAGCGAAACAGTAACTCCTGCGCCTCCACGGAGCCCGACGAATAAATCGCCACCTTGCCCATGGCCGCCCAGCGCCGGAGGGCCTCCGGCACATCGGCGAATAACTCACCCCTTAACTCGCCCCGCTCGAATCCACTCTTCCAAATCTTTCCTTGCAAGCTTTTCAGCGCCGTCGATTTGCGATCGCGGTCCATCAGCCAGTAAATGTATTCAAGCAGGCGCGGAATGGCGTAGCCCGAACTCGCGGAGCCGGTTCTCGGATCATCGGCAGCTCGAGGTTCATACTCAAGGTCCGGTAGAATCCGGGGCGCGCCCGGCTCCTCCTCTTTCTGATTTTCCATCGCGAGCAGCATCAAATCCGCAAACGTGCTGTCTTCCGCGAATTCCCGCCGCGGCTCCTGCAACTTTTCCTGGAGGAATGATTCGAAATGCGCGCGCGCATACGGGAACAGCCGCTCATACACAAACGCAATCGGCGCAACCGTTCCCTCCACGTCCAGCAGGTACAGCCGCGCCGCGCTCATGCGTTTCCGTCGAGCGAAACCCCCGTCCCCAGCCGCGGTCCCAGGTATGCCGGCCCGAAGCACACCGGCTGATAGCCCCGTTCAGCGCCCGAGCCGGTGTAAAAAGGCGTCCAGCCTTCGGTCTGCTGGAACCACCGCACCGCCCGGATACGCCGGTCTTCGCACAGCGTGAACCAGTGCGTCGTGCCGCGCGGCACGCGCAGCATGTCGCCGGGTCCTACTTCGACGGAATAGACCTTTCCCCTCACGTGCAGGAAAAAAATCCCGCGCCCGGCAAGAATAAACCGCACTTCGTCCTCGGAGTGCGTGTGCTCCTTATCGAACCGCGCCAGCATCGCGTCGAGTCCCGGCGTTTCCGGATTCACGTCGATCACATCCGCCGTCACGTAGCCGCCGCGCTGCTTCATCTCGTCGATTTCGGCACGATACGCCTCCAAAACAAGATCTGCAGAGCAGTCCGCCGGCACGCGGTCCAGACTCCAGCGCTCGTAGTCGATTCCCGCGCCCGCAAGCGCGGCGCGGATCTCCGGCTCGCCTTCAAATTTCTCGTTGGTGCCGGGGAAGCGAAGAACAGCCATGATCGTTCCTCCCATCGGCTCACAGGATCGCCGCGCCCAGACCTAGGTCAAAATATCCGGCACAATCGATTCCTTGCCGATCAGCCGCCGCCCTTCCACTTCGAACAGAAACTCGAGCGCCTCCAGGTGCCGGCGCGCTTCGGCCACCGATTGCCCCCAAGTATATAGCCCGTGGCGGCTCAGGAGCACCCCATGGGCGCGGGGAAATTCATCAAGCACCCGGGCCATGTTCCGGCACAGCTCGTCGTAGTCCTGCGAGTCTTCGAGAATCGGCACCCGCTCCAGATGCGCGTGCGTGGTCACGCCAGCCAGCCCTTTCAAAATCTCGTATCCCTCAAAAGGCGCGTACGCCCGCGATGCGTGGTGCGCCGAAAGCAGCGTATTCCACACACTGTGCACGTGCAGAATGGCGCCGGCCTCGGGCCGCCCGTGGTAAATCGTGAGGTGCAGCCCCACTTCGGCCGAGGGCTTGCCGCTGCCGGCAATAAAAAGACTGTCCCCAACGCGTTCCTCACCGACGCGGCTCTTTCCAATGCGGCTGCCGACAACGCCTCCATCGCCTTCCACGCGAATTAAATCGGCAGGCATGACGGTACCTTTGTCCAAGCCCGACGGTGTGATCAGGATTCCCGATCCCGGCAAATCCGGAACGCGCACGCTGAAATTCCCGCTCGTCGCCGGAGCCCATCCCCGCCCATAACACCAACGCGCCGCCGCGCACAGCGATTCGGCAACCGACTCCAGTGAATCCGCAGGGGAAGCCATACGTGTGTGCAGTGTATCAACCGCAACGGTTCGGTGCTTCAGGCAACTAAAGGAGGCCGCGTCTGCACAGCCTTTTACCGGCCCCGGTCCCGTCTTTGTAACCAAAAAAGAGCGATGTAGACGCTCACGCCTCTATGCGCTGCGCGGCGTCATGGGCGCAGTCAACGTAAACGTCACGCTGCCGGGCGTGCTCCGCTTATGCGGCGTCCCGCGCGGAATGACCAGAGTACCTCCCTTGTGCAGCGTCATTTTCATCGCCCCCTCGGATGCGGGCGCCAGCCACTCCCCCGCCCGCGGGCTGTGCGCGTTTTGTGGCGTGTCGCCCAGCTCAAAATCCGTCGACCCATCGAAAATATAAAAGATATGGTCGCGGTGTTCGTGCCATTCAAATTCCTTGGCCATCGCCGCGGTTTCGCTCGTCAGCATGATTGAGAAGTTCCGGTCAAAGAAAAGCGGCTTATTGCCCGGGTGCGCCTTCTGCTCGCCAATGTCGTCGTGAAGCGTTTCCGCGCTGATAAGCTTATATCCGGCCGAGGGCACCTTCTCCTGCGCCGCAGCATGGCCGGCAAGTGCATCGGCCAACGCCAAACCCGCAGCCGCAGCCGCCGGCACGGCGCGCAAAAAATCGCGCCTATCGGGATTCTCGATATCCGTGGTCCATGATTTCCTCCGCGAGCATTACATCATCCCGCGCCGCGCTCTGTCTGCAGTCTTGTCTCGCAAACAAACGCCCGGCGCCACCGTCTCACGCGCTCTCCAGGCCCCGCAACCACTGCGATAGCAAAGCCGCCACTGCGGCAGGTTCCTCATACGCGGCAAAATGTCCGGCGTGTGGCAAAACGTGGAGCTCGCATCCTCCCGGCGCGGCGCGGAACGTCTCCATCTCCATCGGGCTCACGGCCGGGTCCTCGCCGCCCGCAATCGCTAGTACCGGCATATGGATCGTCGACACGGTGGGCACGGAATCAGGCCGCGCGGCCAGTCCCGCCTGCACTGCAACCAACGTATCGGCGGTCAACGTCATCCGCCGCCTCACTTCGCCCACAATCTCCGGCCGCCGATCGCGGGCCCTCGCGCCCATCATCGTCTGCGCCACCCCATCGAACACCGCGCCAGCCTCGCCCGCGCGCGCCTGAGCGATGGTGGCTGCGCGCTTGGCAAGGTTCGCCTCCGCGTCCGGCTGCGGTTTCGAACAGATAAAGGCCAGCCCGCGCATGCGCTCAGGCGCACGCCGCCATAGTTCCAGCATCACGTACCCGCCGATCGAGCAGCCCGCAAACACCGCTCTCTCCAGGTGCAGGTGATCGAGCAGCGCCAGCATGTCCGCACCCAGATGCGCCATGGTCAACGCCGGCGCGTCGGGCACGCGTGTGAACGCGGCCATCGGCAGATCGCCGCCCAGCTCCGAGGCGCCATGTCCGCGCAAATCGGGGACAATCGCGCGCACTGCCGTCAACTCCGCCACCATCGGTCGCCAGTAGTCGCCATCGAGCGGCGTGGGATGCAGAAACACTACCGGAAGTCCGCTCGCCCCATCGCGGTAACTCAACCGCACTCCGCCCCTCACATCGACGATGAATTGCGTCCCTAAATCGGAAATCTGGTTGTTCACCGCTGTGGGAAAGGGCATCTTGTTCCCTCTAAGCTTTTGGCTACAATCCTGAGCAGTGCGATTCCCTGAGCCGTTCGACTCGTAGAGTGGTTCTGTGTGCCTTGAACGACACGCGAGCAAATCTCCTCAGCAGGAGCGACAGGTTGCCTTCATGTTCCCTTTATCCGGCGGGTGGATAGGCTCCCGGCGCTTCCAATGGCTCTTCGGGAATCCCGATCCACGCGGCCACATACGCCACGCCCACCAGCCCGCTGGAAAGAAAAAGAGCCAGCACGGTGATGATCCTTACCGCCGAAACATCCCAACCATAGGAACGCGCCAGCGCGAGGCAAACACCGGCAATCTGGCGACCCACGCGCGGACGAACCAGCGGCCGGCCGGCCATGTATGCGGGCCCCGTAACGGCCGCTCCGCAACTCGAGCAGTAGCGCGCGCCCCCCGGCAACCCCGTTCCACAACAATGACAGAAGACGGCCACGAGACCTCACCTCCTCAATGAGAAAAGTACATCATTTTCAAAAATACGGTTTGAAGGGATATGCGGTTCCGTTCATCGGATGGCCCTCACGCCCCATGATAGGGGCTGCGCAAATATTTGCGCGCCGTTTCGGCCCGCGATGTATCCGGTCCCGCCTCGATGGCCTGGCGATAATCGTGCATCGCCGGCTGCCGCTCGCCCAGCAGATCGTGGCACTCCCCCGCCGCCAGCAGCGATCGGATTTTCAGCTCGGGACCCACTCCCTCTGTTCCCGCGGCATGTTCGTACGCCTGCGCCGCGTCTTTATAGTGGCGCTGGCCGCGCAGCGCGTCGCCCAACCCGAAATCCGCCAACTCGAGTTTCGCCGACAAAAAATATCCTGGCTCCGCGTCCTCGGTTAGAAGCTTTCGGTAGGCGTCCACCGCTCCCATGCCCTCGCCCGCGTCTTTGCGCAGGTTGGCTTCTTCCAGGTTGAACAGAAAATCGTGCGGATATTCGTCCTCCAGCGACCGAACCACCTGGATGGCTTGCTGATACTTGGACTCGCGGCGCAGAAACAGCGCCATCGCGGTCCGCGCCTCCACGCTCGTAATCACTCCTCGTTTCCCCGCGTCATCGAGCAGCGTCAGCCCCTTCGGCTTCGATCCCGTAATGCCCGCAAATCCGATCAGCAGCTTAAATGGAAACGGCAGCGCCCCCACGACGTAGTCGTAGACGCCCACCACCAGCTTGGCGTCCACATAGTTCGGGTCCAGTTGGAGCACCCGCACCTCGTCGTCCTTGGCCTTCGTCGCCAGCCGGAACCCCGCCCCGAACGCCCGCTCCACCATTGCCACGTACGTACAGCGCAGGCTGCGCACCCAGCCGCGAACAAAAAGCGCATCCACGTCGTTGGGGTTCTGTTTCAGCCGCCAGTCCGCCTCGCGAACCGCCTCGTCGGCCAATGAAAAAATCCGCTCTCGCTCCCCCGGGTCCTCCGCCGTCGCGTGCCGGCCCGTCAAAAAGCCGTCGTTGGCGTAAAAGGTCGTATCCAGCAAATCGAGCCGGTACAGCTCTTTGAAAATCTCCGCATCCAGCAGATAAGCCGTGGCCTGGGGGTCATTCGGATGCTCGGAATGGTAGCGCTCGAAGCGTTCCACAGCTTCTGGAAAATCGAGATTATAAAAGTGGGTATAAGCGGTGCGGACTTGCGGGTCGTAATTCATCGGGTTGCTGTCCACGGCGGCGGCCCGAGCTGAGCTGTTCCAAGCTGCAACGGTGCACCAAATCATGGCCGCGAGCGCCAAGACCGTCCCGGCGCTTCGATGCGATCCCGGCTTCAACCTCGGCCGTCTCCTTTTGCGCTGTGCGCCTGAAAAATCCCTTACCATCTAATTATGCCAAGTTTGGAACAGATCAAATCGGGCCTTATGGCGGCGCGGAAGATCGATTTTGATCCATTAGAAGAGGCGCGGCGGCGGCTCATCGTTGCTCTCGATGTCCCCACGACTGCGGCTGCTGAAGTCCTTGTCCACCAACTAGGTGGATGTTGCCGCGGGTTCAAGATCGGTTTCGAACTCTTCGTCGCCGCCGGTCCCTCCGTCCTTGAGCCCATCCTCCAGCGTGGTTTTTCCGTTTTCCTCGACCTCAAGCTCCACGACATTCCCAACACAGTCGCCGGAGCCGTCCGCTCGGCTACCGCCCTTGGCGCGCACATGATCACCTTGCACGCCGCTGGTGGACCGGCCATGCTGGCCGCGGCCCAAGACGCCGTAGAAGGTATCCCCCACTCCCCGCAACTCCTAGCCGTAACCGTCCTCACCAGCATGGACGCCCCTCAACTCCACGCTGTGGGCATTGCGAGGCAGCCCGCCGATCAGGTCGAGCTCCTGGCCAGGATGGCCCTCGACGCCGGCCTGCGCGGCTTCGTCTGCTCGCCTCGGGAAGTAGCCAGGGTTCGCGCCCTCGCCGGCCCGGAAGCGGTTCTTGCAGTTCCCGGCATCCGGCCCGCTGGGGCAGATACCGCCGACCAGAAGCGCGTCGCCACTCCCGCTGAAGCCCTGCGTCGCGGAGCCAGTTACCTGGTCGTCGGTCGCCCGATTACTCAAGCCTCCCAACCGGCCGCCGCTGCGGAGGCAATCCTCAAAGAGATGTCCGAGGCCCTGGGCGGCTGACGGCTGCGGAAAAACCACGATTGATGTGCCCCGAGGAACGTCACAGACCACGAGAGAACTCGAACCATTCGCCCCTTACCCGTGTTTTCGCAACCCTCTCGGCTAAGTGTGTGATTTGCATCACATACAATTTGTCAACTGCCGCCTAAAATCCGCTTGAAACACCTGGGGCCGGCGTGTATAACTACCGGCAATCGGATGAGGCGCCGCACGATACAGGGCGAAACCCAGAGTGCTTTTGACCGGGAAAGCCTAGACGCCGGAAAAGAAGTGCATGTCGTTGGTTTGGAAACTGCTCAATCGAGCCCAACTGAGTGAACGCCGCGAAGACGGGCGGATTTCCGTGCGCGATCTCGACGTGTACTACTTCACCGGCTCGAAGCAAAAGCGATCACGAGTCAAAGACATGAGCGCCACCGGTATCTATTTGCAAACGGACGAGCGTTGGCTTCCCGGTGCTCGCGTCCTTTTGACTCTGCAGCGGACCGGTCTGCTGGGGCAGCGCTCCGGGCCGCCGCTGCAGCTCCGCGCCAGATCGGTTCGCGCCGGAGAAGACGGTGTGGGCCTGACCTTTGTTCCCGATTCGCTCGACGCGGTCGCATGGAGGGGCTTGATCACCAAAGCGGCCGCTCTGAATGGGCGCATTCCCTCTGTGCAGAACGATATCGTCGGCCAATTCCGCACCGCACAAGTGCTGGCCTTTCTCATTCGCACCTGCCCTTCCGGGGAAGCGCAGATGTTGAAATTCATTACCGAAACCCTGGGCGATGAAAAAGCGTTGCGCGCCATCGAAATCGGTCGCATGGCCCAAGAGCTGCTCGATGAGCCAGGCGACGACGCCACCCAAGAGATCTCCCCGGACCTTCTTCTGCGCGTTTTGGAGCTTGGATCCGATGCCAATGACGAACTGATGCAGCATTCCTGGGCGGGACTATTGGCTTCTTCCTGCCTGGCGGAGGCGGAAGATTCATCGAGTTGGAATTGCGTGAATCTGCTCACCCAGTTTCTTCCCGGTCATATCCAAATCCTCACCCTCGCTTGCACGCGGGCGGCGCAAAAAGGATGGGAACCCGGCTTTCTCTTCCGGGAGAAAATTGAGTGCCCGGCAGTTGAGGTCCGGCGGCTAACTGGAATCAGGGATTTGGCCGGCGTGGAGCAGGATCTGAATCATCTCCATCACCTTGGCTTGCTGGAACCGACAGCGCGAGCGAATTCGTTCGAACATCTCGTGGATGCCAACATCACGCCTACCGCTCTCGGATTGAAGCTGTTCGCGCGATGCAGCGGCCGCGCCGAGCCGTCGGCCGCCCCCGGGGACAAGGCTTTGCAATTAGCTTCCTGATTTCGGCTCTCCCTGGCGCAGGCGCCATAATCCCGCCGGCCAGGACGAGCTCCCAGCCGTGAACTTTGGGCGCCTTCCACTGCAAAAAGCCCGGCGCCAAGCCGGGCTCCCTTCGCTGCGAATCGCATCGCGCGCTTATAGCTTTTCGTAAAAATCGCACGCCGAGCACGAAATATAAATTCCGCCCGCAACGCCGCGCTCGCGGTCCTTCACACGCTTCACGATCCGCGTCGGCTTGCTGCACTTCGGACAGTCGGTTGACTTGGTCGTATCCATCACTTTCTTGCGGTCGCCCGTCTTTGCAATTTTGGCCATGGGTCCGGTGTGTCTCCTTCATTGAAGCGTATCTGCGTGCACAGGCCAACCTTCGGCCCGCGGAATCGACGGCGGGGTTGCCGCTCGCAGCCGACAAAACGCCAGCCGGCAATGGAATTCGCTCCTTTCAGTTTACACGACCCGCGGTTCGCGGCTTGACGACTAGCGAAAGCGCGCCTTTCCGCATTGGTTTTCTTGGCGTTGTCCCAGCCGCTACGTCGCCAGCATAGCGGCGAGCACCGCCGTCCGAGGCGCCAGGTGCTCGACAAACACCGACTCGTGTCGGGCATGCGCGCCCTCGCCCACCGCTCCCATGCCGTCGAGGGTGGGGATGCCGAGCGCGGCGGTGAAGTTACCGTCAGAGCCGCCGCCGGTCGAAGCTTCCTCGAGCACGATCCCCAACTCGGCCGCGAAGGTGCGCGCTTTGCGATAAAGCTCGACCGTTCCGCGGCTGCGCTCCATGGGCGGCCGGTTGACGCCTCCGGTGACGATCAGCGTGCAGCGCTTATCGGCAGGCTTGAGCGCGGTGAATTTGCGCGCGATGAGCGGTGCATCGGCGCGGCGGGCGAAGCGAACGTCCACTTCCGCCCAAGCTTCGGAGGGGACGACATTGTTCTTCGTCCCGCCGCCGGCCACGCCTGCGCTGACTGTCAGCCCGCGGTTGAGATCGGTCCAGGCGCTTACGATTTCGATGGCATGCGCCAGCTCGAGCAGCGCGTTGGCGCCTTTTTCAAAATCAACGCCGGCGTGCGCGCCGACCCCCTTTACCTCGATGCGCCAGTTGCCGGTACCCTTGCGTGCGGTCTTGTACGCCAACCCTTGCGCCGGCTCGAGTACGTAGACAGCGGCCGAGCGGCGCGCCAGCCGTTCGGTGATCGGGCGCGAAGCAGAGCTGCCGACTTCCTCGTCGCTGTTGAGCAGCATAACGATCTCGCGCGTGAGAAGATCGGCTTCGGCGAGCAATTCGATGGCGGTGAGAGCCATGGCAACGCCGGTCTTCATATCGAGCGCGCCGGGGCCCAAGAGGCGGCCATTCCTCACGCGCCACGGCATGGATTGGAGTGAGCCCAGCGGCCAGACGGTATCGAGGTGGCCAAGAAGCAGTACCGGTTTTGCCGCGCGGGATTTGGGGCCAAAGCGCACTTCGAGCACGTCGCCCACGGCGCGCTGCCGATGCGATTTGACACGACCGCCGATGGATTGCGCATAGGCCCCGGCCAACGTCGCGCAGGCGTCTACAGCCGGTTTCGAGTCGGAGGGGGATTCGGCGAGAACCAGTCGGCGGGCGAGATCGACAAGCGCCCGTTCTTTGCGCCGTGCTCCGGCGAGCAGCGCGCGCATGGGGACGGGCGGGTGAAGGGGGCTTTCCATATGCGAATCGGTGAGCAGACTGCCGGAGATTGATCGGACCTGGAACTCTCTCATTCTACGACTGCATGTAGGGACTTGCGCTCCGCCGATCCTGAGGACCGTTGGGGTTCTTCCCTGTACTCGAGAGGCGGTTTCGGAGAGCCCCGGGGTGGGGGAACCAGGGAAGGCACGGATGGCTCAAGGTGTGGCAAAAATGCCACAGTGGAATTTTGACGTTCGCGTCTAATCTAGTGTGAAATAGCGTTTCCCCGCGGGAGAACCAGTTATTGATAGGCAATACGCAGTACGAGCAATCGATTTCTGCTCCCATTGAATTTAGGGGCGTCGGGCTCCATTCAGGCGCTCCGGTCACGATGCGCCTTTTGCCGGCGCCGGCCGGCTCGGGCATCGTTTTTCGCCGCACCGACCTGGATAATTTCGAAATTGCGGCCACGGGCCGGAACGTGGCGAAAGTCAGCTACGCCACCAGCCTCATGCGCCAAGGAGTGCTGATTTCGACCACCGAGCATTTGCTCTCGGCGCTCATCGGCATGGGCGTGGACAATGTAATCGTGGAATTGGATAACCTGGAGCTGCCTATTCTGGATGGGAGCGCGCTGCCCTACGTGGAGGCGTTTCAGAGCGCCGGAATTCGCACGCAGCGCCGTCGCCGCGAGGTCATCCGGGTGCTGCGCCCCGTCGAGGTGAAGGAGGGCGACAAGTTCATCGGTGTCTATCCCGGCACGGGCTACAACATCTGCTACGCAATCGACTTCCCTTCCCCCATTGGGCAGCAATCGGCGTGCGTGGATCTGGCCGCCGAGACGTACGGGGTGGCCATCGCGCCGGCGCGCACCTTCGGCTACAAAGTCGACGAGCGGCGCTTGCGCGACATGGGTCTGATCCGCGGGGCGAGCACGGAGAACGCCATCATTTTGGGCGCGCGTGGGCCGATGAACGGCCCGCTGCGTTTTGCCGACGAGTATGTGCGTCATAAGGTGCTAGACCTGATTGGCGATCTGGCGCTGGCCGGTCGGCGCATCGAGGGGCGCGTGGTGGCTGAGCGCGCGGGTCACGCCATGCACACTGCACTCGTTTCGCGGCTGCTCAGGGACCGTGCGGCGTGGGAACTGTCTCACGTCACCTCCGGAGCGGCACATGCCGAGGAAGCGGCCGCCGAGCGGCGCGAAGCTCCCGTCGGCGCACCAGCGTTGTTGAGCGTTTAGTTCCCTGGGCCCGCACCTTGGTGGTGCGCCGGACGGCCGGCGACTTGGTTTGTTTGGTAGAATCGTCGTTGACGGAGTTGTGACAACTTCGTACTTTGCATTCGCTTGCAAGAGGGCGAAAGCCTTCGGGTTGACTTTCTGTCAATTGTCCATTCCGGCCGGAATTTGATCAGGTCGTCGGCAGTTGATGGACCAGCCGGAACAGGGGACAGCAAAAAAGGTCGGCAAATTCTGCAAGTGGGGTAGCTCCCTTAGTACAGTAACCACTACTGGTTGTGCTTTCCGGTGGGCGCGTTTGCTCGCGATTGCCGGTAGCGGGATGGTTTTGTGACCAGGGCGTTCTCCAGCAGCCGGTAGAACAGCATTCCCCGGCGGCGCGACTTTCTACGATTGAAGCGGAACGCGAACTCATCGAGATACGAGTCCAGATGG
>JASHOC010000173.1 GCA_030041305.1 Acidobacteriaceae bacterium
CGCGTTCGTTCCCGCAGCAGCGTGGCTCCCGCTCGCTCTGGAACCATGGATTGAGAGAGGTGCCGAGCACTTTGTCTTCGCCGCAGCGGTGATTGCCGTAGTCCATCTGGTCCTCCGCATCCGCCATCGCGGAATCATCCAGGAACACAGCCACCTGTGCCAGCTTGAAGACGATGAAGAGGAGTTTCCCCTGAAGCTCGGCCTCCGCTACTGAGCCACCAGGAGGTCGCTCCCTCCAGGGAGCTCACCGAGCCGTACCGGCAGGCTGCATAGTCTTTCCACATTTTTGTTCTTGTTAACGGTGAGGGCAACCGGGCCAGCAACACGGTCTGCGCATTCCTTCGTTTAACTCCGTGCACACCCTTTCGACGTGCTGCCGTCTTGTTTCCGGCTTCTTAACGGAGATAACCCAGCAGATCCATTCATTGCGTGCGAGCGCGGTAATATTTTCCCACTTTGCCCGCGCCACTGGGTCTGAAATAAGGGCCTTTTGTAAATCTGCTGGCACGCTGTGGACCACGCCAGCGGGGAGCTCTCTTGGCATGCCTTTACTTTACACACGATGTCTGCTGCGCCGCTGAGGCGTCAATTTGCATGTGCATCCATGCCGTGCGGAATCGCATAGCACACCCAAAAAACGGAGCATTCGCGGCGCAACGTGGAGTTGCGGTGCGAATGTCCTATCATCAGGGTCTATCGCGTGTCTGTCGCGCTACGCTTGAATCCCGGAAGGAACGGACGCCAGGAAACGACCGGCCGTTGCGGTGGGCAAAATTAAGCGAACCCCGCCACGGGCCGGGCCGCCTGTGAGTTCCCGATCGCCTCGGGCTACCACCGTCCCATCTTTCCCTGACCGACATTCGCCAGGAGATGATGTCACAGGGGATCGTTGCCCAAATCCGTGGTGCGACGGTACAGATCGCTTAGGGCAACCAGCGAGCCAGCCGCTCTCCCTCCAATGTTTCTTCGGCCCATCCAAACCCCGCTCATCGGGCTTCGAGGATCTCGGGGCCGGAATCACGGCGCATCAAGCTTACCCGCCCATGTGCCGCGCGATGGTTCCCTCCAAAAGAAAACTTATTTCGTTCCTGGCAGGTGATCTTTTGCGGCTTGGGCCACATATTCGCGGATTTTCCGCTGGTCGGCGCCGAGGGCTGCCGGGTTGCGGTTGAGCAGCCATAGGAGGTCGCGGTTCAGGACACGCTTCGCCGCTGCGGGCTCACCCGCGTCCTGAAGAGTGATAAACAGGCTCCAGGCGGAACTGGAGGTATCGGGGTGTTCGGGCCCCAGAGCTCGGCGGCGGATTGCAAGCCCCTCGTCGAGCAGCCTGCGCGCGCCAGCAAAATCTCCCTGGTCCCCCATAGTCTCCGCCAGGTTGTTCATCAAGACGAGCGTATCCGGATGCTCGGATCCCAGCACACGGCGGGAGATTTCAAGCGCGTTCTTGTGCAGCTTTCGCGCCCCGGCAAAATCTCCTTGGGCCCGCAGAATCCAGGCCAAATTACTTATCGAAATGAACGTATCTGGGTGCTCCAGACCCAGCACACGGCATGAGATGTCGAGCGCCGCTTCCAGCAGCTTGCGGGCGCCGGCCGCATCTCCTCGGGCCCACAGGGCGCCAGCCAGATCATTCATCGAGGTGAGCGTATCCGGATGGTCGGGCCCCAGTGCACGGCGGGAAATTTCGAGCGCATCTCTGAGGACCTTTTGGGCCCCGGTCAGATCTCCTTGAGCATGCAAAGTCAGCCCCAGGCTTCTCATCGAGGCGAGCGCATCGGGATGCTCCGGTCCCTGCCGGTCCCGGTGGAACAATAGCTCGCGCTCGTAGAGCCTGCGCGCCGAAGCATACGCTCCCCGCCCGTAATCGTGTCGGGCCACCCAACCTGCAAGATACGCTTCATTGGCTGCGGCTGGACTGCACACGACCTGTCGCGCGTGGGCCACGTGCCACTCGATCTGCTTATGCAGCCTCGGGTCCGCAGCCGCTTGGGCGATCTCCGAGATCAGCGTCTCAACTGCCGCTTCCCGCAGCACCTGTGTCCGGCTCGGCCGCGCCTTCTCGCGCAAGCGGACGGCGCGGGAAATCAGTGTGTGCACCGCTCGCGCGTCCCCCTTTTTACCGGCGAGCTGGGCCAGAGAGGCATTGGTCACCTCGTAAAACGCCTTGCCCTGGCGCTGCGCGGCCTCGCCCGGGTCGAGATTGTCAGCATTCGCAAAGACCGCTGCGACCAGCGACGCGGGAATCGGCGCGACCGCGAGCACGGAGGCCAGGCGCAAAAAGTCCCCTCCTGCATCGCCCAGACTGCCGATTCCCCGCAGCATGGTCTGTGCAACGGCTTTTTCGTGACCATTGGGCAGCATGTCCGCTATTTGCGTTGCCAGCTCCAGCGCGACAGAGTCCTGGCCCGCCAATTCCTGGCGGTACTTGCGGTAGGGTTCGTTACCGCCATAGGAGACGAGCGCCGAAGCCGCGACATCGAGAGCCAGCGCGTGGCGTCCCAGGTCCTCGGCAAGGAGGCGCGCCTCTCTGTCTTCGGTTTCGTCCGCGGGAGCGCGCCGCAATGTCAGCAATTGATGCGCCTCATCCGGGGTAAGCACGGAAAGCTCGATGCCTTCGGCAAGCGAGCCGTACGCGCGGCTGCGCGTGGTGATGAGCGTCCGCGCCAGCGCGTGGGGCGCAAACCAGCGGCGCAGCGCGTCGGGGTCCATGGCGCTTGGCGCATCGTCGACCACCCACAGGCAGCGCTTTCCTTCGCCGCCGATCTTACGGGCCAGCGCACCCTCGATTTGTTCTGCCGTGAGCCCATGGGCATCGATGCCTAGCCGCTCCGCCATGCCGCGCACCTGGTCGGAACGCAGCGCCTCCCGTTCCTGCGGCCCCAGGGCAGGATGGGAATCGTCAGCGCCGTAGCCGCGCATCCAGAACACGCCGCCGGGATAGGCCGCGGCAAAGTGCAGCGCATACTCTTCCGCGAGCAGCGACTTGCCCACTCCGCCCGGCCCCTGCACTTGCCCGATGCCGCCCTTAGCCGCGACGGCGCCGCTAATCTGCGCCACCTCGCCGCCGAGCAGCAGAGAATGCACTTCCCACATCTCTTTGAAGCGCCCGACGAAGCGGGTCGAGCCGGTCGGCTTAATGCCGTACCAGTTGGGCGCGGTGAGCGGATGAACATCGGCCAGTGGAGCACTGAGCTGGCGAACCTGGTTGACGACGGAGTCGACGAGTTGCCGCATCTCTCCGTCAGCGCTTGGCGCTTTGAGGAGCCTGGCGTCGCGCAGCTCGATGGGATAGATATGGCCGGCCGTACTCTCGGGATTGACAACGAGTACGCGCTGTCGCGGATCTCCGTCGGCTTGCGCGGCGAGGAAAGCGGCGGTCAGCTCCCATTGGCAGGCGCGGCGCAGCGGGAACGTCTTGGAGTAGTAGGCAAGGAGCGCCTTCGAATTGGCCACTCCTTCCGTTACGGCGCGCGTGATGCCGGTGAGGTCGGCAAACTCGACGGCGTCGAACCACACTCGCAGCCCCGCCTGGCCGAGCGCGTCGGCGATTTGTTGCGGGCGTTCGCCATCGGCCCAGCCGTGGCTGAGGAAAACATCGTAGTTATGGGCGGCCATGATTTACAGATAGGATGACATAAGTCATTGGCGGCCGCAGCAAGTTTTGATGGGGAGCGGAAAACGTGAGGCCGGTCAGACGCCGGTGCGCCCAGGTCTCCATCTCGAGACGTGGATCTCTTTATCATCAGGGCTGCAAAATTGCGCGCCTGAACATCACCCTCGACGCCAAATTCTCCCGCTTGCGGATAGATCCCCGAAATATGGCTTTCCTTCGATCGCCGCTGCTGCCGGGCAAGTTGCCTCTCGAGGCAGATGTGAACATCCGGCGGCAACCGGAAATCTTCTCTTTGTTTTCGCCAAAAACGCTACGAGAAGGAGGCCGGTCGATTGGACTCGACATTGGCGGATTCCGTAAGTACCCTGACTGGCCCAGGATGGGGTCTTCGCTCCTCATTGCCAGAGTGCATGACCCTCTCGATTCCGCACGCCAAAATGGCCGTTCGGCATGAACAAGAATTTAAGCAATCGCGAATTGGACGAAAGAATCGAATCTGCTGCCGCGAACGGTCTCGGAAATATTGTCGCCGATACTTCCTCAACCCGGGGGGAACCGGCCTGGAAAAGGGGGAATTTTCGGCATTGGGGATCGGGGCAATTGCGCACCTCGGCCATCAGTTCGTGTAGGACTCATCGAACAGACGATGTTCCAAGCTCGTACATCCCCGGTATGGCGCCTGCCCCGCT
>JASHOC010000022.1 GCA_030041305.1 Acidobacteriaceae bacterium
GCCGCTGGACTGCTATCCCCTCTTTCCGGTGATCGCATACTCCAGCAGACGAAGCGATCCCAACTCGACCGCTTATATCAACGAGTCATCGACGACCTCGACAAACTCATCCACGCCGTCGGTCTCAAGGCCGCTTAAGCTCCGCGTAACGAGAACAGAATCCCCGTTACCCTGCCCATAACGGTCTAAGGTTGTGCGGAACAGTGCAGGGGCACAACGCAATCGTTCCATGGGGTGCGCTTGGCTGGTCTCTGCATTGCAGTTTGCCTTAGGCGCGGCGGCCCTGGCAGCCGGACAGCAATCGCCGCGCGCGCCGAACCGCCAGCCGGTTGGCCACCGGACCGCGTCGCAGGTTTGGCGTCTCAAGTCTCATCCCAGCGTCCCGCTCACGTTTGACGATCTGCCGGCAGCCGGCGGTCTGTCTCCTGACGATACGCGCCTCAGGATCGCCTCGGCCCTCGCCAATGAGCTCAAGGCTCGCCACATCAAGGGCGTCTACGGGTTTGTGACCGCTGCGGATCTTCAGGGTGATCCCGACTCCCAGCAGGCGCTCGGCGCGTGGGTTAATGCGGGCATGAACATCGGCAACCACACCTGGTCGCATCCTTCGCTCAATCGCGACACGGCGGCGGAGTTCGAGCGCCAGATCGCGCTTGACGAACCGGGCTTGAGCCAGTACGCGGGCAAGCGCGACTGGCGCCGGTTCCGCTATCCCTATCTTGAGGAAGGCAACACCCCGAGGAAACGGGATGCGGTGCGGGGCTGGCTTCACGCCCATGGCTATCGCATCGCCGACGTGACAATGAACTTTGAAGATGATGACTGGAGCGATCCCTACGGCCGCTGCCTGGTCCAACATGACCAGGCGGGCATCGCCTGGCTGAAGCAGAGCTAACTCGAGAATGCGGCGGAGTTTATCCACCTGGAGCGCGAGGAGGAACTCATTGCTTTTGGCCACGAAATCCCCAACGTCCTCTTGCTCCACGAGACGGCCTTCACCACGCTGATGCTTCACGGCCTGCTCGATCTATTGCACCACGAGGGCTTCCGCTTCGCGCCCCTTCCGAAGGTTGAAAAGAAGCCCGCCTACGCAGTCGACCCCGGCGTCGCAAGCCCGGACGGCGGACCGCTCCCCTACCTGGTTCTCATGGCGCGCCACTTGAAGGTTCCGCCATTCACGCCCGAGCCCGCTAAGCGCCTGAACAGCCTGTGCCGGCAGCCGCATCCCGCAGCCACCAGTTCACATGGCGCCCATTGACTGATTGGTATCCAACGAAATAGCTGCAAAATAGTGGCTCGTTTACTGCCGTCCAATTTTCTCGTCAGCCTATGCCCTGACTGGCGGAACTTCAAATGGATCTCCAGTCGGAACCCACTCAACGGACATTTCCGGAACGATTGGTTTCAGCCAACCCACAAAATCTTCCATCCCCCACTCCTCAAGCCGCTCGTGGGAAATCATAATCAATCCTTTTCTCTCGCCGAGGCTCATTGCATCCCTTACATACTCGAAGGAATCATGCTCCGGCGTCTCACCCACCAGCGCCACATCGCAGCTATAGAGCGCCGGCAGTACGGTGGAAAGGATGTGAACGCAATCGCCCACGGTCCTGACGGGAAGATTGCGGTCTCCCACGATGACCACGTTTTTTGTTTCCAGCTTTTCCTGGATGTAGCGACCCGCTTGCTCCAGCGGCATCTCCGGAATCACATAGCGCCGTGGCTGCGTGGTCAAATCGTAGTACGATGTCCACTCCAGCTTGCGCGCCAGTCCCATGAAGATAGGATCCGGCTTCATGCGATGCCAATGATCATGAATCCGCCATACCGCCATCTCATGGTCCGCAGCAAACTTGATTTTCGCCTGATGCACCGGATCGTCCACCATCACCTGCGGAGGATCGAAGCCATCCCAAAACGTCGACTCATGGCAGATGACGAAGTTCTTTCCGTTTGCGGCGGCGCGCTGCAGCACATCGAGCCCGGGTTGAAATGTGACGGCGACGCCCCTCACCTGCACTTCAGGCCCGCCGAGGTGAAAACCATCAAAGTAAGATGGTCTCCACGCGACCCCCGCCGCGGCGAGCTTGGTTTTGATTCGTTCCACCACCTCGCCCGCAGTGACCCCGCTTTGCGCCGATGCGCGCAAGCCCAAGCTGGCGCCGGCCGCCAAGGCCAGGTTCATCCATTGCATGAATTCACGGCGGCTGATTCTGTTCTCCATCTTCGTCACCCTCTCGCGTCCTTTTCGTGCACGCGGTCCTTACCCCCTCGGAATCCAGCTTGGGTCCTGCGCCGGCCACCATACAATATTCAGATCCGGCAAAACTCCCTGCATCCACCGCGCCATTTCCTCCACGCCCGGTCCTTCTGACGGCCCGTAGCCCAACGCCAGCAACGCAATCTTCCGTCCCGTCGCCCTCACGTCGCGAAAATAAGAAATTGCGCCGTCGACTTCATCAATCGTCCCGCCGGCGCCCGCAATTACGCCATCAATCTTCTGGTCCGACAACACCCGGGCCAAAGCTTCCTTCGGATCGGTTTCGCCGGCAATCACGGCAATCCGGCTCACCCTCGCATGGAAGCTGCCCACGGTCCGCGGCGCAGTGCACTGCAGTTTTTCGACGGCGAGGTTCGCCAACGCCAATAAAGTCGTCTCGCTCGCGAGGTCGCATACCACCGCGCGCTGCCGGTCCTCTTCGGGCCATTTAATCGGGTCGAACCCGAGGGCTTTCGCCAGCGCTGCCGATTGCGCATGCGGCCGGAACCGGTCCCACGCCGCCCCATACCGATACACCATCAGGTTGTGTGAAACAATGAAGTCTCGCTTCGCCGCCACCACGGGATCATCCTTGATTGCGGCTTCGAGCCCTTCGCTGGTGTAGCTATAGTTCACGCCGCTATGCAGAAAAAACGGATGCTCACGGCAGATCAGCAAGTTCTTTTGCTCATTCGCCGCCCGCCGCAGAAAGTCAACGGTTGGCGCATAGCACACGGCCACGCCGCTAACCTCCGTGTTGGGATCTCCCGCGCAGAGACCCTCGGACCGTGCCGTCGTCATCGGGTTGCCGAATGCCGCGTTCAGTAACAACTCCACGGTCCGTCCTGTCGGTCTGCTCTCCATTTGCTCTCCCCGCCGTCCGGACGATGGGCGGGCGTGTTTCTGTTCGGCCCATCGCCGTCTTTTAAACTGGCCAGGTTATTCGTTGCCCGCAAATAGCCCAAGCTGCGCGTCGCCAAGTTTCTTCGCAGTTTGCGCAGGCGTCCCGCTCACCGGGGCAAACTTCTGCTGCTCGAGCGGCTCACCTTGTTTTTCGATCACGTAACCGGCTCCGGCATCCGCGCTGAATTGGATCACCGGCCCAACAGACCCTGTTGCCACCTTGGCGCCCGTTTTGCTCGATATTACATTCACCGGCTGTCCCCGCCACGGATTGCGGACGCTCAGTTGTTGCGCAATTCCCGACTCGATCACCACCGTAGTGGGCACGCCGTCGTGCACCTGGACATCGACTTTTGTCTTTCCGCGCACGAAGACGGTTCCGTCGAAATCCCATCCTGGGGGAACCGCGGGAGCAATCCGGATCAGTCCGTCGTAATCCTGCACCAACGCCTCTTCGAGCGCTGTTGTCGCAACGCCGCTTTGCTCGATGTAGAACTCGCCGTTGCCTTGCTCTTGCCGACTCTTGGCGCAACCCGTGTATCCGTTGATGCAGCGCGCTGAGGCCTCCGTGCTTTTCACCAGCTCTGCCTCAACTTCATCGCCCAGCCCGAGCCGCGCCGCCTGAATCGAATCGAAGCTCCAGCTCCCACCCCAGTTGAACAAGCGATGCTCATAGCTGCGCTTGCCAAGCTCGAAAAGCGGTGAATTATCTCCGATCAGATCGTACGGCCAGATGGGTTCGAGACCAATATTCTCGCCGTTGTGATTCTGGCCCCCGGGCAGGTACGACTCCGCGATCATGTCCGCTCCGCCTGCGTCGGCCGACGGCGGCAGCAGCGAAAACGGCGCCTTCAACTGCGTGCGCGGCAGCGGTGGAATCTTCGGCAGCGCCGCCTCCATCTGCCGCACCAGCTCGGCCTCCACACCCAGCAATTTGGCAGCTTGGATGGTCGCCGGATAGAGAGCCAGGCACGCCGCAATATCGGTAGTCGGGTCGGTCACGTCCCATTGCGTTTCGTGCGCGTTCGAGGGGCTGGTATGCAACCGTCCATCCGGCCCCTCCTTCTGATAGGAAAGCAGAAAACGCGCCGATTCCGCCATCACCGGAAAATTGCCGGCAAGAAATTTGCGATCGTTGGTCGCCAGATATTGCCGCCAGATCCACAGCGACACTTCGGCGCCCGTCGAAAGCGTCCGCGCATTGTAATACGGCGTAAATTCGTCGTCGCAATCGTAGCCGAGTTTCTGTCCGCGCGTTGAATCCCAGCTCGATTCATATTCGATTCCCGGGCCGTTGAAGCGCATTGTCTCGGGGATGCAGGCCCCCGACCGTCCGCTCATGTGCTTATTTGTCCAGTCTTCAATACTGGCCAGGTTTTCACGGTAAAGATTGAAGTAGGGCGCGTTGAGAGCGAATGCGCCGGCGCCTAGATTCGCCGCAACCTGCATGCGCAGATTCCAGTGCCAGAATGCCGACGAGTCCCACTGGTGCGCATCGCGCGCCGACGACAGCATATCGGCCACACCCGCCTGCGAACCGGGATATTCCTCGCCTTTCTCTGCCGCCGCGCCAAACAGATACATGTTGCGCAGGTTCTCCAGGAACTCTCCCGATCCATTCTTCGACGTAATCTTGATGATCCCCACATGATTCCAATACGCGCGCCACCATTCCCGATGCGCCCCAAGGTTCCCCGGCACGAGGGCCGCGCGGGCCGCCGTCTGCACATCCACCGCGCCGTCGTAGTGCGGCCCCGCCGCGATAATTCGGAAGTGGCCATCCTCATACGGCTTGAAAGAGACCGTCACCGTCAGTGCGTCTGTAACTGCGGCGGAAACCTCGCGCCCATCTGCCGTAATCGCCGCCAGCGACCCAAAGGCGCGTCCCGACGCGCCCGGCGTTCGATTGTCGATCCAGGCTTTTGACAGGTAGCCGGTCGCGCCCCGGGTCGCGGCCTGTGTCTTGCGCGGTTCCCATAACTTCAGTTGCGCAGTCTGCTCGCGATTCGGATCAGCGCCCGTCACGTCCACAACGAAGGTGTCGGTATCCGGCTGCACATACGCCGTAGCCGTCATTCCCCGGCCTTGCTCTTTGAATTCGCCATTATATAAATCGAGGCGCCCCGCATAGTCCTTCGCCCGCGTCAGTGGGGCGAGCCCGGGAATCACGACCTGGCCGGGAGAAAGAAGCAACGGCAGCGTGTCGGCGCGGTTGAGCTGTGCCGTGAGTCCCTCCGCCGACCACACCGCGACACCAAGCCGCCCGTTCCCCAGCGGCAAAGCCTCCTCGGCGTCCATGTTCGGCTGGCCGAGAACAATCGCCGAACGGCTGATCGTTCCCGCCACATCGACGTGGAATTTCTCGTCCCGCCAGGCAGTCGTCACGCCCGGCCGGGAGGTCTGTGCGCGTAGTGCTGCCGATCCTGTAAGAGAAACCCCTGCCAGCACCCCTGCTATCCAAAAGTTCTTCATCGTTGATTCCCGGGAATTCCTCGCCATTCCTCCGCTCGAGCCGCCCACAAGCTGACCTCAATGCGAACCTGCGCCTCAAAGCTCCGCCGCCGGCTTTGCTCCTGGTTTCTCTCGCTTTGACACCACATCACGGTACTTGGGAATTAGGTTAGATTGCAACGTTAGGCGGTACCTTTAACGGAATACTATGCAATTGATCCCGCGCAACTTAAATCATTCCACCGTGGCTAACGGTATATACATTGACCCGCGCGCTGCGCATCATCCGACCTTCATCCGCACCACAGCGCCCTTACGCGAGTTGACTGGGGCCTGTTAATACTATTGGGATGGCGGCGACGGGAGCTGATTTTTCCGAGCTCTAGGAGCGAGAAGAGAGGCATACCGGGTGATCTGTGTCAGTCTTGGCGCGATGAATAGTGAAGGTTCCCTAAGAGTGAACGCGCTATCACGACTGGCGTTCAGCCGCCGCTCAGTCGGAGAACAGAGTATCTCGAGAAACTTCTGCAGTTGTTCTGTAAGGAAGGCAATCACCTGCTTTGCGGTAATTGAAGCGGATTTCCAAACGCGCTTCGCGCCCCCTTCATCGAAGACCGACCGGAGGTTTTGCAGCTAGAATTACAAACCTTTTAACTCGAACTGAAAAAAACTCTTGACAAGATCATATATGAACGATCATAGTCGAAGCGCAGTTTTGGTAAGAGGTAAAAAACCGCATCGAAATAATAGCAAATACGCGCGGCATGCACCAAGAGCTCTGGCGCGAGCGAATGTTCGAGTTTTGTATCTCCAAGGCCGATCAAGCAGAGAGCGGCCGTCACAAACTTGATAGATTTTCATCCCCTCATCGGAACTCAGATCAGCGACAATTAACCGACTTGTATGTGAGGTAAGGAGCAAGCGAAGCTTGTATCCAGCGCTCATTTTTTGTTGAGGAGAGGCTTTGTGCCTTCAAAGCTTCCCTCCAGCAAGGGACTTCATGACTAAATCTTATAAGTCTCCATCCCCACCGGGGAGGAGCTAGAGGAAGACCGCGCAACGAAGTTAGTGAACTGATACCGATAGTTTCCCAGAAATGAGGCGGGATCGGACCTCAATCTTCTTCTCATGGGAGAGATAAGTAGGCTTTGTGACTTCACAAGCCGAGGCGATGACCGTTGTGACGCAATGATAGATTCTCATCCGCACCAGAAGGAGCTAGAGCATGACGACACCGAAAACCCTCCCCTTTCCACGTTGCTCCTTCCGTTTGCGCTTTGCAGGCGCGTTCGCATGGACGTACGTTGGCGCATTGAGTTTAATCATGATGCCGCTCGCGGCAATTTCACAGACTCAGATTACCGCCGGCATTACAGGAACTGCGACCGACACGACCGGAGCCGTGATCCCCGGCGTCATGGTCAGTCTAACCAACACAGAAACGGGAGCCAAGCGCGAGCAAACAACCAACCAAACGGGAACCTACACGTTCACCCTGCTTCAACCCGGCGCCTATTCGGTGACGCTGCAAAAGAGTGGTTTCGCCCTGGAGACGCGAGCCGGAATCGTGCTCGCGGTCAACCAGGTTGCGCGCATCGATGTTGTTATGCATGCTGGCCAGGTTAGCCAAACCATTGAGGTCAACACGGCTGTGCCACTGCTTGAAACCAGCACGTCTGCGATCGGGCAAGTAATCAATCCGCACGCCGTCACCGATTTGCCTCTGAACGGCCGGAATTTCGCGCAACTGGCGATTCTGGGAACCGGTGTAATCGGTGTGGGATATGGGCCCACGGGCACCATCGGCTCCGGTACTCGTCCTGACGACCCTCGTGTCGGCGCCGAACTGATGTCGGATGGCAACCGCGAAATGTCCAATGACTACATGATCGACGGCGCTGACGACAACTTTCGCCGGAATGCCATGATTACGGTACGACCCAACGTAGACGACATTCAGGAGTTTAAGATCCAAACGAATTTATTCGGAGCGCAACAAGGGCGCAGCTCCGGCGCCACCGTAGATGTACTTACCAAGAGCGGCACCAACCAACTCCATGGCGATGTATTCGAATTTGTCCGCAACAACTGGTTTGATGCGAGAAACTTCTTCAACCCGGCAGGCACCCACCA
>JASHOC010000174.1 GCA_030041305.1 Acidobacteriaceae bacterium
AACACACACGTTTTTTCAACTATGGAACGAAGCTCAGAAAAGAACTCTGACCTTCGTTCCCAACTCAAGTGTGGGGCGGTGAGTGGCGGCGTCAAGGGTCAAGATGAACGCCAAAGAACGGCGCCCTTGACCCCGCCACTCACCGCGATGCTTTCGTCTGCCTTGACAATAGCCAACGTCGTCATACATGGGATGACTGGGGCCGCTGCGCAACGATTCTCCAGAAGTTCCGATGGACACGAGAAGAAAAAATCGGGAAAGTGGACGAGTTCCGCGACGCCAGATTTGCGGTCGTTAAAGCGCTGAACACCGGGGTTGAGGGAAAGTTGCGGAACCGGTCTTCCGAGCGCCACGGGAATTTCCACAGAAGGAAAATCACAGAAACCACAAAATAGTGTATTCTGTGGCTGTTCGTTGGACGCAAACGGCGGCAGATTCAATTATTCCCAATGCACAAAGCTGATTCTAATTGTTCCCAGAGGGAGGAAACCCATGATTCACAAAACACGGCTTTATACGCCCGGTCCGACACCCCTGCTTCCGGCGGCGCAGTTCGCCATGGCGGCGGCGGACATGCACCACCGTACGCCCGAGTTTCGCGCCTTGTTGCTGAAGGTGCTGGCGCAGCTCAAGGTGTTTGTGGGGACTCAAAATGAGGTGCTTGTGCTGGCCAGCTCTGGGACGGGGGCGATGGAGTCGGCGGTGACCAACCTGACCTCGCCGGGCGACAAGGTGCTGATTCTTTCGGCGGGCAAGTTTGGCGAGCGCTGGGAGGGCATTGCCAAGACCTATGGCTGCCAGGGGGATGTGGTGCGGGCTCCGTATGGGGAGACGTTCGATCTCGACGAGGTGCGCGCCACGCTCAAGCCGGAGCACAAGGCGCTCTACATGCAGGCGACGGACACCTCGACGACGGCCCGGCACGACGTGGAGGGGGTGGCGAAGCTGCTGAAGGAGGCCGGGGGCGAAACGCTGCTCGTGGTGGATGGGATTACCGGGCTGGGCACGACGCATTTTGACGTGGACGGCTGGGGTGTGGACGTGCTGATCGGCGGATCGCAAAAGGCGGTGATGATTCCGCCGGGAATGGCCTACCTGAGCGTGAGCGAGCGAGCCTGGGCGGCGATGGAGAAGGCCAAAACGGCGCGGTTCTATTTTGATTTGCGCAGGGAGCGCAAGAACCAGGTGAAAGGCGAGAGCGCGTTCACGCTGCCGGTGGCGCTGGTGGCGGGGTTGGGCGGCGCGCTGGATTACATCGCGGCGCAGGGCGGCGGGGACCTGGAGAAGGGCCGCGAGGCGCTGATCGACAATGCCGAAGTGAACGCGGCCGCGACGCGCGCGGGGCTGGTGGCGCTGGGGTTCACCTTGTTTGCGGCCAAGTCGCCGGCGGCAGCGGCTACGGCGGTGTCGGTCCCCGCGGGGATGAACTCGGGCGACGTGATCAAGGGGCTGAAGGCGCGGTTTGGGATTGTGGCGGCCAACGGCCAAGGCGAGATGATGGGCAGGATCTTTCGCGTGGCGCACCTGGGGTTTTTCGACTATCTGGACACGGTGGCCTTGCTGGGCGCGATGGAGCATATCGCCAAGGACATGCTGGGGCTGCCGGTGCGCTATGGGGAAGCGGTGGCGGCAGGGCAGCAGGTGTACGCGGAAGCCAGCAGTCAGCTTTCAGCTCTCAGCTCTCAGCTTTTGGCTGCGAAATCCTAGCTTGTAGTTTTTTGTCCGGTATGCAATCTTGCCTTCCCACCCTTGCGGCAAAAACAAAAACGCCGTGCCCAGAGGGCTCCCAGATGGGGCGCCCAACAGCCGGTCAATGACCACTGACGACTGAGCGCTGTGATGACAGAACTGAGTTTTGGAGAAAAACTGTTGATTGCCCGCCGGCAGCTCGATCTCTACCAATATGAAATGGCGGAGCGGCTGGGGGTTCACCCCAACTCGGTGACGAAGTACGAGCGCGGCGAAGGCAAGCCGCATGCGGCGGTGGTGCGCATGTTCGACCTGCTGTGCGAGAAACACGGGATCCGCTTCGATGAATACGAAAGCGGAGAAAAAGCCAAGGGGACAGCGATGAAGATCGTTTTGGCGGAGAAAGTGTCACCGGCGACGCAAGCAGTTTTTGCGGCCGAACCGGGGTGGGAGATCAGGACGCACGACCAGTTGGCGGAGGGTCTGCCGGCCGCGCTGGCCGACGCTGACGCGTTGGTGGTGCGTTCGGCGGTCGAGGTGGACGACGCGCTGATGGAGCACGCGCCCAAACTGCGCGTGATCGGGCGCGCCGGGGTGGGCGTGGACAACATCGATACGGAAGCAGCGACGCGGCGCGGGATTGTGGTGATGAACACGCCGGGCGCGAACGCGGTGGCGGTGGCCGAGCTCACCATCGGCCTGATGATCGCGCTGGCGCGCAAGGTGCCTGCGGCCAACGCGTCGACGCACGCGGGGCGATGGGAGAAAAAGTCGTTGCAGGGCACGGAGCTGCGCGGCAAGATCCTGGGCATTCTGGGCCTGGGGCGGATCGGGATGGAAGTGGCGAGACGGGCGCGGGGTTTTGGCTTGGAGATTATGGGCTGCGACCCGTTCGTGTCGGCGGCGGTGGCGCGCGAAAACGGGATACAGCTTGTGCCGGTGGAGCAGCTTTTTGCGAGCGCCGATTATCTGACACTGCATGTGGGCCTGACGCCGCAGACCACGGGAATTATCAATACGAAGACGCTGGCGGCGATGAAGAAAGGCGTGCGCATCATCAACTGCGCGCGCGGCGAATTGGTCGACGATGCGGCGCTGGCGGCGGAGCTTAAAAACGGGCAGGTGGCGGGTGCGGCGCTGGATGTACTGACGGTTGAGCCGCCGAAGGACTCGCCGTACTTCGAGATGGAGAACGTGATTCTCACGCCGCACATCGCCGGCTCGACGGCCGAGGCGCAGGAGGCGGTGGGGGTGCAGATCGCCAGCCAGGTGCGCGAGTACCTGAAGCTGGGCGTGGTGCAGAATGCGGTGAATCTGCCGTCGCTGAGCCATGAAGAATATTTGCAACTGGCGCCGTATATTGATCTGGCCGAACGGCTGGGCTCGTTTCTGGCGCAGGCGGGCAAAGGCGGCATCGAGGCCGTTCACCTTGTTTATGGCGGGGCCCTGGCGGAACTGAAAACCGAACTGGTGCGCAACGCGGCGATTGCCGGGCTGCTGGGAGACTCGGAAAACGTGAACCGCATTAACGCGGCCGCCGTAGCCGGAGAGCGCGGCATCCGCATTCACGAAGAGAGAAGCGAGAGCGCGCGTGGCGGCGGCACGGTGCTGACCGTGGAGCTGCTCGCAGCTATGGGCGGAAACCGCGCCAGCGCCACCGTGATTCGCGGCGAGCAGCCGCGCCTGCTGGAGTTTGACGGCATCGACATTGAGGCGCCGCTCGAGGGGAATTTGCTGTTTTGCCGCAACTGGGACGTGCCCGGCGTGATCGGGCGCATCGGCACCATTCTGGGCGAGCAGGGCGTGAATATCGCCAATTTCGCGCTGGGGCGCGAGCGCACGGGGCCGAAACCGGTGAAAGCGCTGGCGGTGGTGCAGGTGGACGCGCCGGTTTCGGAATCCGTGCTGGACGCTTTGCGGACGATTGAACCGCTGCTCGAAGTGAAGCTGGTGAAGCTGCCGGAAACGAAGCTTTGAAAAGCGGCTGCGGGCTACTTCGGCTCAGAGTATTCTCGCCAGCCCGGGGATGCGGAGAACTGCCTGCGCCGTCAGCCAGCTTAAGAAAGTAGTGGCGAGAAAAACGAAGAGAAATTTGAGGCTGGCGTGAATTGGCCGGTCCAACACAAGACGCTGGGTCCAGGTGATGAAGACGTAGTGCACCAGGTACATCACGTAGGCGCTTCTGCTCAGCGATTTCATCCATAGACTGGAGGGCAGTTTGATTCCTCGGAAGAGAGCCAGAAACGCGAAACAACTTGCGACGCAACTTGCCGCCCGAAGCGGCGTCCCCAGACTCCCCATATGCCGGATCGCGGGTGCATAAGCTATTACCCACCTGGGTATAAACCACAGCGCATTAAAGGCAAGAATGCACCCTAGGACCCATCGCGGCCAATGCCGCGCCAGGCTTCCGTCGTGCGCGAGTAGTCCCTTGGAATAACTTGGCGCTCCCACAAGAAACCCGAACGAGAACCATAGGGCATAGAGGCCAATGCGGGAAACTTGAAAGGAAAACGGCCATGTAACGAGGTTGGCCCAGGCGCCATACCCATAGCGGATGAGCAAGGGCGCATATGCAAACGCCAACAAGAAGAAAATTCCAACAGAAGCCGCAACGGGGTGATTGCGCAACTTTGGCGTCCATCGCTCAACCCGTGGCATAAACCGCCGAAGCGGCAGCAGGGCCAGAGCCAGCACCACGTCGAAGAAGAGCAGCTCCCAGACGAACCAAGGCGGCCCGATAGTAAAGCCTCGCGAGGCCAGCAGCTTGTAGAAGTCGATGAGCCCGGTGTCATGCCCGGTAACCTGCCAGGACGCGTAGTAAGCAATCGGCACGAGGAACACGATGGAAAAAGCGAAGGGCGCTCCCAGCCGCAGAGACCGATCGCGTATGAAACCAGTCACGCCATGCCGGCGCAGCGCCGGGTAGACGAACAGGCCGGAGACAAAGAACATCAGCGACATGAAAAACACGTCGTTGAAGCTCGTGGCGTAGTCGGAAAAAGCCCACCGGGTCCCATCGGCGATGACCATGTTCCGCCAGTCAAAGCGGGCGTAGCTTGCATAGGGGAGCAAAGAGTGATGGGCGATCACCATCAACTTCAGCGTGGTGCGGAGATAGTCGATAGAAAGGTCGCGCTGGCCCCGCTGCCTGGCCAGTTCTTCCCCTGAGCGGAGAACTGCCGTCGTACTTACCATTGGGCCCTGGTTTGAGCAAGGAGTTTACTCCATTCTGGATTGCGCCTTGAAAGGAGACATGCCCCGAAAGGAGTAATCGCATGAACGTTTGTGTTATCTGGGCAGATGCGGGATGCGAATCCGTCTCCGCCCAATTGCGCCCGGCGCCGGGGTCGTTGCCCGAACTTGCCGAGAAGTGAGCAATCGACGGTTCATTCCGAGAACTTCCGCGGGCTCGTCACTGAATGCGAATGTTGCCGGAGCCGGTTTGAGCGCGCACATTGGGACCGCCCCCATTTAGTTGGGCGGTGAGGTGGTGGCGATCGGAAGACATCTGCGTCATCATCTCGCGGGAGCTGGAGATGGCGCCGGAGCCGGTCGATGCGTTGAGGGTCATGGGCGCGTTGGCGGTCGATAGCTCGATGTTGCCCGATCCTGTTTGCAGCCTCCAGTCGGCGGAGGGAGTTCCGGCGGCTTTGATGTTGCCGGAGCCGGTTTGGGCATTCAGGCCGCCATGGACGCCCTGGACATCGATATTGCCGGAGCCGGTCTGCGCCTTCGCGTCGCTCGAGCCGGTATTGTTGACCACGATGTTGCCGGAACCGGTCTGGGTCGTGAATCCTCCCTCAAGCCCGGTGGCGGTGATGTTGCCGGAACCGGTAGTGAGCTTTGCTCCCTGACCGACGCCCTCGTCGGTAACGTTGCCGGAGCCGGAAACGGCGTTGACCATGGCGTTTGCCGGCGCCTCGATGTCATAGTCGATGCGGATGTTGCGCCAATTCTCGTGGCGTTCGCCGATGCGCACCGTGTTTCCGGTTTGTTCGATAGGCGGATTGGCCGCGATCTGGCGCACCAGGTCTTCGTTTTCGCCCTGATTGGAGCTGACCCGGCCGTGAATCACGACCTGATTGCCGGAGCCGCGGGTGAGGTGAATGTTGCCCGAGCCGGTGGCGACAGAAAGGTCCAACTGGCCGCTGATCGAAAGGGTTCTATCAAAGGTGGCTTGTGTGGGCGAAGGCGCCGCCTGAACAAACGGGCGACCGATGCCGGAGAGCATGGCGAGCAGCTCACCGGTGCGACCATAGGAACTGCGACCGGTGGGTGGGTCGGGGGCGGGGGCTGGCGGCATATCCATGTGGACCGGCGGCACATCGAAGTGGATCGCAAGCACATCGATCTGCACGGCGGGCACATCAATGTGCACCGGCGGAACGTCGACAAGTTTCGAGGGGACATCGAGGTGGATCGCAGGCACATTGATGTGAACGGCCGGAACGCAGATCTGCCTGGAGGGCACATCAATGTGCGTGGCCGGAACATGGACGTGCGCCGCCGGCACATTGATGTGTCGTGCCGGCACGTTCACGTGGATCGCGGGCACATTCACGTGAATGGGAGGGACTTGGACGTTGATGGGCGAACCCGGCGCGGATTGCGGCGACGGAGCGGGCTGGTTCTGCGGGGAAGCTTCGGCAGCGTCAGGCGCGACGGTGGGCGGAGCCGCGTCGGGATGCGACTGGCCGGTGATGGGCGGCTGGGCCGGCGCCGTTTGCGGCGTGGTTTGGGTTGCCGCTTGCACACGGACGAGAGCCGTAGCCAAAAACAAGGCGCAGGGAACGAGCAGCATCGCCAGGAGAGTGCGCCGGTTGCCCGAAAAAGCGTGATGAAAAGCGCGGTCATTGAGCAGGCGTTCCACGCGGCGGGAAAGACTCGAGGGACGGGCCATGGCGACTCCTGTCAAGAGGGGGCTTGGGGTAGGGCGCGGGGCTGCCGCGAATTCGAGCAGGATCTGGGCATAGGCGGCGCGGCTGGTGGCTTGTTCCAGTCCGTCGCGGTCACCGATGGCCTCACCCAAATCGGAGAGTTTGCGCTTAAGCCACCACCCCAAGGGGCTGAACCAGACGAGGGCGGCGTAGAGGCCGGCAAGGATCTGCAGATAGAAATCTCCTTGGCGGATGTGGGAGCGTTCGTGGGCGAGCACGATGCACAGCTTTTCGGGGTCCCAGCGGGCGTAGTCCGCGGGAAGGAGAACCGTGGAACCGATGGTGACCGGCGACGCGACGGCGGAGGTCGAGCGCACGTCGAGACTGGGGGTCCCAGGGAGCGTATCGAAGGTTGCCGGCTTCGCCGCGCGCACCAGAAGAAGCGCCGCTCCAATCCCATAGAGCAGGCGCACGAGCAAGGCGGATGCGAGGGCTATATAGAGGAGCCAGCCCGCGTTCGAGAGCGAAAACGAGCGGGCGGCAAGCGGTGAAGGCGCGGGCGGCGCAGGGGAAGCGTCGAATTCGCGCTGTGAAATGACGGGAGCGGGGAAACGCCCGGGGAGCGGGGTCACCTGCCCGGGCGCGGCTTCCATTCGCGATGTGGAAGGGACCGGCGTTGCGGGAACCGCAGCCGCAGGCGCTGAGACCGCTGCAGAAATGGCCGCGGATCCTTGCCCATCCGGCGGCGCGGCGGCCGGAATAGCCACTTTGGCGGCAAGGGAACGCCAGGGCAAAACTACCGTTGCGGCCGGCACTCCCGCCCAGCGCGCGGCCCAAGGCGACACCAGCGGCATCAGTACCGCCCCGGCCAGCACCACGGTCCATGCGACTTTTTGGGCCAGCACGTTGCGGATGCGAAAGACGCGCAGGCCGGCCCAAACCACTGCGGCCAGCGCCAACGAGCGCAATGCGGCTGCCATGAATGCTCCAGTCATCCTTTCGCCTCCTTGCCGCTCCGGGTGCGAGCTTCGCGGCTTGCGGCCACTTGCTGCGCCGCGGCGATGCGTTCGGCGAGCCGCTGCAGCTCCTTGCGGTCGAGCACTTCCGAATCGACCATGCCCACCAGCAGGGCCTCCACGGAACCCTCGCAAAACCAATCCACGATTCGCCGGACGGCGCGCCCGGCCACGCGTTGCCGCGACTCCGCGGGACGGTAAATGAAGGTGCGGTTCTCGACCGAGTGCGCCAGATAGCCCTTCTCTTCCAGCCGGCGCAGCACCGTGCGCACCGTGGAATCCTTCAGTGGCCGGTCCAGCCCTTCGCGCGCCTGCTCGGCAGTGACCGCGCCCAGCCGCCACACGATGAGGAGGATACGGCGTTCGAGCTCGCCAAGTTCAGCCGGATCGTGAGCGGATTCAGTGTTACCGGTCATAATGTTACCGACTGTAACATAACTCAGCCGGGAGCCGTCAAGAGGATTTTCGAAAATTTTTGTGATTCTTTTTGCGAACCACGCGATGGGCGATTCTTCGCTCCTCCGGGTACGAGTAAGCCGCGATCAATAGAGGACCGAGGGGAGCCAGGCTCCGGAGGGGTTGCTGTACAAGCCGAGGCTCATGAGCGTCATGGGCTGCACCACGCGCAGGCCGTTGGCAAGGCACCAGCGGAAGAGAGCGCTGTTGCGGGAGGGAACGAGAATGCCGGGCCCCATGAAGGAATCGGCGGAGGCAATGAGGGCCTGCAAGTCGAGGTTGGTTTCGGCGGTGGCGTGGCCGAAGAAGGCCAGCATGGAGGCGTAGCCGGTGATGCGGCCGCTGCGTTCGACGACCCGAGCCGTACCTTGCTGCACGGCGTCAGCGAGCTCGCCGCCGCGATCGAAGCCGTGGATCTGACGCGCGAGCCGGTTGCACGCATCGAGATCCTGGTTTTGCGCGGGACGCACCGCGCATCCGGGGACGGTTCTTTCGGTCGCTCGACCGGTCATGCAGGAGAGCGACTCGCGCACGTCGAAGCCCAGGCTGGTGTAAAGCGAGAGGGAGCGATTGTGAAAGGCGGCCTGCACCAGCCGGACTCCGGCAAAGCCGCGTTTCGTGGCCCGATCGAGCACCGCCTGCATCAGCGTACGGCCGACGCCGGCGTTTTGCACCTTGGGATCGACGGTGATCGGGCCGACGCCGGCAATCGCCGATCGCTCATCGAGGGAATTACTGCCGGCAATTCGGCCTTCGATTTCCGCCACGACGCAATAGAAGCCGGGATGGGAAAAGAGCATGGAGAGGACGCGGTGGGTTGCTTCGGAGGAGGGAAAATCGCAGGGGAAGCCGTGCTGCCGATTAATGGCGCTAAAGGCGTCATAGCAGATTTGGCCGCAGGCGAGCGCGTCCTCGGGCCGCGCCGCGCGCAGGACGATGGCGCTCGAACGTGGTTCATCCGGCATGTTTGGAGCCTCCTCGGGGAAGGCTCAGTATATCTTCGTGTTGAGTGGCGCATCGCGGAAAACTCCCCAGTCGCGGCGCCATTTGGTCCGGGAAGAGTAGGACGAGTCGGGAAGCAAGGAAGGACGGGAGACAAATTTCTCTCGTCTTTTGGCGAGTTGGCGCCGCTTCGCGGAATTAGCGGGTTGCCGGGAGTCGGGTTTCGACGCCATCCTACGGAAGAGGTCAATAGGCTTGGTCATATCGGCGGGTCAAACGAATAGTCGGCCGCTTCCCTCACTGCAAGACCACGATTAACGCCTTGCGGCGAAGATCGCTTATGCTGGAAGCAATTCCTTTTGCTTTGGCAGGCCCAGCAAACACCCACATGAATCCAGTGTCCTTAGCGGTGAACGATCTTCGGGAGCAGTATCTGCGGGAGATGGCGCTGGTGCGCCAGACCTGTGAGCGCACCGGGGACGGCACGGCCGCCATTCGCCGCCGCTCGGCGGTGGTGGATCGCATGGTGATTGAAATGTGGCGCCGGGCATTCGCCGGGCGGCCGGCGCAAAACGCCGCCGTGCTGGCCCTGGGCGGCTACGGCCGCAAAGATCTTTTCCCTTGTTCCGACATCGATGTGCTGTTCGCCTTCGGCGACGACAAGACCGAGGAGCAGTCGCGGGAAGCCGTCCGCGCCATCATTCAGGGCATGTGGGACGTGGGACTGCGCGCCAGCCCCACCTCCCGGACGCTTAAGGAAGCCGGACGATTCGAACCGGACAATCTGGAATTTACGCTGGCGACCCTGGATCGGCGGTTCCTGGCCGGCCAGTTCCCTCTCTACCAGCAGCTGCACCAGATGGTGTTTCCGGGGCTGGTGCTGAGCGAGTGGACGGCGATCACGCAAAAGCTGGGAGAGATTGCGCGCGCGCGCCACGCCAAATATGGCAACACCATTTTTCATCTGGAGCCTAACCTGAAGGAGGGCCCTGGCGGGTTGCGCGATTATCACCTCTCGATCTGGTTCGCCTTACTTTTTCATTTGAAGGAAACCAAGGAGTGGCCGCGGCAGCGCGGCGGGGTGTTCCAAAGCGTGCGCGGCGACGCCGAGGCGGCCTTCGATTTTCTGGCGGCGGCGCGCTGCTTTCTGCATTTCCGCCACGGGCGCGACGACAACGTTCTCGACTGGCAGTCCCAGGACGAGGCGGCCGCGCTTTCGATCGGTCTGGAGACGCGAGGCACGGCTGATCCCTCGTATTGGATGCGGACTTACTACCGGCATGCGCGGGTGATTTATCGGCGCGCCGTGCTGCTGATGGAGCACCTGCCGGCGCCCGTGAGTTTCTACCGGCAATTCCGGCGGCGGCGCACGCCCATTGCGGGCACCGACTTCGTGCTCGACCAGGGACGCATCGACGTGCAGCCGGGCGCGCAGTTCCACGATACGGCGGCGATTTTGCGCGTTTTCTCGCTGATAGCCACGCACGGCTACACCTTGTCGCAGGCCGCCGAGGACCGCATTTCCGACGCGCTGCCGGTGCTGGCCATTCATATTCCCGAGGGGCCTTATTTGTGGAACGCGCTGCGCGAGGTGCTGGTGGGGCCGCATGCGGCGCTGGCGCTGCGCACCATGCACGCGCTGGGAGTGCTGGAGATGCTGATCCCCGAGTTTCACGGCATCGACGCGCTGGTGATCCGCGACAGCTATCACCGCTATACGGTGGACGAGCACACGTTTCTGGCCATCGACAACGTCCACGGACTGCGGCAACCCCTGCACGAATACGAGCAACGGTTGGCGCAGCTGGCGCCGGAGATCGACCGGCTGGACCTGTTTCTGCTGGCGCTGCTGCTGCACGACACGGGCAAAGCGCGGCGCAATGGCGAACACGCCACGCAGAGCGTGGAGCTGGCCGACAGTTTTCTGGCCCGGCTCGACTTCGACGCCGAGGAGCGCGAGATCATCCGCAAACTGATCCGGCTGCACCTGGAAATGTCGCAGGCTATGCGGCGCGACATTTTCGATCACGAGAACGTGCGCAACTTTGCGGAAAAGATCGGGAGCCCGCAAATGCTGAAGATGCTGACGGTGATGACATTTGCCGACATCAAGGCGGTGAACCCCGAGGCGCTGACGCCGTGGAAGGCGGAGAACCTTTGGCAGTTTTATATGTCGACGGCCAATTTCATGGACCGTTCCGTGGACGAGACGCGCTACCACGCGGCCATCGATCCCACGCTGTTGAATCGCATCCGGTCGATGGTTCCGGCGGCGCAGCACGAAGCGCTCAGGCAATTTTTGGAGGGGCTGCCGCAGCGCTATCTGCAGACGCGGCTGCCGGAGCAGATTCGCAGCCATTTCCAGATGGCGCTGAACCTGGAGAGAGACCCGGTGCAGCTGGACCTGCGGCCCAACCGGCAGCTCTTCGACTTGACGGTGATCACGCGCGACCGGACGCGGCTGTTCGCCGACGTGGCCGGAGCGCTGGCGGCTTGGGGGATGAACATTGTGCGCGCGGGAGCGTTTTCCAACGAGGCGGGCGTGATTGTGGACAGCTTCCATTTTTCCGATGTGTTCCGCACCATTGAGCTGAACCCGAGCGAGAAGGAGCGGTTCCTCGAAAACATGCACGACGTGGTGGCGCAAAAGGTTCCGGTGCAGCAACTGCTCCAGGCGCGGCGGCATTTGAACCACCCGGGCAACCTGAAAGTCGAAGTGCCCACGCGGCTGGACTTCGACCCGGAATCGTCGTCGCACTCGACGCTGCTCGAGGTGGTGGCGCAGGATCTGCCGGGGCTGCTGCGAGAGATCGCGCTGACCCTGAGCGCGCATGACTGCAACATCAAAGTGGCGCTCATCGACACCGAGGGGGAGACAGCGATCGACGTGTTTTACCTGACCAGCCGGGGGAAGAAGCTGACCGCCGAGGCCCAGGAGAAACTGGCCGACGATCTCACCGGAGCGCTTGAGGAGATGCGGACAGCGAAGGCAAGATAGCCCGAGCCCGGGCTCAACTTGCCTTTTCTCGCTTTGGCTCGGCGTGGAGATATTTTCTGCGCAGCGCGTTCGAAGCCGTCAGCGCCGCGGCGAGTTTTTGCCGGGCGGTTTTCTGGATGCGGTCCAACAGGGGACGGTCCTGTTGGGAGTCGAGCACTTCAGCGGCAATCTGCTTCAGTTGCACCCAATCGTGCCATTCGCCGATGTGGTCATTGACCTTGCCGAGCTCATCCATAAAGGTCGAATCGGATTCGGGATAAAGCTGCAGGACGTAGCGGAGTTCCTTGACCTTGAGGCGGAAGGCATGGACGTTGCGCGCGCTGAGCCGAGGCCAATGACTCAGCTCGTCGACGAGGGCCGCGGCGGCCGAGTCCTGGCCATTCTCCGAGTCCACGGTGCGCGATACGGCGAGGGGCGCATGTTTTTTGCCGGAAAAGACCGCCTCGACGAACTTTTCATACTTTTTCAAGTGGCGGCGGGCGGGTTTGCGCAGTTTTCCCACCGCGTCGAGCAGGGCGCCGGCGCTCTCCTGGCGGAGGATTCCGAGATGTTCGATCAGGCGGATTAGCGCATCCTCATTCTGCCCATGCTGCAGGTCGAGCGCGTCGGCGGTGAGCACGTCCATGTCGCGCACGCCGCCAGCAGCTTTGCGCACCGGCTTGATGGATTTGAGCAGGCGGCGGGTGATCTTTCCGTCGGCGGGCGCGAGCGCGGCGGCGACGGCCTCAATCCGCCGGCTGCGGGTGCGCAGTTTGTGGACGTCATCGGGTGGAGGATCCTTGGGGAAACTCTTCAGCGATTTGCGAAGCTGCCGCAACGGTTTCTCGACGCGATCCAGTTGCATGGCCATCACCCCTTAGCTTGAATCGCCATGGCGGGGGTTGGCAAGGGACCCTGGCGTCCAACCACGAGCTGTGGCCCAAGGCGCAAAGGAACCGCTTCGCCGGGGCTGGGAATGTGGCGAAACCTCGGACTTCCTATGTCTGGAATCAAATATATAACGGATCTTGCCTTTCTGGATGCATCGGTGATTCTAAATAGCAATGGGTAAGCCCAATCTCCGATACAGGCCTATGGCGTTCCGCACGGCGGTGAAAGGGCAGAACAATAAGCAGGGCCAAGCCGATGGCCACCACGATGGCGAGCACAATGAGCGAATAGAGCAAGATGAGGCTGGGCCCCTGCGATTCCGGTTCGTTCTCAGAGGGTTGCAGGGGGTTTCGGCGCCTGTCGTCGGGTTCGAGATCATTCATATTTGAGCGCCTCTACGGGGTCCATTTGGGCGGCGCGGGTGGCGGGGACGGTGCCGAAGACGACGCCCACAGCCGTGGCCGCGGTGAGCGCAATCAGCACCGAAAGCCAGGAAAAGGGCACGGCGTAATTGGTGAAGAAGCGGATGGAGAGCGGGACCATCAGTCCGACCAGCGTGCCCACAACGCCCCCGGTGAGGGAGATGATGACGGCCTCGGAGAGAAATTGCAGTTGAATCTCGCGATAGGTGGCGCCGAGGGCCTTACGGATGCCGATTTCGCGGATGCGGGAGCGGACATTGGCCAGCATGATGTTCATAATGCCCACTCCGCCCACGGCCAGGGTCACGGCGGCTACCAAAACCAGTACCGCCGTAAGGGCGTTGGCGATTTCGCCCGCCGTGGTGATCAGGGCGCTGAGGGTGAGCGGCACATAGACGGAGTTGGGCCGGTGGCGCGCGTGGACAATGCGCACGATCTCCTTGGCCGCGTCGGGCACTTCGCTCATGTTGCGCATGGAAAAGTAAATTTGGTTCACGGCCTCGGTGCCGGTGAAATAGCGGGCTACGGAATAGGGAATGAGGACCGTCTCCGGAGCGAGTTCCGATTCACCGAAATCGTTCACTGCTTCGCGGAAGACGCCGATGATGGTGAAGGGAATGCCTTGGACCTGGAACGTCTGCCCCACGGCGGCATCGTCGTTGCCGTAGCGGTCGTCGGCGAACGTCTGGGTCACCACGGCGCAGTGCTGGTGGGTGGCGTCGTCGGTCTGGTCGAAAAAGCGGCCGTCGGTGACGATGAGGTTGCGAATCTGCTGGTAATCGGGGCTCACGCCGAGCACCAGCGTGTCTTTCACCACGCCTCCGCCGAAACTGATGCGGTCATGCATCGCCAGGACGGGCGAGGAATAGATGACGCCCGGCACGTCCTGGTCCACGATATTTTCGTCGTCGATGGTGAGGTAGTCGTTATAAGCCACACGCTCTGAGGGGGTGGCGCCACCGCCGGCATATTCGAGCTCGACCATGTTGGTGCCGATTTTCTCGATCAACTGCTGCACGTACTGTTTGCCGGTCATGCCGATGGTCACCACCAGAATCACCGATGCGGTTCCGATGACCATGCCCAATGCGGTGAGGGCGAAGCGGGTTTTGTTGGCCTTGAAGCTGTCCACGGCCAGCTTCAGAATCTCGCTCATCACCAGGGTTTGCCGGGCGCTCAGCAGCGTCTCTTCAAAACCGCGACGGCGTGTCTCTTCGAGGGTCTTCATGACTTCCTGCTTACCAAGATGCAGCGGCGAGTTCCGGGGTTCGATGAGATTTGCGGGGCCGGGCCGATGGGCGGCCCGGGATACGGCCTGCTACGGATAGAGTACGCGCCACACGCAACATCTTGAAAGGCCGTAGGGCCGGTGGAGTGGCCGGACGCTATGGCTGGGCCGGCTTGGCCGGCGTACATTGGATGGCGTTATTGCGCGCCCAGCGGATCACGTCCAAAGCTATGCCTCGCATGCAGTCCGTGGGGCCGTCGTGCGGCACGCCCGTAAAATCAATACCCACTCCAATCCTGGGCCGGGCGCCTTTGACGAACAGGCTATAGAGAACGCCGGAGCGGAGATCTTTCACCATCAGGCAGCGCGCTTCGGCGCCAGCCTGCACGCAGCCTTGTCCCCGAACCGGCGTCGGCTGGAGCACTCCCTGACCCCCAACCAGCGCCAACAGGAGCGCCACCGCGAGCGCGATTGCGTTCATGACGGTTCTCCTTCCTCTGCGCCGATGAGCTGCGGATTTTCAGCGCGGACAGCGGATTCGAAGCCGCTCCAAAGGCGCGCCAAGGTTTCGAGCGGCAAAGCCTCGGCGCGGGCCTGCGGATGGATGTCTGCGCGGGCGAGGGCCGTGGTGACGGCGTGGGGCGCCCAGCCCGCGGCGCGCAAATTGTTGGCCAGCGTCTTACGTTTGTGCGCAAAAGCCCAGCGCGCGAAGCGCAGAAAGCCAGCCGGGTCCGCGATGCCGAGCTCGGCAAAACGCGGCGCAAAGCGCCAGCGGAAGACCGTGGAGTGGACCTGGGGCGGCGGCGAAAACGCCGACGGGGGCAAGGTGAAAAGTGGCTCCACGGGCCCATGGACTTGCACGGCCACGGAAAGCAAACCGTAATCCCGCGATCCCGGATTGGCGATCACCCGGTCCGCGACTTCCCGCTGCACCATCAGGACGGCGAGATCGAGAGCCGCATGGCTGGCGGCCAGTTTGAGCAGGATGGGCGAAGTGATGTAGTAGGGTAAGTTGCCCGCCACGCGGAGCTTCATGCCGGCCCGGGCTTGGGCGGCGGCGAAATCGAAGCGCAAAACGTCCTGCTCGAGAATAGCGACGCGCTCGGCGGGAAAACGCTGGCGCAGGCCGCCGGCAAATTCGGAGTCCAGCTCGATGGCCAGCACATGACCGGCCCGTGCGGCCAGTTCCCCGGTGATGGCGCCGCGTCCCGGCCCGATCTCGACCACGGTTCTCCCGGGCACATCGCCCAGAGCCGCGGCAATCCGCTCCGCCGCCTGGTGATCCATGAGAAGATGCTGTCCGAGCTTGGGTTTGGCGGGCATGACTGAAGTCGCCTACTCATCTTAGATGAGGCGTGTTCCGGGCCGTGGCAACCCGCCCGGCAGCCCTTCCGCCAAAAAACTCCGCGACCGAATCTCCACGCCCAAAAAATTGAAACTTTGCGCGGTCGTAGAAGCTCTGTTACAATCAGTTTCGAGATGTTGCGCTCATCCCAGCGCTGTCTGTGTTGTCGCCTGTCGAACAATTTCGACGGGTGTACGCGCTAGTCTCTTCCCCTCAGCACAATCGATCCGGAAGACACACCCGTTGTTGATAGCCGGGTTTATATTGTTGCGCGCCGGCTTTCAGCACCCCCACCGCAAACAGTGAGGTCCCGATGCCGGTCGCAGAAGCGGAAACGCCCGTACGATCCTCCTCCGAATTTCTTAACTCCCAGGGCCGCCTGAGTCATCTTCGGCTGCTGGAAGCGGAAAGCATCCATATTTTGCGTGAGGTGGCTTCTGAGTTTGAGCGGCCGGTGATGCTGTACTCCATCGGCAAGGATTCGTCGGTGATGCTGCGGCTGGCGCAGAAGGCCTTCTATCCCGCGCCAATTCCCTTCCCGCTGCTGCACATCGACACCGGCTTCAAGTTCGCCGAGATGCTCCAGTTCCGCGACAACACGGCGCGCGAGGTGGGCGCGGAGTTGCTGGTGTGGCGCAATGAGCCCGCGATCGCGGCGGGCACGAATCCGATTGTGCTTGACACCAAGCGCTGCTGCGGGCTGCTGAAGACGCAAGCCTTGCTCGACGCGCTCCGCCATTACAACTTCGACGCGGCTTTCGGCGGCGCGCGCCGCGACGAGGAAAAATCGCGCGCCAAGGAGCGCATCTATTCCTTCCGCGACTCGGCCGGACAGTGGGATCCAAAAAACCAGCGCCCCGAGTTGTGGAACCTCTATAACGGGCGCATCCATCCCGGAGAAAGCATCCGCGTGTTTCCGCTCTCGAGCTGGACGGAGATGGACGTGTGGCAGTACATCCACGAGGAAAAGATTCCGGTGGTCGATCTCTACTTCGCCAAGGCGCGCCCCATGTACGTGCGGGGCGAAGCGTTGCTGCCCATCGAGCAGGATTTTGTGGCGTGGCCGGGCGAAAAGCCGCAGATGGTCGAGTGCCGGCTGCGTTCGCTCGGTTGCAGCCCGTGCACGGGCGCCATTCGCTCCGACGCCGACAGCATTCCGGCCATTATTGCGGAGCTGATCTCGTTCCGCTCTTCGGAACGCGCCAACCGCGTGATCGATCACGACCAGGAAGGCTCGATGGAGATCAAGAAACGGGAGGGGTATTTCTGAGAAGCAGGGACCGAGGGAACACGGGACCGAAGGAAAAGAGAGCAGAGAACGGGGCATCGGAGGTTGGAGTGGGAGTTTCGTTGGAGGTTGAGGGAACGCGGTTCGAGATTGAGGATTTTCTTGCCGCCGAGCGCGAAAAGGATCTGCTGCGCTTTTCCACGGCGGGCAGCGTGGACGACGGCAAATCCACGCTCATTGGCCGTCTTCTCTACGACACGCAATCGGTCTACGAGGACCAGGTGCGCTCGATTGAAGGCAAGGGCACCACGGCGCCCGGTCAGATCGATTTTGCTCTGTTGACCGACGGGCTGCGCGCGGAACGCGAGCAGGGCATCACCATCGATGTTGCCTACCGGTATTTCTCCACCGCGCGCCGCAAGTTCATCATCGCCGACACGCCGGGCCACGAGCAGTACACGCGCAATATGGCTACCGGCGCCTCGACCGCCGACGCCGCCGTGGTGCTCATCGACGCGAGCAAGGGCGTGCTTATCCAGTCGCGCCGCCATGCCTATATTGCTTCGCTGCTGCGTGTGCGGCAGGTCGTGGTGGCCGTGAACAAGATGGACCTGATCGACTTTGACGAACACCGCTTCCGCGCCATCGAGCGGGATTTCAGCAGTGTTCTCGACGCCATCGCCGCGGATACCGGAACGCCGGTGGAGCGCGTCTTCGTCCCGGTAAGCGCGCTGGGCGGGGATAACGTGGTTCATCGCTCGGACGCCATGCCCTGGTATCGCGGTCCGTCGCTGCTGGAGTTGCTCGAATCGCTGCCGGCAGCTCACGACAAACTCAGCGAGCACTTCCGTTTTCCCGTGCAGCGCGTGCTTCGCCCCGACCAGAGCTTTCGCGGCTTTGCGGGACAGATCGCCTCGGGATCGATTCGCGTTGGCGACGACGTCACGGTTCTTCCTTCCGGGCGCGGCGCGAAGATTGAGCGCATCGTCACCTGGGATGGCGATCTGGAAGAAGCCGTAGCGCCGCTTTCCGTGACGCTGGTGCTGGATCGCGAACTCGACATCAGCCGTGGCGATTTGATTGCCGAAGCGCAAGCGCCGGCCACCGTGGCGCGCAGCGTGAGGGCGGCGCTGGTGTGGATGGATCAGCGGCCGCTGGACGTGACGCGGCGTTATCTGCTCAAGCACACCAGCCAGACAGCGCCTGCATTCCTTTCTTCAATCGACTACCGCACCGATTTGACTACGCTGGCGCACGAGCCCGCGGACACGCTGCACATGAACGACATTGGCGCGGCGACGATCAATCTTCTGCGTCCCATGGCCCTCGATCTCTACAGCAGAAACCGCGGCACCGGCGCGTTTATTCTCATCGATCCCGAATCGAACGCCACTGTCGCCGCGGGCATGGTCACGGCTGCTTACGCTTCCGCGGCCACGCGTGAAGGCGACGAGACCGGGGCGTGGGGCCCGGTGACCGCCGGCGAGCGGGAAGCGCGTTGGGGGCATCGCGGCGCGGCGCTCGAACTGACCGGACCGCAAGCGCTGATCGATTCCATCGAACGCGCCCTTTTCGCCGTGGGCGCGGTGACTACCAGGATTGACGCGGCCAACGACACGTTTCTGTTGCATCCCGAATTTCTGGATTTGGCGGCTCGCGTGCAAACGGAATCGGGACTGCTGGCGTTGGTGGTTCACGCCAACCAGAGCGCCATGTTGACGGCGCGCGTGGAGGGCCTGGAGCTTTCGCTGGACGCCGAAAATCCGATGCGCGCGGTCGCGGCCGTACACGAGCTTCTGCGCCGCGTAGGAATTTTTATTTCCACGGAAAAAGCAGGCTTGTGATGGGCACACCGGAAATTGCCGCTGAAGTCGACGCCAAGCTGGCCGAGGTGCGCGCCGCGCTGGCCGGCGAGATCCGAGGACGGGGCGATGTATGCCTGACTTGCAGCTTCCAGGCCGAAGACATGCTGCTGACGAAGCTCGCCATCGCGCTCGACCCGGAGATTCCGGTGCTTTTTCTCGACACCGGGTATCACTTTGCCGAGACCTACGCGTATCGCGATCGCATGGCGGGCGAGTGGGAACTGAATTTAATCAATTTGTTGCCGGAAAAGACCGTTGCCGAACAGGAGGCCGAACACGGACTGCTGTATCAGATCGCGCCCGACCGCTGCTGCGGGTTGCGGAAGGTCGAGCCGCTGTTCAAAGCCGTGGCCGGGTATCGCGTATGGATCACCGGCCTGAGGCGCGAACAGGCGCGCAGCCGCGCGGCGCTCCAAGAGCGGGCGTTGTTCGCGCTGCCCGGGGGCAGACAGGTGTTGAAACTGGCGCCGCTGGCTGCATGGACGACGCGCGACGTGTGGTACGCGTGCGAGCAGCTTGAAATTCCCCTGCTGCCGCTGTATGAGCGCGGTTATTCGTCGATCGGCTGCGAGCCGTGCACCTCGCTGCCGCTCGATCCCAACGATCCGCGGTCAGGGCGCTGGGGCGGACGCAAAGTGGAGTGCGGCATTCACATTCAACCAGTTCCCAGTTCATAGTTCGCAGTCGGAAAGGCGGTTCTCAGTTCACAGTTCACAGATCGGTTCCGCCGATCGAAAACTAGGAGCTGGGAGTTGAGAACGAGGAATCAGGAACTACGAACTGAGAACTAGGAACTGACAGAACTGAGAACTACGAACGGACCATGCAATACGTCATCGGATTCGTGATTGCGCTGTTTATCGCGCTGACCGGAGTGGGCGCAGGCACCATTACGGTGCCCATTCTGGTGCTGTTTTTGAAAGTGCCGGCGCACATCGCGGTGGGCATCGGACTGATGTTCGCCGCCGCGGTCAAGCTGATTCTTGTGCCGGCGCAAATCGCGCACCGCAACGTAGCCTGGCGCACGCTCGGTTACATGCTGCTTGGCGGCGTGCCCGGGGTTCTGCTGGGGGCGCTGTGCTTGCGCGGTTTGGCGACTGCGGGCTCGGAAAACACGCTCGACGCCATTCTCGGCGCAATTCTGGTGTTGACGGCGAGCTGGCAGATTGCTTATTCTTTTCGCCCCATGCGGCAGGACCGCAATGCTCGCGATCGCAGCCCGTTGCTCTCCTGGCTCATGTTTCCGGTGGGCGCCGAAGTCGGCTTTTCTTCGGCGGGCGCGGGCGCGTTGGGCAGCGCCGCGTTGCTGAGCCTCACGCCGTTGCCTCCGGCGCAGGTGGTGGGCACCGACATCGCCTTCGGCTTTCTGGTGTCGCTCATCGGCAGCGGTGCGCACTGGCTGTCATTCAGCGCCAATCCGGGATTGCTGCTGCAACTCATCGCCGGGGGCGCCGCCGGAGCCATCGGCGGCACACTGCTGAGCACGCGCGTTCCGCGCCGGCCGCTGCGTTTTGTGCTCTGGGTGTGGCTGCTGATTCTGGGCGGACAATTTCTGTTCAACAGCTATCACGTGTGGGCGGCCACGCGCTGATGCCTTTATGCGCGGCGTTTATGCGCGGGTTGATGGCTCCGACGCTGCGGCCCGAGCGCAGTCGCTCGTATCCCCTTGAATTTTGCTGACCGCATGCTTCACCGCCGTCCACACGGCGGCAAGGTTCTCGATGGCGCCCGCCGGGCTTCCCGGCAGATTCACAATCAGAGTTTGCCCGCGCACGCCGGCCACCGCGCGCGAAAGGATGGCAAAAGGCGTTTTGGCGAGACTGCTGGCGCGCATGGCTTCGCCGATGCCGGGAATTTCGCGCTCAAGGACGTCGCGCGTGGCCTCCGGCGTCACGTCGCGCGGAGAGACGCCGGTGCCTCCCGTGGTCAGGATCAGGTCACAGTCGGCATGGTCGGCCCAGCCGGCCAGTTGCGCCGAGATGGCGCCGGCTTCGTCGGCAAGCAGCCGGGTGAAGACCACCTCGACTTGGCGCTCCGCGAGCCATGAGGCCAGCGCCGGGCCGCTGCGGTCCTCGCGCTCGCCGCGATCGCCTTTGTCGCTCACCGTGAGGATGGCTGCTTTCATGGTAGTTCTGGCGGTCTGGCGCCTGGGTCTTCAGTCTACCGCGAGGATCACGTGAGAGGCTTTGAAGGCCGCGCAGGCCGGTTCTCCGGCCGCAAGTCCCAGGGCGTGGGCGCTGGTCTCGGTGAGAATGGCGGTGATGGTCTCTCCGCCGGCCAGCTTCAAAATCACTTCGGCGTTTACGGTGCCATCGTGCACCGACTCAACGGTACCGCAGAGCACATTGCGCGTGCTCAGTCTGGCCTGGTCGAGGTTTTTGCCGAGGACGATCCAGGTGGCTTTGATGAGCGCGTACGCGGGCTTGCCGACGGCCAGGCCCAGGCGCTCCACGCTTTCGTTGGTGATGATGGCCACGATCTCCGCGCCGCCCGCGGCTTTGAGCGTCACTTCGGAGTTGACCGCGCCCTTGGTGATGGCGGCGATGTTGCCTTGAAACTGATTACGTGCGCTGGTTTTCACGTCGCCCTCCTTGGGTTTGAATCATTGCGGCCGTTGAGCGCTTCCGGCGGTCAGCGTAATCAGTGTACGCTGGGCAGGCCGGAGCCCCAATTCGACACCCATCCGGCGTTGGGCCAGTTTGACCGGCCCGCTCGGAGGGTCAAAGCTCGAAGTGGAATCTGTCAGGGATGTGACCAGTCAGCACCCCACCCCCTACCCCCCTGCCATTCTGGCGATAAGCGGCTTGTTTTCAGCAGCTTACGCCGACGAATTCGACGTAACCCGATGAAAACAGGACACTTATTTTCAGAATATAGAGAACAAAGGAGTTAGCTTCGCTCGCTTCGGCTTTTCTGTGGGTCTTGCCGGTTTTCTTCCCTCGCAATCTGCTACGGATTGACTATGGATTGCCACAAAACAGTTCTCAGTTCGCAGTTTTCAGTTCGCAGTTCTCGAGGCGTTGGGGTAGAGAACAACCTCCCAATCCGATCGAACCATCGTTTTTCCGGTGTGCATAGTTCCAGTATGACGAAAAGCGCGTAATTACCGGTCAATTGGGGCAGAAATTTTTGAGGGGGTGGGTCAGCGGGTTAGCAAGTCAGCGAGTCAGCGGGTTAGCGAGTTAGCGAGCCAGCGAGGCGGAGATTGGCGGTTGAGGTGCGCTGCGGGTGCGACGAAATGGCTGCAATTGTTGCTGGAATGAGTGCAATTGAAGTGAAATCGGGCGTTTTTTAGCCGAAAATAGGCGCCATTTTGAGCCTTTTGCGCGGCGAGTTTTCGCTTCCCGGTGATATGGCTCACTCGAAAGGAAGGTTTGGCGACTTTACGACAAAAGTGGTTCGCCGAGCACTGGCCCGTCTGCCGACGCCCGAGCCAGAAGTGTTTACTTCGATATAACTGACGAATAGCCGACCATCCACTCGCAATCTGTTACCCAGTCCGACTTGCCCGCACAACTCCATTGGTAACAGTCACAAAGTTGTGGGAGTCTAAAAGACTGGCCGACTCTACGCCGGAATTGGACCCGGCTTTTCAGGAGGAACAATGAGGCTCCCGTTGCTTTGTGTCGCAATCGCATGTCAGCTTCTCGCTTGTGCTTCTCACTCTGTGTGCCAAGAGACGAAAGCACAACCGAACCGAGTTCATTTCGTGTTTGCTTTCCCGGACGGTCACCACGAGATATTCCGCATGGAAGCAGACCGCGCACAGAAGATTGTCTCGAACACGGGAGCCGGAGATGTTCTTCAGCTAAGAGGCGATGTGAGATTGACGATGATTCCGCGCCCCGCATATGCTGTTCCGCGTCGGAGTGCAAGCGAAGACCCCGGGATACCTCATTCACTGGTATTGCTGCATGCTGATGGCGTTGACTACAACGAAAAGACCGGCCAGATTCACACACAAGGCGACGTGTATATCACCTTCAGCGATCAAGGCCACAAGCGCGATTAGTGAAAGTAGTCCAAGATAGTTGAAGCTGGCCGCTCACCCAACTACAGGTCTCGTCTACTGGCCGCCAAAGCACGCGTAAAACGCGAAATGCTCGCTGAGGCGAGACGTCTTGAGCCAATCACCGGCTATCCGGAAATAACTCTGGGAGCGGACCGAAAAGCAACCGCGGATGCTTCGCTGTGCTCAGCATGACAGTGGCTTATTGGTTCGTTCTTCGGGACGACTGACATCGTGTCCTTCTAAAACACGCCGAAGCTGGCGGACAACCGCCCAACCTGAATTCCTGCTTGATTCACAGCACAGCGTGCGGACTCGGCGCCGGAGGAGACGGGAAGTGAAATTCCGGGTGGTGTGGCGCCTTGGCCCGATCTTGCGATCGTGGTCTGGCGAATGAAGTCGTTCGGACGCCCACTCATCGCGATGAGACCGCGATGAATAGGGCACAGCGCGTACTTCCCTCTGTTGAGCGCAGGGAAGAAGCGATGAGTGCGCCACCTGCCTCAAGCGGGCGGTGGCCGCTTCCCCGCCCGAATCCTCCGTATCTCCTCCATGCGCGCGGCGAGCTGCTTTTCGCGCCCCTCCTGCGTGGGCTGGTAGTAACTGCGGCCTTTGAGCGAATCCGGCAGGCAATCCATATCGGCGACTTTGCCTTCTTCGTCGTGGGCATACTTGTAGCCTTCGGCGTAGCCCAGCTCTTTCATCAGGCGCGTGGGGGCGTTGCGCAAATGCAGCGGGACCGGCTCCTGGCGGGTGTGCTCGATGTCGTCCTGGACCGCGCCATAAGCCGTGTACACCGCATTCGATTTGGGCGCGAGGCAGAGATAGACCACCGCTTCCGCGAGCGCCAGGTCGCCTTCGGGCGAGCCGAGAAAGTCGTACGCGTCTTTCGCCGAGAGGCAGAGGTTCATGGCCTCGGGCGCGGCCAGACCGATGTCTTCAATCGCCATGCGCACGATGCGCCGCGCCAGGTAGAGCGGATCTTCGCCGGCGGCGAACATGCGGCCCAGCCAGTAGAGCGCGGCGTCGGGATCGGAGTTGCGCACGCTCTTGTGCAGCGCGGAGATGAGGTTAAAGTGCTCCTCGCCGGATTTGTCATACATCAGCACGCGCTTCTGCACGGCTTCGGCGGCGGTGGCCCTGGTGATGCGCCTGTCGGCTTCGACGGCTAGCTGGGCCGCGACTTCGAGCGCGTTGTAGGCGCTGCGGCAGTCGCCGCTCGAGTAGCCGGCCATCAGCTCCAGGGCGTCCTCGTCCGCAGCCAGCTCGAGGGCCCCAAGGCCGCGTTCCCGATCGGCCAAGGCCCTCCGCAGCAGCTCCACGATCTGCTCCTCTTTGAGCGGTTCGAGCACGTACACGCGGCAGCGCGAGAGCAAGGCGGAAATAATTTCGAACGACGGGTTCTCGGTGGTGGCGCCGATGAGCCGGATCGTGCCTCGCTCCACGTAAGGAAGAAACGCGTCCTGTTGCGCCTTGTTAAAGCGGTGAATCTCATCCACAAACAAGATGGTGCGCGAGTGCATTTCCGCCGCGCGGGCGGCGTCGGCCATCACCTGTTTGATCTCCTTGATGCCGCTGGTGACGGCGGAAAACTCGATGAAGCTCGCCTGGGTGGTTTCGGCAATGATTTTGGCCAGCGTGGTTTTGCCCACGCCGGGCGGACCCCAGAAGATCATGGAGCCGGCGTCGTCGCGCTCGATTTGCACGCGCAGCGGCTTGCCGGGACCGACCAGATGTTCCTGGCCCATCAGCTCATCCAGCGACCGCGGCCGCATCCTCTCCGCCAACGGCGCCATTGCCACTGCGTGGGGCGGGGTTTTGGACGAGCGCAGTGCAGCTTCGGGCGTCGTGTCGAACAAGCTCATCACGCGCCTCCGCGAAGCGCCGGCAGGCGGCGGCGCTGCCGGGCGGCTTCATAGAGCAGCACGCTGGCGGCGACGGCGGCGTTAAGGCTTTCCACGGGGCCGGGGCAAGGAATGGTGACGGCGCCATCGGCCATGGCGGCCAGCTTAGGCGGCACGCCGGCGCCCTCATTGCCGAAGACTAGGGCGACAGGTGTGGTGAGATCGATAAGGTCAGCCGGCTTGGCGGCGCGGACGTCCGTGGTCCAAATTCTCAGCTCAGCTTCACGGAGGCGCGCGAAGCAGGCCTCGGCGCTTGCCGGAATGACGGGAAGCCGGAAAACGCTGCCCGCCGAGGCGCGCACCGCCTTCGGGTTCCAGGCGCTGACCGTGCCCGGCAAGCTCACGATGCCGCCGGCGCCAAAGGCCTCGGCCGAGCGCAGGATCGTGCCCAGGTTGCCGGGGTCCTGGAGGCCGGCAAGAACGAGGATGAGCCCGGCTGTGTGAGGAGCTGGGGCCGAAGCTCTCTGATTTCGTTTGCCTTTTGGGGCGCGCGATCCGCTGAAACGGGTTGCCCGGGCGTGTTTTAATGCAACGCCCGAAGAGGGCTGGTTGGCGCCATCCTCTTCGGATATGGAATGAATGGCCGGGGCAGGTTTGAAGAGGTGCGCCCAGGTCCAATCGGGCGTCTCCACTAGCGCAGCAAGGGGTTGCGGCGTCTCCGTGGCCAGCACAGAGTCCAGCAAAGGCCTGGGTACGAGCAGAGCTTCGGTCTCGGGCGGCAGCGGAAGAGATTGCAGCAGGCTTTCAAAGCCTCGGGCGACGAAGACACAAGGAACCCGTACGCCCGAGCGCAGCGCCTCCTCGAGAAGGTGCGTCCCTTCGATCCCGGCCCGGCGCTGGCCGTTGCGGCCAGGGCTGGCGAAGGCCTTCCGAAGCTCTTTGAGGCGGCCGTTTTGCTGACTGAATACAATGCGAGCAGGCATGGGGCGACTCGTGCGTGCTGAGCCGATTCTATGCCGTTTTACCGGGCTCGGGAGGAAGGCCGGAGGGGCCGAATTGACCGGCGGCGGGCGCCGCGGCTTGCACCGCGGCTGGTGCTGTGTTAGTTTCCGTCTTTGTAACGTCTGCTTTTTTTCGCGAACCGAGGTAGGCTTTCTTGTCCGCGGAGATTTTGCGCGTCCATCCCGATGAACCTCAACCGGACCGGATCAACTATATTGTCTCCTGCCTGCGCAAAGGTGATGTGATCGCTCTGCCCACCGACACCTTTTACGGCCTGGCGGTGGACCCTGTCAATCTCTACGCGGTGGAACGCATTTACCAGATCAAAACGCGCCAAAAGCACAAGCCCCTCTCGCTGCTCATCGCCAGCCTGGCCCAAGCGTATACGCTGGCGCGGGACTCCGATGCGATGCTCGACAAGCTTGCCGACCGGTTCTGGCCTGGGCCGCTGACCATTATTGTCCGCGCCGGGAGCAAGCTGCCCTTGCGCTCGACCGCCAACACCGGCAACGTGGCGCTGCGGGTGCCGGACGCCGCGATTCCCCGCGCCGTGGTGGAGCAGTTCGGCCTGCCCATCACGGCCACTTCGGCCAATCTGCAAGGCGCTTCGGAGTGCACGCACGCCGCGTGCGTCCGCGACCAGATCGGCGACCGCATTCCTTTGATCGTCGACGGTGGGCCCACCGGCCGGGCGCTGCCCACCACCATCGTCGATCTTTCCCTGGGGCCGGGCCGCTGGGAGATTCTGCGCGAAGGCGCCATCCCTACGCACGAAGTGGTGATGATCCTGCAGCGGTAAGATGGTCGGTATGGGGCGGGGGGTGAACCCGGCGCACCGCAAGTGGGTTCGACGAGCGGCGGTTGTGGTGGCTTTGGCGTTGGCCGCAGGAGCCTTCGCGTGGTGCCGCTGGGTTTATACACAAATTGAGCACTACGCCAGCGAGGATCAGGCTGCGCCCTCGGACGCGATCTGCGTGTTCGGGGCCGCGGAGTACGACGGCCGGCCCTCTCCCGTTTACCGCGCCCGCCTCGATCAAGCGCTCGAACTCTACCATCGCGGCATCGCCCCGCTGATCATCACCCTTGGCGGCCCGGGCGGCGACCAGTACACAGAAGGGGCCGTGGGGCGCGATTACCTGATCAGCCGCGGTGTTCCCGAACAAGACATTATTGCTGAAACCCAGAGCCGCGACACCGAGGAATCCGCCCGCCGCGTGGCGGTGATCGCCCGCGCCAATGGCTTCAAACGGCTGGTCATCGTCAGCGATGGGACGCATCTGTTCCGCATTCACGCCCTTTGCGCCGCCTACGGGCTCGATATTTTAACGTCGCCCCGCCCCACCGCGCCGATCGAAGACGCCTCCCTGGAATTCGATCGCATTGCGCACGAAATCCTCAGCTACACGTTCTGGCGGTTGCATTTGCACTGAAGCGGGGTTAGCGGGTTAGCGGACTTAGCAGGGCTAGCGGGGTTGGCGGGGCTTGGCGGACCTAGCGGAGCCCGTGGGTGCGGGATTGGCAGGGCTGGCGGGGTCGGCTACATCAGCGCCGGAGCGCTTCGAGGGCCAAAGTGAACCCGGCCGCCGCGGCCGTAGAAAGAAAATTGACTGCGTCATTGTTGAGCCAGCCACTCGGTTCGAGGGTTGCGCCCAGCAGGCTGTCGAACAGCAACCCGAAAACGCCGCCCGCGCAGCTCGCCGTGAACACGCGCGCATCGCCGCGCAGGGCCAGGGTTCCTGCTCCGGCCACGACGCCAGCCGCCAGCCCTCCGGCCAGCGTTCCGGCGAGGCTTACGGCGCCGTCCCGTCCCGGCTCGACCACTTGCAGATTGGTGATCATGCGCGGGCGACCACCGAAAACCTGCCCTATCTCCGAGGAGACCGTGTCTGCGGCAGCTTCGGCCATGGCCGCAAGCGCGGCGGTAAACAGTGGGAACGCGGCCGTGGCCGTAGGGGCGAACCATCCGCGGTCCACCATCCAGGAATGCGCGAATTCGCTGGTGGCCAGCGCGGCCAGGCCCAGGTTGGCCGCCACCTGCGCAGCCGACCGGCCCGTCCGGCGCTCCGCCGTGCCGAGGCGCTCTTTTTTCGCGCGTCCCACCTGCGTGGCGCCATAGGCTAAGAGAAACACGGCCAGCACCGGCGTGAGTGCGGTGCGCCAAGGCTCATACGGAAACACCACCGTCCTGAACATGAGGCTGGCGGTGATGATCGCGCCGGTAACCGCCGCCGCGGGTGTGGCGGCGCGCAACTCCCAGGTCACCAAGCCGAGCAGCGCGCTCAGTCCCAGGGTCCAAATGGCGACCGCGCTCTGGTGCTCCGCCCACCATTGGCCTTCGAGCGCCGTGCTCGCGGCCACCATGGGCACGACGGCAAGCAACACCAGTTTCGATTGCCACGCCAACTCTCGTTGCGTCACGCTTCATCCTACCCTGTTGCGTATGGGGTCCCTGCCGGGGGCTTGGGGACGCCTCCCCCGGGGCGGACACAACGGCTTTGCCGCCGCCTCGCTGATTTACAATCAGCAAGTAACAGGAAAGATCAGGGATGAGGCTTTTTGCAATGAGCTTTGGGCGGGTGCTTCTGCGCTCGCCACAGGTGGGCGCCGCCCTAGCGGCCGTGGTCCTGTTGGCCGGTTGCGGCGACAATTATCGGCCGGTGGTGACGCCGGTGAACACGAACGGCCCCCCGGCACAGCCCACATCGTACGCCGTGGTGGTCACCTCGACCGGGCCGTCAACGCCCGGCGTCGGGGCGCTGATCGATTACTCCGGGGATTCCATCCTGGCTGAGGCCCCCCTCGGGGTCGGCGCCGGCCCGATTTCGATGACCATCGATGAAGGCGGTGATACCGGCCATACCATCAACTATGACGGCACGATTACCAATTTCCCTCTCACCCCCGCCCAGCTTCAACCGCGGGACGAGACTTCAACCACGTTGCCCTCCACGGCGCTGCCGGTAAACACATATGCGCCTTCTTCGGGGATGTGGATCAGCGACTTGAACGGCAATGCCGCCGACATTTTAACCGGCAGCCCGGAGACGTTCACGCTCTCGGTTCCCGTGGGCAGTCCAACCATTCCCGCGCCCACCCCGACCTTCATCGCCGGCGCGCCCACCACGACCGGACAGCGCAATTACATCGTCAGCGAGGGATTTACTGACCCCACCGGTCTGGCCTGCAACAACTCACCCACCACGGCGCCCGTCGACGGAGTCGTGACGCCCATCGAGATTTCCACCCATACCGCCGACGCTCCGATCGTGCTCGATCCATCGAACCCGACCAACTCTCCTGCGGGCAGCATGAATGCGCGCTGTCCCGTGTTTGCCGTCCAAACCCCTGACCTGCAGCGCCTCTTTGTCCTCAACCGCGGCAGCGACACCATCACGGTGATTAACAGCCAGACGAACGCGCTGGACGACCAATGCCCGCCGCCAACAGGTTGCGTGAACCAAAATGGGCAGACGTATTTCACGCATCCCATCCTGCCGCTTTCAACCGCGGCGGTCGCGGCCACCGGCGTTACGCCGCCCAACGGAACCGCCGGCATGACCGCCGTTGCCGGACCTGTTTTCGCCGAGTACAACCAGGCCACGCAGCAACTCGTCGTGTCCAACTACGATGGCGGGACGATCAGCCTCATCGATGTCAGCCTCGATCAGTACGGCAATGACAGCCCGACGTTTGGGACGACGTACACCATCCCCGTGGGCGCCAACCCGGCCAGCGTGACTGTTCTTTATGACGGCACACGCGCTTACACCGCCAACCAAACCGACGGCACGGTGACGATTGTGAATCTTTCCAGCCACACCGTGGAGAAGACGCTCACCGTGGTCGGTCATCCGCGCACCGTGGTTTCCACCGAGAATTCGCTGTACGGCAAGATCTACGTCGCCTCGCCCGATAGTCCCTTCCTCACCATCGTCGAAAGCGAGACGGATCTGGTGGACACAACGCTGCTGATGGAAGGCAACGTCATGGACGTGCGTGTAACCACCATCAACGGGACCAGCAATAGCAATGACCTTTACAGCAGCCGTGTGCCCGGGTACGGCCAGCCTTGCAATCTGCCGCCAGCACTGATGGCTTCCACGTATGGCGCAGGGTATACGCTGGCCGATTGCCAGGCCAATCCGTAGCGCGCTGGGAATTCATCTTGTCGACAGGTCCAAACGGGCCATACCGGCGGCAGGAATGGCCCTTTGCCCGTTTTGCCGGGAGAAACGCCGGACATCGATGCCCCATGCGGCCAAAACCCGGCGGGCTAAAGCGAGGCTCGACATGCTCGTGGCGGAACGCGGCCTGGCCGCCAGCCGTGAACGGGCCCAGGCGCTCATCCTCGCCGGCCGCGTGCTGGTGGGCGAGCAGAAGGTGGAAAAACCTGGAGCTGCCGTGCCGGTCGACGAGCCCATCCGGCTGCTGGGCGAAGACCAGCCCTTCGTGAGCCGCGGTGGCCTCAAGCTCGCCGGCGCTCTGGAGCGCTGGCCGATCGAGGTGCGGGGCTGCGCCTGCCTGGACGTCGGCGCCTCGACGGGTGGATTCACTGATTGCCTGCTGCAGCACGGGGCCGCCCACGTCACTGCGATTGACACGGGTTTTGGACAAATCGCCCTCAAGCTGCGCAACGACCCGCGGGTGCGGCTGCTCGAGCGCACCAATGCGAGGCTGCTCAAACCGGGCTCGCTGGATAAGACGGGCCCGCTCGATTCCGCGGGACGTGAGCAGAAAGCAAGCCTGCTCGTCATGGACGTTTCGTTCATCTCCGTCACGCTGGTGTTGCCGGCCGTGCTGGCCGCGGCCACTTCGCTGACGGAGGCCGTGATCCTCGTCAAGCCCCAGTTTGAGGCCGGGCGCGCGCATGTGGGCAAGGGCGGCGTGGTGCGCGATCCGGCCGCTCATGAGTTGGCGGTCGCCAAGGTGGCCGCGAGCGTCAGTTCGCTCGGCTGGGAAGTGGTTGAAACCATCCCCTCACCCATCACCGGCGCCGAAGGCAACCGCGAGTTTTTGCTGTATGCCAAGTGGACGCCGTGCGCGCCTGAAATCGCTCAAATTGACACCCGAAGAGCAGAGCGAGAGCAGCCATTTTGATCTTTGGCTGGCGCCCCGGGAGGGGCAGAATTTGGCATATGTGGAGCGGCCTTTGCGGAGGACAAAAGGCCGTAGTATCGTCGAGCCATCGCGTGACGATGGGAATGCATCTAACCGGACCTCGGGCCATACCCTTTCAGGAGGTGCCAGTATGACGTCAAAGATAGGCGTGCTCGCCTGCATGATCGCATTCGCGGGCGGGGGGACAGCCGCCGGCGCCGCAGCAGCAGCTACTTCCTCGCCGGTAGCGTACATCTACGTGGCCAGCCAATACATGGGAACTTATCATAGCCGCGTGGTTGGCTTTGCGGCCGACTCCAACGGCCAACTCACCCCGATTCCCGGCTCGCCCTGGGCCGACAACCTTTACTGGATGGCCGTCAACGGAACCTACCTGTTCGGCTCCGACAACATTCTCAGTGACGACGGGCGTCAAATCTTCTCCTACCGGATCGAGTCCAATGGAGCATTGCAATACCTCGGCGACACCAATATCCAGCATCATGGACAGGGCAACGACTGCAACCAGGGAGGTTTCCTGGTGGTGGATCATACCGACAGGCATCTATACCAGTTCGTTTCCGACGCGATGTGCGAAGGCGACGAAACGGGAACTTACGAATCGTGGGGGATCAACGCGGACACGGGCCTGCTGGGGTACCTGGGAACGTCGTCAACCGCCAGCCAGTACATCCAGCCGCCGATGATGGTGGCCGCCGACAACCTGTACACCTATGCGGTGGGGTGCAACCTCGGCGTCGAGAACATTACGGGATACAAGAAGCAGACCAACGGCAACCTGGTCGATCTGCAACTGATCGCTCCCTTCCCCACTGGCCAGCCGCCGGTGCAGGGCGTGCAGCAGTGCCTGTGGTACGCCACCCCGGACCCGACCAATCACTTCGCGGTAGCGGTTTCCTGGGGCGTCGGGCCGAGCTATCCGGACCAGATCGCGACCTATGCGATCGACACCACCGACGGCACAGTGAGCACCAACAGCACCTACTCGAACATGCCCAGCGTGGATGTGCAGACGATCGATTGGCTGTCCATGTCGCCCTCGGGCAACCTGCTGGCGGTAGCAGGAAGGACGGCAGCGGGAACGGGCGGGCTGCAGATCTTCAACTTCAACCCCGACGGACAGGCGACGGAGAACACCGGGCTTCTGGTGAATCAGGAGATCGACATGTGCTATTGGGACAATGACAATCACCTCTACGCTATCAGCACCGAGTCCAACCAACTGTTTGTCTTCACGGTGACGCCCACCAGCGCAGCCCAGGCGCCAGGATCGCCGTATTCGATTTCCAGCCCGGCGGCATTGGTTGTGCAGCCCGAGTAAACAAGGTCTCCGGCGTCCATCCTTCAGCTCTTACTACCCGCGGGCGGCGTCACGGCGCCGCCCGCACCGGTGTGCTCATCGCCCACGGCGTCAGGTGGAGCGGCGGTCTTACGTCCGGATGGCCGCAGGCCCAGAGAATGCGGCAGGCAAGGAGGGGCTATGGGTTTGCGAGTCCCGGCGTGATGCTCGACTTCTGGAAACCATCCGCTCACCCATCACCGGCGCCGAAGGCAACCGCGAGTTTTTGCTCTTCGCGCGGAGCGCGCCGGTCTCTTCATCGCTCCCTGAACCACAACGTTGCAGCCCATTTTTCACCCTGTTCGACCGGAGCGCCTGCGTGCAGTGATCTGTCATCTCGGAGGGCGCTTCCGCTCCTGCAGTTGTCAAACGTCAGTACGGCGCCTTGGCGCGGACGAACCTCCAGGCCCAAACGTGGAAACACTGTAGCGCCCCCCGAAAAACCGTCATTTAAATAAAGCAATGCAGTGTGGGTGCGCTGTCCTCGGACTGCCGTGCATCTGCGGCCGCGCTCCGAGTCCAGATCGTAGCTGTCAAAGTGGGGGCGGTATTGGCCATCCTGCGAGTAACGGATTACCTGCAACCGTTCTGCATGATGACTGGGAAGGCCGGCGATTGCGGCCATGATATCGACGATGGTTCGCACGGCCGGATTTTCGCCATGCGAGAGCCAAGTGACCTGACAGGTTCGTGCGCTCCCAACAACACCTCCATGGCTCCCGCTGAGGAGACCGTCTTGCAGTCGCGGCTCCGCCAAACCGATGAGAGATTCGGCCAATTCTGTGCTCACGGCGTCAATCGCTAAAGCAATTCGTGGCGCATCGCACAGCACACTTGTTGACCATTGCGCGCTGGGGGCCTGTTCTACCTGTAGTTCCATGCGATCCTCCCCGTTCGAAAGATGAAGTTTTTAAAGGTTAGGCTGATGCTGGGATCGAGCGCACGCACCCAGTGCCACCAGGCGACCGGAATCAGGAGAAAATCACCGGGTCCGATTACAGCTTCGCGAATAACCACGTTGCGCATTTCCGGGAATCGGTTCAGGTCGGCGCCCTGGTCCAGAATCACATCGCTGTAGCAGGTATCGGGATCGTTGTACAACGATGGCAAATGAAATGGGGAAATGAATTTCACCTGCTTGCGCCCGCTTATTTGGCCAAAGAAGACGCTGCCGCGGTCATGGTGCAGGGGAGTTACGGTTCCGCGCGGCCCTATCCACAGTTTGACGTTGGGGTGGTTCATCGTCTCAGGATCGAGAAAGCCGTTCGGGTTCGAAATGTCCTCCAGCATCCGGCGGAATTCGGGACGCTCCAGGAAAACGTTGCGCCCCACGAGATAAACATCGTTTGTCTCTTGCGGACTCTCCAGTATGGAGAGGAAGGCGCCGAAGTTCATGGTTGAGCAGTTGCGCCTGAAGTGCTGTTCGTACTTCGGATCGAGAGTCCGGTTTGCATGCACTTCGAACTCATAATCGCCGAATTGCGCACGCAGCCACGGGAGGGTCCACTTGGTCAATGCCGGCCAATCCGTCATCAGTCCTTCCACGATCACGGGACGATTGGGATAAAAATAATCCTCATAGAATTCCGCTGGACCGAGGCGCTTACGGGGGATCTGGCTCGAGGGGCGCGATTGCCGGTCGAGCTCAGCATAAAGCTCAACGAGAGTCGCGAGTTTCCTCTGGTAAGAGAGCTCCGTACTTTGCGAGGTTGAATCGGACATGATGTATCTCTACTCGCGGCCGCGGAATCATGCGTCCAATTGGAAATGACCCAGGGAGCCCGAGGCTGGTTACAGCGGGCAAACCGCGGCGCTTGGTTCGCATAGCCAAAAGGCCAGGAATATCTCTTCCTTGACTCTCGGCCTCATGGACAATTACCCCTCAGGGCAAGGTTCAGGGCAAGGCTCCGGACACGGCTCAGGCTCGGGCTCGGGTTCCGGCTCAGGCTCTGGCTCGGGTTCGGGTTCAGGTTCAGGCTCGGGCTCGGGCTCGGGTTCCGGCTCGGGCTCTGGCTCGGGTTCAGGTTCAGGCTCGGGCTCCGGTTCGGGTTCCGGCTCAGAAGAAGTATGGGGTGGGAAAGGAGCCACCACGAGAGCCGGGGCTAATTTGCTCGTCTGGCCAAAGTCGGTGGTGGTGTCAGTTGACCAAGTGGAGCCATCGGGCGAGGAGCAAACCAGGACCCTATCGGACGAATCGTTGGCGATGAAAGCGACGTAAAGTCGATTGTTGAAAACCGCCAGAGCAGGCGCGTACTTGCTGGTCTGATTGATGTAAGTCGTCGTATCAGTCGACCACGTGGAGCCATCCGGCGAAGAGCATAGCAGGATCCTGTTCGAAGGGTCGTTGGAATGAAATGCGACGTAAAGCCGATTGTTGAAGACAGCGAGAGCCGGCGAAGCCTTGCTGGTCTGGTTGGTGTAAGTTGTCGTATCGGTCGGCCACGCGGAGCCGTCGGAAGACGAGCACAAGAGTATCCTGTTGCTCGAATCCTGAGAAATGAAAGCGACGTAAAGCCGATTGTTGAAAACCGCCAGAGACGGCGCGAATTGGCAGGTTTGGTTGACGAAAGTAGTTTGTGGCGACCAGCCCGTGAGGCTGGAATTGGAGCTCAACAGAATCCTGTCCGAAGGGTCGTTGGAATGAAAGGCTACATAGAGCCGATTGTTAAACGCAGCCAATGACGGCGCGTACGTGCTCGTCTGGCTGATGTTGGTGGTCGACCAGGCCACGCCGTTGGGCGTATAACTCAGCAGGACCCTGTTGCTGGGATCGTTGGAATTAAACCCGACGAAGACACAATCGAGGAAGGTCGCCATGGCTGGCTGGAGCTTACTGGACTGCTCGAAGTATAGGGATTTCGACCACGAGGTCCCGTTGGTTGACGAGCACACCAGTATCCTGTTGCTGGGATCGTTGGAAATGAATGTTACCCAGAGATAATCAGCCATGCTCTTTTCTCCCGTCTGCGTTGCGCGATCGAGCGGGCGCGGCCCTGCTTTGGATGGTTAATCGGACGCGGGCGGGGACTTCCAGCCAGCCGGGATTTCTAATCGGCGTCGGCTTTTCCCGATCCCTTACCTCGGCATCCGTGATCCGTCTCTGTCTATGAGGGTCCGGCGAATTTTCCTGGCCAACCTCGATGATGCTTATCAGGGGATTGGCTGCGGTCTACTGGCATGCGGAGACAGATCCGCTCTGTCTGCCCCGCACGTTCCATTTCGCGCAGAGCTTCCTCTTGAGCCGGAATCTTGTTTTGTGGCGCTTGTTTTTTTGGCCCAATGATGGAGGCCATTGTACCCCCATCCAAGTGCTCCCAGTAATGTGGATATTTTCTTTTCTTAGCATTTTGTTGGAGGAGCGCTCCTGGCTGCGCAGACCTATCCGTTACACTGGGACCGCATGACTCGCGTCGCCATCGCCTGCAAGCCGCACAAGGAAGAGGTTGGCCGAATTTTGCCGGAACTGGTGGCCTGGCTGCGCGCCCGTGACTATGAGCTGCTGGTGGACCGCGAAGGCGCCGAGTATGCGTCGGGCGCGCCGGTGGTGGAGCGCGCGGAGATGCCCTTTTGGTCGCCCGCGTTGGTCATCGTTCTGGGCGGCGACGGCACATTGCTGGCGGTGGCGAGGGTCTTCGCCACGGTGGGTACGCCGATCCTGGGCGTGAATCTGGGCTTCCTCGGCTTTTTGACCGAGATTCGTCTCACCGACCTGTATTCCACGCTGGAGGGCTGGTGCTCCGGCTGCTTTCGCGTCGACGAGCGCGCCATGCTCCACGCCTCGCTGTGGCGCGACGGCGCCGAGCACTCCAGCCACGAGGCCCTTAACGAAGTAGTGGTGTCGAAGGGCGACATTGCCCGCATGGGCGAGTTCGCCGTGGTGCTGGACGGCAAGAGCGTAGCCCGTTTTCGCGCCGACGGCGTCATCGTTTCCACGCCTACCGGATCGACGGCGTACACCCTGGCCGCCAACGGCCCGATCGTCACTCCGGACGTGGACGCTATGGTGGTGACGCCGATCTGTCCGCATCTACTGACCCTGCGGCCCATTGTGGTGCGCGGCGACGCTTCGCTGGCGGTGCGCGTGGAAGGCATTCCCAATCTGGCCCTGCTCACTGTGGATGGACAGCAGGCAGTCGAACTGCAAAAAGACGACGAACTGCGCTGTCACCGTTCCAGCTACACGGTGAAACTGGTCCGCCTGGGCGACAGCGGTTTCTTCGAGGCGCTGCGAAGCAAGCTGAGCTGGGGAGAACTGTAAGACAGGGAACCACGCTCGATCTCGCAGCGCGGGAAGCATGCGGGCGCTACTGAACCAATTCCGCCAGCAGCACCTTGGCTTTGGCGGCCAGCGTGTGCGCGCCGTCGATGTCGCCGGAGGCCAGCGCCTCCCGGGCTTGCTTGAGGAAATCGCGAACGTGATCCGCAGTTTTCTTGTCGGAGTCGCTGAGCTGCCGATTGAGACTATTCAACCCCTTTTCGGTGGATGCGATCAATTCCTCTGTTTCGACACGAAAATCGGGTGGATCGTCGGTGGAAAGCTGGCCGACGGCGCTGACTTCAGGAGTCTCCACGGACGCCACCTCAGGGTTCTTGTCCGGCGGCGGCTTGTGGCGCCGGACGTGGGGCGGCTTCGGGGGCAGCTTCTCGGCGACAATCTGAGCGTTTTCGGTGGGCTGGGTAGGGATGCTCGTGGCCGACTTCGGCAAATCGACAGGCGCGGTGTTGGGCGGCGGCAGATTGGTCACCGGAGGCGCCACGGCGGGAGTCTGCACTTGATGCGTCCTGTGAAAACAGGCCGTCAGCAGCAGCGGCAAAAGCCACGCCAGGCGCCATGCGGGCTTTCTCATCCTACGAGTCCCTTCTCGCTGTCAACGCTAGCCGGCTGAAGATGCCGGCGGCCCCAATCGGCGGCGGCAAGCGGAATTCGCAGCCTGAATTCCGACCCGCGGCCTACTCTTGATTGTACTTCTACGCTTCCATGATGCAACTGCAAGATTCGATATGTCATGGACAGCCCGATTCCACTGCCCTCACTTTTGGTGGTGAAATACAGGTCGAAGATCTTCTCCCGGATCTCGTCCGGAATTCCGGGACCTTGGTCCACAATCCGGACCACGGCAGATCTCATTCCCGGCGGACCCGCGGGCGCGAATCCATTGCCTCCGCTGGGCTGCCGCCGTTCCTCCTCGAGGGCCACTTCGAGCCGGCCGCCCTCGGGCATGGCTTGGGCTCCGTTCTGGATCACGTTGAGCACCGCCTGCTTGAGCAGGTCGGCGTCCACGTTGGCGGTCAGTGGTTCGGCGGGCATGCGGCTCACCAGCTCCACATTTCGGGTGAACAGCTCATCGCGGGCCAGGGCCAGCACGTCGGCAATGACCGGGCGCAAATCCTGCTCGTGAAGCTGCAGCTCGACGGGGCGGGAGAAATCCACCAGCGTTTGCACCACGCGGTCCAGGCGATGAATCTCGGCATCGATCACCTCCAGGTGGCGCAACGCCGGTGATTCGGGATCGCGCAGCTTGGATTTCAGCAGCTCCAGATGGACCACAATGGCGTTGATGGGATTCTTCACCTCATGGCCCACGCCCGACGTGAGCCTGCCGATGGCCGCCATGCGTCGCGAAAGCTCCAGCTCCGATTCAATCTCCGCCGCCGACTCGAGATCGTGCAAGGTGACCAGGGCGCCGAGCCCGCGCCGCTTTTCGATATCGTGGATCGACTCCACCGAAACCTGAATCCGGCGGCCGGTTTCGGTGCGAATCTCTTCTTCAAACAGCGCGGCGCCGGATTCCAGCGCTTCCATCAGGGCGGCGCCCAGCACCGTGGAGCGGTCGAAGATCTCTTCCGCCCGTCGGCCGAGGACATCTTCGCCTTGAATCTGCAGAAGCCGTCGCGCCGACTCCGAAACCAACACCGCCCGCCCCTCGGCGGTAAACAGAAGAATGCCGTCCTGCAGGTTGCCGAGAATCTGATCGAGGTTCTCCCGCAACGCGGAAAACACCTCTTCGACGTTGCGCATGCGCTGTCCGATCATTTCGATCTTGCTGGAAACCTGCTCCTCCATGTCCTGCTTTTGCGCTGCTTCTCTCTTTTCCGGAGCCTCGCCCTGCTCCTCGATCGCCAGTGCTTCCGGCTTACTCGCGGCTTTGCTGGCCGCGGTCCAATAGTCGAGTTGCTGGCTGATCTTGGCCATCGGCCGGAGAGCTAGGTTGCCCAACAGGAAGGCGAACAGCAGCGCGGTGAGGAGGGCAAGGCCCATCAACGTAAACGCCTCAGCCAGCCACGGCGCATAAAAGGCGCGCAACAGTGTGGTGCGCACGCCCACGTTCACGGTGGCGAAGGGTTGCCCATTGCGATCGAGTGGAGCCACCACATCGTACACCTTGGGTTCGCCGAAGACTTCCCTCATCAACTGAATAGGGTTCGCCTTCAGCAACTGATCGTAGTTGGGCCGCACCGGTAGAGGCTTATCTTCATTGTCGGCGTTGGTGCTCAGCAACGTGTTGGATTGGCTGTCGCCGATGTTGATGTCGTAGACCGTGAGCGAGTAGCGGTCAGCCGAGTTCACCATGGCCTGCAACGTCTCATCGCTGCGGGCGGCCTCAGCCGCCAGAACGCGCAATTGATCGGGATGGTTGGGATCGAAGGTCTGGCCCTCCAGACCGTTCTCCAGCGCCTCCTGCAGCGCGTAGCGCACCTGTTCGGCGATCACTTTGTTCGTGTCGTAGGATTGTTGGACGGCTGCGTGAAGCAGTTGGCTTACATAGACCAGCGAGAGAACTCCGGCGATGAGAAACACCAGCGCGGTAATCGCGAGGACGAGTTTGGTTTTCACGCGCATGGCGTCAATGCGGAGTCTCTCTCGAGTCAGCCGGGAATGAGAGGCATGGACTCGATTTTACGCATTTGCGGCGGTTTAGGAAATCATGTGGCCCGGAAAGCATGCTTTCATGCGGGTGGTGTGGCCCAAAACTGCCGGCGCCCGCCCAACGAACGTGCAAGAGCATGCGCAAGAAGCAACTACGAGGCCGACGAGATCGGGCCCCGCGCGTTTCAAATCACCATTCGGTCTCCGAGGGCCCTCAAGCGGCTGGAGATTCCCGGGCGCCGCTGTACATTTTGAGTTTGTTGTGCAAGGTCTTGAGGCTCACGCCCAAGATCTCGGCCGCGCGCGTCTTGTTTTGCCCGGTGGCTTCAAGGGTGCGCAGAATGAGCAGGCGCTCCGCCTCGTCAACGGTCGCGCCCACGTGCACCGGGACCACGCCGGGGCCGGCATTTTGCTCCGCCGGCGGCTGCGCTTTGCCAAAGCCCGGAGGCAAATGCCCCACGTCCAGCGGCGTGCCATCCGGGCACAGAATCACCGCCCGCTCGATGCTGTTGCGTAGTTCGCGGGCGTTGCCCGGCCAGTTGTATTCCATCATCCGGTCCAGCATCGAGGGCGCGACGCCCGACACTCTGCGCCCGTGCTTCTGGTTCATCTCGTTCACCATGGCGTCGGCCATGGCGGGCAGGTCCTCCATATGCTCGCGCAGCGGCGGCATATTAATGTTGAAAACGTTGAGCCGGTAAAAGAGGTCGGGGCGCAGATGTCCCTGCGCAACGGCGAGGTTGGGATCGCGATTGGTGGCGGCGAGCACCCGCACATCCACTTCCTGCTCGGTGCGCGCGCCCAGGCGGCGGAGCTTGCGCTCTTCGAGGACGCGAAGCAATTTGGCTTGGGTCCCGATCGGCATTTCGCCCACCTCATCGAGCAGCAGCGTCCCCCCCGAAGCGAGCTCGAAGCAGCCTGCCCGCCGCTCAGCCGCGCCGGTGAAGGCTCCTTTTTCGTGGCCGAAGATTTCGCTCTCGATCAGCGTTTCGGGAATGGCGGCGCAATTGACGGCGACAAAGGGCCGTGACTTGCGCGGGCTCAGCTCGTGCAGTGTCCGCGCCACCAACTCCTTGCCGGTGCCGCTTTCGCCGGTTATCAGCACCGGAACGCTGGAGGGCGCGATCTGTTCGATGAGCGCGAAGATTTCGCGCATGGCCCGCGAACCGCCTACCAGCGCGCCCAGGACGCCGGTCTCACGCAGCCGCCGCCGCGCCACCTCCAACTGGATCGCCGTCTCGCGTTGCCGGGTTGCGTTCGCCAGAATGGTGCGCAGCCGCGTGGAATCCACCGGCTTCTGCAGGAAGTCGTAGGCTCCCAATTTCATTGCGTCGACGGCCTGCTCGATCGACCCCATCGCGGTGAGAACCACCACGGCCAGATTGCCGTCCAGGCCTGTCCCCCCTTCGGCGAGCCTGGACAACAGCCCCATGCCGTCCAACCGGGGCATCTTCAAGTCAGTCACGACGATGGCCGGTTCCCAGGCAAGCGCCTTCTCCCACCCTTCGATGCCGTCTCGCGCCGTTTGGGTTCGATACCCCCAACCGGAGATCAACTCCGCAAGGCCCATCAGGGCGTGGGGCTCGTCTTCGATGATCAGTACTTTTACTCCGTTTTCCATACAGACTTTTCCGAAAACAGGGGATTAGAGTTGTTCCGTAGATTCAATTCTCTACGATGCGCCCAACCTCGGCCAACCCTTCAGGTGACTTTCCAAAAAATGTTGGTCTCAAGAGGCGCCCGGGATCGGCGTGCCTGCAGGCGGAGCCAGCCGTCAACGGATATTGCGCTTCAGTCCCTTATCCTTAGCCCGAGCCGGTATTTTTTGAAACACACTCTAAGTTTAAGCCCGGCGGACCCGATGGGCAGTCATGATCTTTTCCCAGGATAAACGGTGTGCCGGGGGTGCGCCCGCTGAATTTGGAGGTGTGGCTGAGTAAGCAGAGATGCGGACGGATTCGGTCGCTGCGGGATGGACGCCCGACCGGCAAACGTCATCTGCGCACTTTCATCGCCCGAAGCTGAAACAGTAGGTCGCAGAAAAATTCCTCCTTTCCGGGAGCGGGGTGAGCCGCGTGCGAGGGCCTATACTTTGGTGTTGTCCGAATCCCATTGTAAGGGAGTGGTTGTATGTCGTCCTCGGCGGTCAGCTACGCGGGCCAGAATCACCCCAGGTTTCTGAATGAACTCAAATCGCTGCTACGCATTGCGTCCGTCTCCACGTTGCCCGAGCACAAAGCCGACTGCCGACGGGCCGCCGAGATGCTGGCGACAGAGTTAAGCCACATCGGCATGGAGAACGCGCACCTCATTGAGACTACGGGCCATCCCCTGGTTTATGCCGACTGGCTACACGCCCCAGGCAAGCCCACGGCGCTGGTGTATGGCCACTATGACGTGCAGCCGCCCGACCCTCTCGACGAGTGGCTTTCGCCGCCCTTCGAGCCGGCGGAGCGCGACGGCAATCTCTACGCTCGCGGCGCGGTGGACGACAAGGGTCAGGTCTGGGCGCAGGTCAAGGCGCTCGAGTCGCTGCTGGCCGCCCAGGGATCGCTGCCGTTGAATATACGGATCCTGTTCGAAGGCGAAGAGGAGGTCGGAGGGGAAGGAATTGCCGCCTTTGTGGCTTCCAAGTCGCCCGACTTGAAGGCGGATTTCGCCCTGGTCTCCGACACCGAGCTGTTTGCGCCCGGCCTGCCCACCCTTTGCGTGGGCCTGCGCGGCATGATCTACACCGAAATTGAAGTGCGCGGCGCCCGGACCGACCTGCACTCCGGGCAATACGGCGGGGCGGCGCCCAATCCCTTCGTCGCGCTGGCGCAGATTCTGGCCAAGCTCAAAGACGAAGACGGCCGCATTCTCATCCCGGGCTTCTACGACGGCATTGTTCCGCCCAGTCCTGAGGAACTATCTGCCTGGCGCGACCTGCCGTTTGACGAAGAAGAGTACCGCATGGCCGAAGTAGGCTCGCGGGAGCTGGTCGGCGAGCCAGGTTACAGCGTCCTGGAGCGCACCTGGGCCCGCCCCACACTCGATATTCACGGCATGCCGGGCGGCTTTACGGGCGCCGGAGCCAAAACCGTCATTCCCGCCAAAGCGCTCGCCAAAGTATCCATGCGCCTGGTTCCGGGCATGACTCCGGCGAAGAGCTTCGCTCTCTATAAGAGCTACGTGGAAAAAATTGCTCCCCCCGGCGTGGATGTCGCTGTCCGACTGATTCATTCGGGCGATGCGTGTCTGGTTCCTGTCGATAATCCCTATATCCAGGCCGCCACGCGGGCTCTGCGCAAAGTCTGGGGCCGCGACACCGTTTTCATTCGCGCCGGCGGCTCCATTCCCATCGTCGGCGACTTCGCCCGCCATCTCGGCCTGCCCACCGTCATGATGGGCTTTGGCCTTCCCGACGACAATCTCCACGCACCCAACGAGAAGTTCAATCTCCAGAACTTCGCGCTGGGCATCCAGTCGCTGATCCGCTTTTTGGAGGAGGCCGGACGCTGATCGGATCATGCGCGGATGGGTTCAACCCATCGATTCGGCAGCGCCGGCCGGAGAGCGTTTGCCCGGTCTTTTCGCCCAATGGCCGCGATGCGTGGAAAACCCCGGAATGGTCGAAGATGCGCTCTCATTCCCATCCGGACGTGGCCGGATTCGTTCTCGCCGGCGGCCAATCGACCCGCATGGGCCGTGACAAGGCCTTGCTTCCTTTGGCGGGCCGGCCGTTGATCCTGCACGCAATGTCCATATTGCGCGACGCCGGCTTGGAACCCGCGATCGCGGGCGCGAGCGCGCCGGTCGCGGAATTTGGCCCGGTGGTTGCCGATTCCCGCCCCGGCGAAGGCCCGCTTGGAGGCATCTGCGCCGCCCTGGCCTCTACTTCCGCTGGTTACGCCGTCTTTCTGCCCGTCGATCTTCCCTTGCTGCCCGCTCCGCTGATTGCGTATCTTGTCCATCTCGCCAGCGTCGCCGCCCACGCGGTCACCATTCCATCCATCGGCGGAGTGGCCCAGACCTTTCCGGCCGTGCTGGAGCGCGGCGTTCTGCCCGCGCTCCATTCCGAACTCGACGCCGGCCGTCGCGGGTGCCTTTTGGGGTTTCAGGCGGCCGCAGCCTCGTTCCGTCAGTCGGTCAGCCGGACACCCGTCGAACTCCTCATCCAGGCCGGGCAACTTGCCGATCCGCGTAATCTGCCGGCGATGTGGTGGTTTCTCAACGTGAACACGCCCCAGGAGCTCGAGCGCGCCGAAAGCTCTCTCAACTCCCGTAGCCTTGGCGCAAGCGGGACGGCGGGTCGCGTAATCTGAACTCAGCGCCATGTCCGATCCATCTTCCCAACCTGAGCCTTTGGAGCCGCTTGCGGACGAACTCGAAGAACTGGACCCGACTCCTGACGACGCGGAAGAGACGGCGGCAGCGCCCACCGAAACGCCTCCGGGACCGATCATCGTTTTCAACCACGTCAACATCGGTTTCAATGACCGGCCGGTGCTCGAAGACGTGAGCTTCACCGTGGATCGCGGCCAGACCCTCTGCATCCTGGGACGCAGCGGCGTGGGGAAATCGGTGTCGCTGCGTCTTCTCATGGGATTTCTCAAGCCCGATTCCGGCTCCATTCTTGTGGAAGGCCGCGAGATCACGGATCTGGACGAAGAGGGCATGCGCGCCGTCAGGAAACGCATCACCATGGTCTTTCAAAATGGCGCGCTCTTCGATTCATTGAGCGTGCGCGAGAACGTCGCCTTCCCCCTGCGAGAACGCGGGGGGCTGGCCGACGATCAGGTGGATCAGATTGTGAACCGGCTCATCGGCTTGGTGGGCGCCGAGGACGTTACGGAAAACCTGCCCGCCAGCCTCTCGACGGGACGCAAGCGGGCGGTCGCAATCGCCCGCGCTCTTGCCGCCCAGCCGGAGGTGGTGCTCTATGACGAGCCCACCACCATGGTTGACCCGCTCATCGCGCGCCGCCTCGGGAACCTCATCCAGCGCCTCAAGCGCCAGCTTGGTTTCACCAGCATTGTCGTCACGCATGACGTGCGTTTCGCCGAAAGTTTGGCCGACACCGTGCTCTTTCTGGACCAATGCCGGGCGCGTTACTTCGGCCCGCTTGCTGGTTTCGTGACTTCCGCCGATCCGGATATTCAGGAATTTCTGGCCCTGGACGCCTACATATTGCCCCTGGAGTGATTGGCCTCAAGTAACCCCACCGGTTTGCATTTTTCTCTTGCCATCCACCACCCCGCCAGTGGATGCTTGGGGGATCAGAATCTCAAGCGCCTGGTGACGGACATGTGGGGCGGGCTGGCCCGGAACAGCGCCACCGACTACATCGGCGAGTTTCCCGCGATTCCCCTGCACTGCGGACGGGTTCCGGAGGTGGGTCTGGTGTGCAAGCGGGTGTTTGACATGGTGTTCTCGGCCTCGGTGCTGGTGCTGCTGTCGCCGGTGCTGGCGGTGATCGCCGCGGCCATCAAGCTGGATTCGCCGGGACCGGTGTTCTACTCCTCGGAGCGGATTGGCAAGAAGGGGCGGGTATTCCGCTGCACCAAGTTCCGCACCATGGTGGCGGACGCGGAGCGGCGGCGGGCCGAAATCATGCACATGAACGAGCGCGACGGGGTGCTGTTCAAGGTCACCAGGGATCCGCGAGTGACGCGGCCGGGAAGATGGTTGCGCCGGTATTCGCTGGATGAACTGCCCCAGTTCTGGAACGTGCTTAAGGGGGAGATGAGCGTGGTGGGGCCGCGGCCGCCTTTGGTCAGCGAGGTGAAGGAATACAAGCTGAGCCACCTGCGGCGGCTGGACGTGACCCCGGGAATCACCGGGCTGTGGCAGGTGCAAGGCCGCCAGGACCCCTCGTTCGCCAGTTACGTGTCGCTGGACGTGGCCTACATCGACAACTGGAGCGTGTGGCTGGACTTCAAAATCATCCTGCGCACCATCGCCGTGGTCCTGGCCGGCACCGGCGCGTAGGGCGCGAGCATGCGCGATTAAAAGACTCTGTCAGGCTGGCCTGAGCTGCCGCGACTGATTCCCGCTTTCGCAGAATACAAGTTAGGCAAACTGTTCCAGGCTGAAGCCAAGCTCGTACGTCTCGCCGTTGTGGAGAAGTTCATCCCACGTGACTTCGGCTTGGCGATAGCCGGCCATCCTGCCGAGCATGCAGCTCAAAGCGGTTTCGACGCCTTGAGCGATCTGATTGTGTGCAGGGCCGGAGACAATGCTGTCGATGAAGGCTCGCTCCTTTTCGGAATCGGCGAGAGCGAGGTTATCGAGAAAGCTGCCATTGGCGGCGAATTGGCCGGAGCCGGGCGCAACGGCTGCGGAATCCTTCCATTCCCAGGGATTGGAGCCGGCGATTTGCACCGGGCCGGAATAAGGCGCGGTGGCCGAGCCCTCGGCGCCGAACAGCTTGAGGCCGGCGTCGAAAACATTGACGGTGCCGAACTGCGTGGACGCGAAGGAAAAGTGGACGCCGCCGGGATAGGTGAAATCGACCTGATAATTATCCCAGCAGTCTCCGTAATGGCGCAGAATGTTGCGTCCGCCGGTCGCGGTGGCCTTGAGCGGAGCGGCGCCGAGCATCCAGTTGCACAGATCGATGATGTGGATGTTCTGCTCGACGAGAATGTCGCCGGAGAGGACCCGATCCCACAGCCAATTGCGCAGGCGGTATTCGTCGGGCGCGGCGCCGGGGCAGAGCCTCTCAGTGGAGGCTGGAGCGTTATAGTTGCCGGTGACGACGGCGACCTGGCCTAACGCGCCGCCTTGAATCTTTTGCGCAACGGCGGCAATGGGCGGAGCGCTGCGGCACTGGAAACCCACATCGACGCTTTGCCCAGGCTTGACGCGCTTGGCGATTTCGAGCGCCCGCTGCGCCTGGGACCCATCGACCCCAACCGGCTTCTCGCAATACACGTGCTTGCCCGCGGCCACTGCGGCCTGGAGGTGCTGCACGTGGAAATACGGCGGAGTGGAGATCTGGACGAGGTCGACCTGAGCCGCCTGGGCGAGCTGCTCGAAGGCGCGCGGTCCACGGAAGAGAAGCTTGGGATCGATGGCCGCGCGGCCCAGCCCGGCATTGAGCTGATTAAAACGCGCCTCGCCCGCGGCAAGCTGGTCGGCAAAGAGATCGGCGAGCGCGACCAGCTGCGCGGAGGTGTGTTGGGAGAACGAAGTAGCCACGGCCGTGCCGCGGTTGCCGCAACCAATCAAGCCCAGGCCGACGGCGGAATTCGCCGGATAGCCAAACACCGTTTTGGCGCTGAGGAGAAGCATGCCGGAAGTAGCGAGCGATCCGGCCTCAAGAAACTGACGACGGTCCATGATGCTTATGTTCCTTTGACAAAATTCGATGGACGAAACTTTGGTGCGGCCGTGCGGCATTCACGCCAGCACCTGGCGCAGGACGCCTTCAAGGTAGAGTTTTTCCTGGCGCACATCTTCAATTTGCTGCGGGCCGGAGGTTTCGCGCTCGATGGTGACGGCGCCCGTGTAGTTGAGGCGGTGGAGTTTGGTGAAGACGGCGCGGAAATCGACGAGGCCCTTGCCGATGAGAACTTCTTTTCCGAATTGATCCGGGTCGGTGGGCCAACGGCCGTCTTTCGCGTGGATGCTGCGAATGTGCGGACCGAGGATGTCGATGGCGTCGACGGGGTTGGCTTTGCCATAGAGGATGAGGTTGGCGGTGTCGAGACCCACGCCGAGGTTGGGCATGGCCACGTCGCGGATCACACGCGAGGTGGTGGTAGGGGTTTCCTGGCCGGTTTCCATAAGAAAGTCCTGGCCGTTGGCCTGGCAGTGCTGGGCGACGGTGCGGATGGCTTCAACGGAGCCGGGGTAGAGAGGGTCGGAGGGATTCTCGGGAATGAAGCCGCAGTGGGTTTGCACTTGATGGACGCCGAGCAGCACAGCGAAGTCGGAGGCTTGGCGGAGAGCGTCGATGCGAGCGGCGCGCGTGGCGGGCGGCACCAGGCCGAGGGTGGAAGGCCCGTGCAGGAAGTCCCACACGAGCGGCGGAGGGCCGACGACTTCTACCGCAGTGGCGACCACTTGATATTGCGCGAGGAGGCCGTTGAGTTGGGCCGCGAGGGAGGGAGTGAATTTGCCGATATAGCCGTCGAGAGAAAGAAAACAGGTGGACAAGCCCAGATCGTGAACGCGGCGGATGGTGGCTTCGGGCGCCCCGAAGGGGCTGATCACCAGGCCGAGCGCCAGGGGCTTGACGGCGGGCTGATTGGGCTGGGTATGGCTGGGCTGGGCCGGGGATTCGCCGGGAAGCAGAAACCCGGCAGCGGCGAGAGACGAGGCGGCAGTGCAAAATGCGCGGCGATCCATGGATAAGACTCCCGGCGAGTGACGCGCGTAGCAGACTGGTCGAAGATCGAGTTTCCAGTAGGCTCGTCCTTCAACGGCTAAAGTCGCAGGCTGCTGAGCATCAATTGGGCCTACTGCCTAATGTAGTCCCGCAGGCGGGTTTGCGAACAGCCCATTCCACTAAGAAAATCTCATCGGAAGACGCGGCTGGCCATGAGAATCCCCTTGACAACCGATGCCGAGTGGAAGACCGGCTACAGCACTTCTCCTTCTGCTGTACGCCGAAGCCGGGAGATCAAGGGTCGATTCCCCCAAAGAATCGCTGCGTTCGATTGAGATTGCAAAGGCTGCATGGGAAGGAGAAGTGCGCTGGCGGCGCCGGGGCGCTGGACGCCTAGGCATCCAGACCTTGCACCTTACCGCGCAACACGGTGACGGAACATTTGGGTAACGTAACTTTGCCGGTTTGTTTCCATTCAATTTTGGAGGAGACGGGCGGGTTATCCGGTTCGGCAAGCGATTGCGCGCCGGCCGAATGCCAGACGTACTGATCCCTTCCGAATGTCACCATGTCCACCTCCCCGTCGAAGAAGGCGGCCCGCCCAGAGGCGCCCTCGAAAGCGATCTGCAAGTCATGGGGATTGTCTCGATCTTTGTTGACGAGCAGAAGCGCCCAGTCGCCGTCGGGCCGCCGAACCGCATAGGCGGTCACCAGCGCGTGACCTGCAGGGTCATGCACGGCGCCGCGCACCCGGAACAGGTGATGCAATCCGCTGCGATGCGTCACCCATTCGTTGTTGATCATACGGCCGGTATGGTAATTGGCCGTGAATTGATGAATTTGGAGATCCCTGTCGGCCACGTAGTTGCCATACGTCGCCCAGCCTCCGTGGCAGCCTGGACGAAGCGGCTCGGCCTGAATGGGCGAATGATAATAGGCCGATCCGCCATAGAGGAAGAATGATCCCACGCTGTCGGCCAGCCACAGCGCCGAAAAAATATCGGTCATGTAATTCGAGAGTTCGTACGTCAGCGCGCTCTCGGTGTTCATCAGGGGCACGTTCTGCGGCAGCCCGTCCTGCCGAAACGCATCGAGACAATTTCGCGTGAGATCCGGTTCGCGATAAAGTTCCGCCCAGGTGACCAGACATGGGTCGAACGGATAGTGCTCGAACGAAACAAAGGCCAGATCCTCAAGATGGTTATGCGACTTCAGATAATCCAGGAACCGCCCGAACCAGGAGGTGCGGTTCTCCGCGTCCGGCCACACCGAAATATCCTGGTTGATTCCCTGAAACACCGGTCCGCCCACCTTTGCCTCGGGAACCAGTCTGTGGATGGCGTCGGCAAATTGGATGAAGAGCGCGGCGTAATCTTCAGGCATCATGTACTGGCCGTCGCATTCTTCTCCCATCTCAACCCAGCCGAGCGGATATCCGCGTTTTTTCAAATAGGCAATCTGATGCGCGGCGTCTTCGGGAGTGCTGAAGAGCACGGCGACGGGAATCATCGCCGGCAAATTGTTGGTGATGCCGCTGGTGAAAAAAAGGTCCATACCGGTCTGGTCGCGCACCTTGTTGAGATCCGTGGCCGAGTGGTATGGATCGGTCGAAGAACAGTAAGTTGGGGTTTGCGTCGAGTCGGGCGAGTGTCGCACCAGGTCGACGAAGGAGCCATCGTCGAGGAGCACGCCGGCGTACATCTGGTAAATCGCATAGCCCACTCGATGCCGCACGTCGTCCGCTCCGTGCGGGCCCGGCCGATTGGACGATTGCGTCATGACCACGCGAATCCAACGGGTCGAGACCGGCTGGTCGGCCAACTTGATTGTCGCCGCCCCGCCTTGGCCATCGCGTATCCCTCCATTGGGAAAACTGTTCCATCGCCCACTGGCCTGCTGGCTCACGCCCAGGCCTAACTCGGGCGAGTACTGCGCCTCCCAATTCATGGGATCGACGCCGGTCCAATACTGCACTTCATACGCGCGCGCGCTTGGCTCGCACCAGTCAATGCGCAAGGCGTTGATCTGTTGCCAGGTCAACATATCCAGAATGATCCATTGCGGATGCAGCGCGTCGTCTTCGCCAGTAAATTCCTTGGTGAGGTAGGGATTGCTCTTCCAGAAAGTGGTCGGATCCCCATCCGTTATTCGTCCGAAGCCGTTGCCAGAGCCGCCATCTGCCGTGGTGCCGCGATGCGGCAACGGATACCCAAACGAATCGTGAATGAACCCGGCAGGCTCGGCGTCTCCCACAAAATAGCCTCTCTGCTGCGCAGCGTCGCTCCACGTTCCGTTGCTGTTCCAGTGCCATGCCTCAATCGCAAGCTCGGTGTGGTTGCGATACGTGATCGGCCCCCAGCCCGCCGAAAGCCATTGCCGCACCATCTCCGGCGTGTAAATCTTCTCGACGACCGGGACCGACAACTCATCCATGGAAGAACCGAGGCTCTGATCCGGATCGAAGCTGTTGACAGCCTTGCTCGCGTCCACGCGCAGCAAGGTGACAGGAGATGGGGTGGGACCGCCGTCCTGGCCAGAAGCAGTGACTCGGCGGCCGGTAACGATTGACAGCGCCGCGACCCCGGCTGATTGCCCAAGGAATTTCCGCCGCGAGATTCCCCGCGCGCGGTCTTGCATCGGTGGATTCATTTGCCCTTCCACTGCCACAGTTCTAAAAAGTGAAGCGGGCCTCGAAGCTCATCTGCCGCGGATTGTTGGCTTGATTCGTGATCTGTCCGAAACCGGCCTGATCGCTGTCATTCGGCTGTTGCCCGAAATTTTCCGGCGACCAGAAGACATTCGGGTACGCAAACTGCACAGAGTTGGTCAAGTTGTAGGTTTCGGCGCGCACCATCAAGTCTCTGTGCTCGCCAAATTTGAAATGCTTGGCCAGCGAGAGATCGAGGTTATGCGTACCGTCGGTTCGGATGCCGGGCAGAATCGGCCCGGCCGTCCCCGGAGCAAACTGATTGGTGGGCTCCGACAGGCAGGTGTAATTGAACCATTCATTGACGTCCTTCGGTGCGCCGCTTCCGCAATTGTTACTGGCGAGGTTTGGCCGCTGGTTGAAAAACGGATCGAGCGTGCCGTTGGGGGTGGCAATGGGCTGGCCATCGGCGAAGCTGGTGACCGTGCTCAGCGCCCATCCGCCAAAGGCCTCGTCGCTCCAGCCGTGCAAATTTACCAGGCGATTGGCGCCGATGGGGAGATCATACGAGAGCTCCCAGGTGAAGAAAAACGCGATGTCCTGGGTGCTGAGTGCGCGCTCCAGGTTCAAGTTCTTAAAATCCTGGGGCACGGCGAGGTTGTTGCCGTTGAAGGCCAACGAGCCGGAGTCATCGTTGTTGATCAGTTTGCCCCACGTAAACGAGGCCAGCGTGGTAAAGCCGTGACTCAGGCGCTTTTCAAGCTTGGACTGCAGGGAGTGGTAGATCGAATCTCCCAGCGTGTCGCCCCAATCGAGCACCCCGCTCCCGGATTCAGGGCTGCCATACGAGAACTGCGGATACTCCTCAAGCGTCACGAATTGCGGAACCATGGCCGCGCCATACCACGGCGCGTCGGGATTGGTGATGGCGTTGACGTCAGGGTAGGAAACCATATTCAAAAGGTTGTTCCCGTATTGCGCGATCTGCTGCAGTGGAAGCTGGTTCAGGTCGGGCGCGTTGTTGCTGAAGGTCAGGTGCAGCCCGCGGCTGCCCACCCAGGCGACAGACAATATGGTTTGGTGCGGGAATTCATACTGGACGCCGAAATTGAAATTGTAGGTGGTCATATCCGGCGCAATATGCGGCACGAAATTCAAGCCGAGCCCAAGATTTGTTTCCGCTCCCAGAGATCCTTTCGTCGGCTCGACAATGCCGTTCGGAAACGGGTTCGAGAGCGTGTTTACGGGCACGGCATAGGTGTTCGTCGAGTCCAGTTGCGACGCCAGCCAGGTGGTCTCGGCGTTGAAAGAATCGTCGTTGAACTGATTGATCGATGACATGTGGACGCTGGGGCCATAGGAGATGCCGAAGCCGCCGCGCACCACGGCGTGCGGGGTAACCAGGTAGGTGAGACCGAAACGCGGGGCGAAATCACGGAAATTCGTCACAAATGGGCTGCGAGGATTCCCGTGGCCTGAAAAAACCTCGCCGCCAGTCAGATTCACGCCGTTGACGGCATAGGCCAGCGTGGGATCGAAATACTCCATGCGGTTAAATCGTTCTGTCGCTCCCGGGAAAACGTCCCAGCGCAGACCGGCATTGATGGTCAGTTTCTGTGTAGCGTGCCAATCGTCCTGGATGAACAACGCGCTGTAGGGATTGCTGTTGGCGCCGAAGATGTCGGTGGACCAGTTGGGTATACCGGGCAAGTTGCTCTGATTGAGTGAGCCAACGCCGATGAGGAACGATGCGAAGGCGTCGCCGTTGCCGGCGCCTCCGCCGTTCACGCCGTCGTTCGAGGTGGCGTCCGGAGCGAAGAGGTACGCGCCGTCCGGCGCCAGTGTCTGGCCCACGTTCATGAACTGTTTCTGAAAATCCCATCCGAAGCTCAGGCTGTGTCTTCCCAGCACTTTGTTGAGCGTGACGCTGGTGTCGTAGTTGGTGACGGCGAACTTGAACACGGCGAATCCGGGCGTGCCAAGGCCGTACATGCTGCCGTCGCCGCTGAAGGCCATGTAAGGAATGGCAGGAAGAACTGAGGAGGAGGCCAGCGACTGCGCGAAGCCGAGTTGGGTCATGTTATAGCCCAATTGGCCTGCGGGCACGTCGTTTTCGTGGTGCCGGGTGCCGGAAGCGCGCACTTGCAACACGGTGTTGGGAGACAGCGTCCAATCATAGCCGATGAGCAGGTTGCCATCGTGGTCGTAATTGTCTGACGCGGCGAAGAAATCGTTGTTGAAAAAGTTCGGAGAGGTGTTGTTCTCATAGTGCATGGAGATCCGGCCGAACAGGTGTTGGGCCGCTGTGATGTTGTCGTCCAACCGGACGTCAAACCGTTGGTCGGTTTCCGGACTCGATCCGGCGGCGTAGAAATTATTGATGTGGTATATCCCTTGGCCGGTAATATTGGGCGACGGCCAGTATTGAAGGTACTTTTGTGAAATGGAATTGATATATCCCTGTACATTATTGTTGGAAAAAGGCTGAGGACAAGGGGACGCCACTTGGCCTGTATTTGGGTTCTGCGGGCAATTCGCGGTGCCAAAGTTGAACGGGTTGTAAAGAGTAACACTGCTACCGTCGAAGAGGTCCCCCGAGAAATCACCGGTCTTCTCAGCAGCGGTGGGCACCGTCGCCGTCAGACTTGTGCCCGTGGCCTCCTGCGTACCCTCATAATCGCCGAAGAAGAAGAATTTGTCCTTCTTGATGGGACCGCCGAAGGATCCGCCCCACTGGTAGCGGTGGTAATCCAAAATCGGAACCCCATTCAAATTGTTGAAATAGGTGTTGGCGTCCAGGCCATTGGGCCTGAACCACCCAAAGGCGTCGCCGTGGAAATTGTCGGTGCCGCTTTTGCTGACCAGGCTGATGACGCCGGCCGCTCCGGTTTGAACGCTGGCCGGGGTCGTATTTAGTTCCATCCTGAATTCCTCGACTGAATCCTCGGGTGGTTCGAGAGCCGGGATTACCACACCCTGGTTGTTTTCGCCAATCGTCAACGGGCTGCCGTCGAGGATGTAGTAAATGGTGCCCTGTTGCGCTCCGTTAATGGTGAAGATTGAAACCTGGTCGCGTTCGGAATCGATCGAGGTGATATTCCCGTCCTGAGGAATCACCCCCGGACTGAGCATCGCCAGTTGAAATACGTCGCGCTCGCTCAATGGGAGCCGGTCGATGACATCGCTGGTGATCAACTGGCCGGTGGTGCTGCTTGTAGTCGCGGTTATGTCTTCGGCCGCCGAGACGGTTACCGTCTCGGTCTGCGAACCCACCTTGAGGGCTACGTTCAGCGTTTCAGCCTGGTCCACTGAAATCGTAAGCTGGTCCCGCACCGCTGTCTGGAACCCGGTTTGACTCACTACCATCCGGTAGGAACCGGGAATCAAACTAACAAACGAATAGAGTCCGGCGGCCGATGTCTTGCCATTCAACGCAACCCCGGTCGCAACGTTGGTCAGGGTCACGGACGCCCCGGGCACTATGGCCCCTGTTGCATCCGTCACCAACCCGCTCAAAGATCCACGCCCCGCGACCTGCGCCGCAAGAGTCGCTGCACCTGCGGTCGCGATGATCGCGCCCACTGCAATTCCCAATATTGTCAACTTCACGCTCGCCTCCCTCCTCATCCGCCATGGTCGTTGGACGCCACACACTCCCTTGGCGGCGCGATTCCGCCGCATCGGATCCGGGGCTTGATTGAATTTCCCTGGGAAGCCTTCGTCACACCTTTTGTCCGGGCCTAGCCCACCCAAGCATAAAAAGGTTGTCTAGTGCTAGCATTTGGTTGACAATGTTGTGAAGCTTGTAACGGCTCCTCTCCGATTCAAACAGGATTCAATCGTCCCGAGAAGTCATTGATTTAGAAGAAATTATCTTTGGCGCCCGCGCAAATGCCGGGCATCGTGCTGGATTTGAATCTACAAGCGGTCCGCGAATGTGTTTGTCCGTGGGTTGATCATGGAGGAACGCTATTTGGATCAAAATTTAGCGTCCGAAGCTGTCCACGCCGAACTGGGGCGCATTCTGGCGAGCGCGGAATTCAAGACCAGCAAGCGCTGCCAGGACTTCCTACAGTTCGTCGTCGAACGCGCGCTCGTCGGATCGTCGGAGGATTTGAAAGAGCGCACCATCGGCATTGAAGTCTTCGGCCGGGCTCCCTCCTACAACACCGGAACCGACGGAATTGTGAGGATCAACGCCAGCGAAGTGCGGAAACGCCTGGCCATTTATTACGCCGACTCTTCCCGCTTGTGCGAATGCCGCATCGCGCTTCCGACCGGAAGCTACGTGCCTCAGTTCACGAAATGCGCCGCCAAACCGGCGGCCGCGGTAACGGACATTTCCCGCCTTCCGGAATCCGGCGCTCTCATGACGTTGGAATCGGGTCGGGCCGGATTGAAGGTTGCGCCCACCCCGGCGCCGGGTCCGAGGTTTCCTCGCGTCGTCACGGTATTCGCCGTCGCTGCTTTCCTCCTCGCGGCGGTTCTGGCCCTGCGATGGCTTCCCCTGCGCTCTTCGCCGACCATCGTCGACCAGTTTTGGCGACCGATGTTTCAGGGCAGGACCCCGATTATGATTGTCCCCGCCTACGTGCCGGCGTACGATCCAGCCACCACTCCTCCCAACGGTCAATTCACATTGATGACCGATCAATATGTCGGTGGCGGGGACCTCGTGGCTGCCGTTCAGATCTCCTCCATGCTCGTGCGTCTCGGTCATCCTTTCATTTTGCGCATGGGCGCCGATGTCTCGCTCGACGACCTTCGCAATACCCCCACCGTTCTGATTGGATACTCCACCACGCAATGGAAAGACGTCACCAACAGGTTCCGCTATTACCTGGGATACGCCGGCCGCGCGATGGTTCGGGACTATGGCAAGCCCACCAACTGGTATCCTCGTGACGAGACACCGGAACTTCATGCCAGCGAGGATTACGCGATCGTCTCGCGGGCCTTCGATCCGGAAACGCATGCCATGCTCATCCTGGTCAGCGGCTGCTTACAATATGGAACCGAAGGCGCCGCGCGATTGATTACCAACCCTGATCTTCTCGCCACCGCCTTTCGTAATGCGCCGAAGGACTGGCAGAAGAAAAATCTGCAGCTCGTCGTTCAGTTCGACGTGGTCGCGAACTCACCCGCATCTTCGCGGGTCGTCGCGTCGTATTACTGGTAGCCGCGTCCCTTCACCACGCATTGCACATCGCTGCAGGCGAGACGGCAAGCACGCGTCTCCCGCCATGATCCATGCCGCGCCCCGCCGCGAACTAGAACAATTTTGAGCTATCCAACAGGACAGTCACCGGCCCCTGGTTTACCAGCGACACCGACATCATGGCTTGGAACCGCCCGGTCTCACAGCGCACGCCGCGCTGACGAATCTGCGCAACGAAGCGCTCATAGAGCTCACGGGCGCGCTCGGGGCGGGCGGCCTCGTCAAAGGAAGGTCGCTTGCCGCGACGGACATCGCCGTAAAGGGTGAATTGCGAAACCGCGAGCACCGCCCCGTCGGCATCGGCCACGCTCCGGTTCATCTTGCCATCGGAGTCCTCAAAAATGCGCAGGCCGGCGATCTTCTCGGCGAGGTAGTCTGCATCGCCTTCGCCATCGTTTTGAGACACACCCAGCAGCACCAGCAGTCCCGGCCCGATCTCGCCAACCACCCGCCCCTCGACCGCGACCGAAGCTCTCGAGACGCGTTGGACGACGGCGCGCATGGCCGTTTCAGGGTAGCATGCCCGTCGCACCGAAGCGCACTCGGTCTATGCAGTTGCAAAATCGAACAGGGCCCGAATGTGCGCGGCGGTGGTGTTCAGATAACGGACACCCTCGTGCTCGAAGTTCACCTCTTCTTTGGCGGAGGGAAACGCCAGCGGCAGCTCGGTGCAGGCGAGACAAACGGCAGCTCCATGGGGAACCGCTCCACCGAGCGCGTTTTTTGCGATCGCGTGCATGCGTTTGTCCGCATCGGCGATCTGGCCCTCGTGCAACGCCTCGATCATCTTCACCACCGCCGCTCGCGTTCTCGTGCTGGCCGGGCTTGCGGCGTCAATTCCGTAGCGGAGAAACGTCTCCGGGTACATGCTGGATTGCATCGTCATCGCTGTTCCCAAAACCAGCACCCGGCTTACTCCCAGGCGCACCGCCTCCCGCGCGGTCGCCTCCACAATGCTGAGCACCGGAATAGCGATCCCACTTGTGATGCTTGCAAACCGATGGTGCGCCGTATTGCTGGCGATCACCGCCACCTCGACGTCGCTTGCCTGCAGCCGCCGCAGCGCCGTGCGGTGGTACTCATCGAACCTGCGCCACGATTCCGGGTCCTCATCGCGCCCAAGCAGAGCAAAGGCCGTGTGCAGATCGAGCGACTCAATGCAAATTTCAGGCGTCAATGGCCCATCGCGTACGTTCTTCGCCTTGCGCTCACTGAGCCGGCAAAGACCCGCATAATACTCCACCGTCGATTGCCAGCCCACTCCGCCGACGATCCCGATGCGCTTCATCGCTGCCTCGACCGCGCAAAACCTTCCAGCAAAGCAACCAGTTCGCGCGAGGCGAAAGCGGTTTCGTCGACAAAGTGAACCGTGCCCGCATCCGCCATCTCCCGCGCCGCACGCAGGAATCCGCCCAAAGCCGCGCGGGCCAGAGCGCTACCCGTGCTCAGCCGCCGCACTCCGAGCGCGGATAACTCATCCCGGCTTAATGCGAGCCCAGGCATTCCCGCTAGCACATTCACCGGACGATCGACTTCCCGGATGACCGCAGCAATCTGCTCCTTGGTCGTGAGCCCCGGTGCATAGAGCACGTCCGCGCCGGCTGCCTGATAATTCTGCAGCCGCACAATCGTGTCCTTCAGGTCGGGCCGTCCGTGCAGAAAGTTTTCTGCCCGCGCGCACAGGATAAACGGAACGGAAAGCGAGTGCGCCGCCTCCGCAGCAGCGCGAATGCGATCGGTGGCGTGGCGGACATCATGGATCGGATCCGAGTCATTTCCTGTCGCATCTTCAATCGAACCGCCGACCAGACCGTTGGCCGCAGCTAGGCGAATCGTCTCCGCCACGGTTTTCGGCTCATGGCCATATCCGTTTTCCAGATCGCCGCTTACGGGTAAATCGGTGGCGGCCGCAATTTCCGCGACGTGCGCCAGCATGGCCTCACGGCCCACCTGGCCGTCCAGCACAACGCGGCGGGTTACTCGCTCGAGGGACACTCCGGACATCATCGGCATCAGTATGCGCATTGCCAGGCAGGAACACTTCGACTAACGTAAAACAATGATTGTCGAAACGGCGGACGCCGCGGTTGCCCGGATCGCTTCGGCCATCGGCGAACCGGCGCGCGTCCGCATGCTGATGTGCCTGCTTGACGGCCGTGCGCGAACCAGCACCGAGCTTGCCGTGGTGGCGAGTGTCGCCCCTCCTACCGCGAGCGCGCACCTGAATCGGCTGAAGGCGGAGAACCTGGTCGCCGTGCACGCGCAGGGCAAACATCGCTACTATGTTCTGAAATCGGCCCAGGTGGCGCGCGCTCTGGAAGGCATCAATGTGCTGGCCGGCGCGCCGCGGGACGCATTTCAGCCATCCACACCGGTTCCGTATCGCCTTGCGCGAAGCTGCTATGACCACATGGCGGGAAAAATCGCCGTGCAGCTCCTTGAGCGGTTTCGTGCCCTTCGCTGGTTGCGCGCTCACTCCGCCGGCGCCAACGCGCTGCAGCTCATGCAGGAAGGGGCCGCTGGATTGGCAGCGCTCGGGGTGGATCTGGATGCCGCTCGCGCTTCACGGCGCAGATTCGCTTATGGGTGCCTGGATTGGAGCGAACGCCGCTTGCATCTCGCCGGCGCGCTCGGCTCCGCCCTGCTCCAGATGCTTGTCGAACGCCGCTGGGTGGAACACGAACTTGACAGCCGTGCGCTCCACATTACCGCCCGCGGACGCCGGGAGCTCAACCAGCGACTGCAAATTGAAATCTGACGCGTCCATTTTCTGCCCGCGTCGAAGCGCAGGACCATGCCCAAGATATTTGCCGGCGTTCGGGCTATAGCGGTTTAGGAAATGCTGTAGGGGGCAACCGGAGAAGCCGAGCCGACGCCATCTCAAATGGAAACCGCGGTAGCACCTCAAATGGGAAAACCTGAGCCCTGACCCCTGTTCCTCAGTCCGCGTATGCCTCTTCTTGCACCTTGGCCTTCTCCACCAGCACGCCGGGGTAATACGCATTGCGGGTGTACTGGCGAACCATGCGATCGGTGTTGAAGTAGGAGCCGTTGTACGCCAGGGTAGTGCGCATCAGCCGCCCCCACTTCTGGGGTTCATCGCGGTAAAGCGGAACCACGGCGGTTTCCAACTTTCGGTAGAGCGACTGCGCTTCTTCCTCATCGCTGTCGCCATCTTCGATGGCCCACCCCGTCACGCCTTCGATGCACCCCTCGATCCACCACCCGTCCAGAATCGACAAGCTCGGCACGCCGTTGAGCGCGGCCTTCATCCCGCTCGTGCCTGAAGCTTCATACGGCCGCCGCGGGTTATTCACCCACACGTCCACCCCCGAAGTGAGCAGCGCGCCCAGATCCCACGCGTAATTCTCCAGATACACCACACGCAAGGTATCGTTGGAGAATTTCGTCGCGTCCTCCACCACCTTCTGGAGCAGCGCCTTGCCCGGCTCGTCTTGCGGATGGGCTTTGCCGGAATATATGATCTGCAAACCGCCCGCCGCCTCGGCGATCGCCTGCAGTCGCTGCGGATCGGTGAACAACAGATTGGCGCGCTTGTACGCCGCCGCGCGCCGCGCAAACCCCAGCGTCAGCACCCTGGGGTTCAATACCACGCCGGTCCGCGAAGCCACCTCGGCCAGTAAGTCGTCCTTGGCCCGGGCGTGCGCGTCCAGAATTTTCGTCTCCTGTAAATCGACCAGGTTTCGGAGATAAAGATTATCCCCCCGCCACGCCGGAACCTCTTCGTCCAGCAACTGCTGCACCGGCGCCGAAACCCACGTCGCCGCGTGCACGCCGTTCGTGATGCTGTCGATGGCAAACTCGGGAAACATCTTGCGCGACACCCTGCCGTGTTGCATGGCCACGCCGTTGGCGTACCGCGAAAAGCGCAGCGCCAGCAGCGTCATGTTCAGCAGCCCATCGCGGAAGCACCCCAGTTTTTCGAGCCGCGCCGTCCTGTCCCCGCCCAGAATGCGTATCGTCTGCTCCGTCGAAAACTTGTCGTGGCCTGCCTGCACCGGCGTATGCGTCGTAAACACGCACTTCCGCCTCACTTGCTCTATATCGGCTTCCGTGGCCACGTTCAGCGGACCCCCGCCAAGCTGGCATTCCAGCAGCGCCAAGGTCAGCAGCGCCGCATGCCCCTCGTTCATGTGGTAAACATTCACCTGCCGGCCCAGCGCGCTCGCCATGCGCACGCCGCCCATTCCCAATACGATCTCCTGCTGCAGCCGGTAATTGATGTCCCCGCCATAAAGGTGATCCGTCAGTCCCCGATCCCATCCCGAGTTCCCATCCAGATCCGTATCCAGCAAATAGATGGGCACGATATGGCCAAACCGTCCTTCGAGGTCATACCGCCAGGCCCGCACCGTCACCACCCGGTCCTCGATCGACACCGTGATCCGCGCCGACTCCTCGGTGCAGAAATCTGCCGGGTTCCAGGGCTGCACTTCCTCGGTCTGCACGCCTGAAGCGTCCAGATGCTGCTGAAAGTACCCTTTTCGGTGCAGCAGCGTAAATGCCGCCACCGGCACTCCTAGATCGGCCGCGGAGCGCAGCGTGTCTCCTGCCAACATCCCCAGCCCGCCCGAATACGTGGGCATGCCTGGATCAATGGCAATCTCCATGGAGAAATAGGCAACTTGACCGGCGGGGGGAAAGGTTTCGTAAGAAATCGGTTTAGCATTATTTTCCATATTTTCTAGTCTCTGCAACCTCTCAGTCCCGCCAAACGACCCTCTTTATGGTAGAAACCGAAAAGCTGGCCAGAGTCGTGCGTTCTTTGTGCAACTTTCCAAGGCAGACATCCTCTCAGTTTAGCAAGGAACACACAACGCGCAACCGATTCAGTTGTGGAGGACCATACACCTTTCGTTGCAGGCGGAAAGGCCCTCCCATTTTGGATGCGACTTCGTGGGCGATCCGCCACGGCGGTGGAAATCTCTACTCCACCCGGTGCGCGCCGCTCGCCGCTTGGCAAATGTGAATTTGCGGCTCGATGCCCACCCGCTCCGCGTAACGCTTGCCCAAAGCCTCGGCGAACTGCCCGGCGCTTTCCTGTTCCACCAGGTTCACCGTGCAGCCTCCGAATCCACCCCCAGTGAGCCGCGCGCCAATCAGGCCGGGCAGGTCCTGCGCCAGCTCCACCATGGCGTCGGCTTCCACGCAACTGGCCTCGAAATCGCGGCTGTAGCTCCAGTGCGCCTCGGCCATCAGGCGCCCTAGCTTTTCGAGGTCGCCTTTGCATAACGCCTCCGCCGCGGCCACGGTGCGCAGATTCTCGCTGATAATGTGACGGGCGCGCAGCAGCGATTTGGAATCCATCTCGTGGCCCCATTGCTCCAGGTCCTCCAGCGTGGCGTCGCGTAAAAAACGCACCCCCGGCCGATGGCTGGCAATCACGGCGCACGCCGCTTCCGATTCCCCGCGCCGCGTCTTGTAATCGCCTCCCGCCACCGAGTGCTTCACCATCGTGTTGGCGATCACCAGCGCCACGTCCGCCGGAATCGGCGCCAGCTTGAAACTCAAATCGCGGCAATCCAGCAGCAGCGCGTGGTTTTCTCGCCCGTTCACTGAGATGAATTGGTCCATGATGCCGCAGCTAGCGCCCACAAACTCGTTTTCTGCGCGCTGGCACAGCCGCGCCAGCACCGGCCCCGGATATGCGGTCCCAATCAGCGAAAGCAGGGCGAACGCGGTCGCCACTTCAATTGCCGCCGAGCTCGAAAGCCCCGAGCCCAGAGGCACATCGCCCCACAGCGTCAAACTGAAGGGCGGAATGGTGTGGCCCTCGCCGGCCAGAACGGCCGCCACGCCCATCGGGTAATCGCTCCAATGGCCAATTCCCTTCCCCGGCAGCTCCACCGCGGAAAAGACCCTCTGCTCGCCGTAATTTTCTGAATACACAACGATTCGCCCGTCATTCCGCGGCGAAATCCCGGCCAACGTAGCGAAATTGATGGCCGCCGGCATCACGAACCCCTCCGCGTAGTCGGTGTGTTCGCCAATCAGGTTCACGCGGCCAGGCGCGACAAATATCGCCGGCTCCGCTTCAAACCGCTCCCTGTGCATGGAACGGAAGACCGATGGATCATGCATCCTTGTTAACCTCAATTTGAATTCAAAAAATTCCAAAACAGCGCTTTCATCTTCAGTGATCGGCGCCTGCGAGGCCGGCGAGGGCGTCGAAGGATCCGCGATTTCTCTTTGCAGCCCATGGCTCCGCGGTTGCATTGACAACGTTTTCTTTTTGTCCAACCCAACAAACTCTAGCTTCGCTCCTGGCTCATCACTTCCGCACACGCCGCGCTCAGCCGATCCCAGATCTCGCCCATCCAGGCTTCGTGCTCCGGCTTCATTAGCACCGAGCGCAGACAGGTGACCCCTCCGGCAACAGGCGGGCTCTCGGCGCCGCCGGCAAGGCCAAACCAGGAACCCGGCAATTGTACAAGAGCCAGATGCAAACCTCGCGCGGCGCATGCATCGAACAGCTCTTGCGCATGATGGCTGGCCTCGCGCGCGCTGGGACCTCGCACGGCCCAGACCACAATATCCAGTTCCGGCTTGCCGGCCGCCAGCGGCGCAAACCGCACATCTTCGCGCAGCCGCCGGTCCAACTCCAACGCCGCGGCCCGGCCGCGCTTCAAGCCCCGCGCAAATTCCCCCTCCGGCGTCAACGGCAAAAGCTTTTGCGTCGCCCAAAGCGCCACCGCCGCCGCGCCTGCCCGCGAGCACTCCAGGCTGATCTCACCCAAATGCACCGGGCCCCCGGCGAGCGATTTTTGCTCGCTGGGGTGCAGGTGTAGTTCTTTCGAAGTGAAATACGTGTACGGCGAGTCATGCTTGTACAGTCGCCCCACGCTCGGGTCGCGGAACAGGACGCATCCGCATCCATACGGCTGCAGCCCGTGCTTGTGCGGATCCACCACAATCGAATCCGCCGCTCCCAGCGCCGCGTAGGCGCGCCTTGCCGGCTCATCCAGCGCATCCGCCGTCAGCCGGAAATACCCTCCATACGCCGCATCCACGTGCACCCGGAAGCCATAACGCCCCTTGAGCGCCAGAATCCCGTCCAGCGGGTCCACAGCCCCCATCGCCGTGGTTCCCAGCGTCGCCACCACTGCGCCTACATCGCCCTTTCGCAACTCGGCTTCGAGCCCTTCGAGACGCATCCGCCCGCACTCGTCCGCGGCAATCTCCCCATAGTCGAGCCGCAACACCGCGGAAATCCGCCGATGCGTGTAATGCGCCTGCTCGCAGCCCACCACCCGCCGGCCCGGAGCCAACTGTCCCGCAACCCAGAGCGCTTCCAGATTGGCGAACGTGCCGCTCGAAGTCAGATGCCCCAGGTACGAGCCCGGTCCGTCCGTCCAGCCAAACATTCCCGCAATCTCGCCCACCGCCTCGATCTCCATCTCCGAGCTGGCGCGGCCTCCATCGCGGGCGTGGTTGTTGGGATTGATGTACATTGCCAACGCGTACGCCGCGCGCGCCACTGGATGCGGCGGCTTCAGCATCTGGCCGGCGTAGAGAGGATGGAAATATGGATAGTTGTCGCCCAGGCGCCGAGCCGTCTCCGCGAGAATCCGCTCCATCGCCCGCGCATCGGCAGCCAGCGCAGTCACCGGCGCGAACCCGGGAAGCGCAGCGAACTCCCCCTCCAGCAAACGCGTTGCTTCGTCCAGCAAGCCGGGTACGGGATCCTGCGTCATCGCGACCTCCCACCCTATCACAACCCGGCGTGGCGTGCTAAACCCATATTGGTCAGTGAGTTCCGGAGTGGGAAATCAAAAAATGAGATAAGGCGCAAAATTCCCCTCGCACTTTTTGACGGGGATGCTACACTATCGTCAGCGTTAGAACCAATCGGGCGTGAGCAGCAACTCGCCCAACCAAGCAAGATTCTGCCAGTGGTCGCTCCGATTTATCCAGCGCAATTCACTCCAGGACAATCGAACAAGTATGGAACAAGGTACTGTGAAATGGTTTAACGACGCGAAAGGCTTCGGCTTCATTTCGCGCCAGAACGGCGAAGACGTCTTCGTGCACTACTCTGCAATCAACTCGAGCGGCTTCAAGAGCTTGCAGGAAGGCCAAGCCGTGCAGTTCAACGTCGTGAAGGGCCCCAAGGGTTGGCAGGCTGCGGACGTGCAGCCGCTCTAGACACCCACCGGCCGGATTTCGGCAAAATTGAACAAACACACAAGGGGGTGGAGGCTTCTTCCGCCCTCCCTGTGCTCGTCCATTGCCGCGGCGGCCCGCAACTCTCAAAACTTACTCGCTCCCGATTGCCTTTCGCGCCGCGACAGGTTCGCGCCGGAGCTTACTTCCCTACGCCCTCTGCGTCGGCTCCGCGGGCGAAGAAACAATTGCCCGCGCCATCTCCTGGGACCGGCCTCCAAGACCGAATGCTCACCCGCGCCCACCGCTCGGCTCGGCTTCTGCATCCTTTGACCCTGAAGGAAACCGGCCTCACCGCCGCCGGGAGCACGCTCCAGCCCAATCGCCAACCTTCCAATTCCCATTTGCTTCCTCGTCGGTCCGGCGACCCGCTGACTCGCTGACCTGTTGACTCGCTAACCCGGAATCCCCCGTCCACCGGTCGCAACCTAAAATCCCATCCCTTGCTATGATGGGAACAGGGTTTTACGAGTTCTTCCTTATGTAATCGCTCGAGCCTGTATTCTTCCTAAATGACTCCAGCCTCTCACGCCGCCCCCTCGCCGGAAGCTGCCGCGCCCCTGCCTCAGCCCACCCTGGCGGCGACGGCGCGGATCGCTCCCCGTCATCACGCCCCGGAACTTCATGCGCCCACTCCCGGCGCCACGGCTACCCTCATCCACGACCTGCGCGAACTGTTTAAAGTAAAAGTCGTGGGGCTGGTGCTGGTCACCGGTTGGGGCGGCTTTTATCTGGGCTCCTTGCAGTCGGGAATCTCCAGCGTGCAGGTCGGGCTACTCGACACGCTGCTCGGCATCGGCCTCGTCTCCGCCGGAGCTGGCGCGTTGAATGAGGCGCTCGAACGCACCACCGACGCGCGCATGGTGCGCACTGCCGACCGCCCCTTGGCTTCGGGCCGCTTCCCACTTGCCGCCGGCGTCGTCGCCGGCCTCGGAGCCCTCGCTCTGGGCGCTTTCTGCCTCCTCCTCCGCACTAACCTGATCACCGTCTCGCTGGCCCTGCTCACTGCGTTTACCTACGTCGCCATTTACACCCCGCTTAAGCGCGTCACCACCCTGGCCACCTTCATCGGCGCCTTTCCGGGAGCCATGGGCCCCATGCTGGGCTGGACCGCCGCCCGCGGCCGCATCGAGTGGCCCGCCGTCGCCCTCTTCGCCATTCTCTTCGTCTGGCAATTTCCCCATTTCATGTCCATCTCCTGGCTTTACCGCCAGGACTACGCCCGCGCCGGCATCCGCATGTTGCCCGTCGTCCAGCCTGACGGCCTTTCCACCGTCGTCGAAGCTCTCTTCTACGCCGTGCTGATGATTCCGGTCAGCCTCGCTCCCTGGCGGCTCGGGATGACCGGCGTCTCCTACGCCATCCTGGCCACCGTCCTCGGCCTCGTCTATCTCGTCTACACCATCCGTTTTGCCGGCATCCTGCGCGCCCGCTCTGAAGCGGAAAGCCGCATGCTCGCCCGCGATCTGCTCAAGGTCAGCGTGCTTTACCTGCCCCTCCTCTTCACCGCGCTCATGTTGTGCGCCGTCGGCAAGGGCTGACAAGTTTATGACCACCGTTGTCCCCGCATCGCGCCCGCGCTCCGGAGCCGGGCCTGCCATCGCCGCCATCCTCGCCATCAGCGCCGCGGCCACCCTGTTTCTTTTCTGGCTTATCTATATTCATCCCGCCGCCGTCGCCGGCGCGCGCTATGCTTTTCTCCCTGCCATGGACGCGGTTTTCAACAGCCTCGCGGCCATCGCCTTGATGATCGGCTACGCCTGCATCCGCGCCCGTCGCATCCGCGCTCATCGCGCCGCCATGATCACCGCCTTCGTTTTCTCCACCCTCTTTCTCATCGGCTACATCGCCCACCACGCGCTGCACGGCGATATCCGTTATCCCCTCCACGCCGCTTACCGCAGCGTGTATCTTCCCTTGCTCGCCAGCCATATCGTCCTGGCCATCGTGGCTCTGCCCATGGTGCTGGTCACTTTTTTCTTTTCTCTCTCCGGTCGCTTCCCCCAGCACCGTAAAATAGCCCGCTATACTTTCCCCATTTGGCTTTATGTCTCCATCACCGGCGTCATCACCTATGTCATGCTGTGCCTGGCGCGCGCCTGAGCACCCATGCATCGCTCTCTTCATTCCCGGCCGCGCGCATTCAACCCCGGCAATCTCCGCGCCCTCTATCCTGGCGAAGACCTGGAAGACCCTCCGAGGCCTCCTCTTCAACGCAAATCCGGTTCTTTAGGTCCAAAGATGCCCGTTCGCCCAACTTCCTCCCGCCCATCCCAACCTGACGACGGCACGCGCCAGCTCCTCCAATGGGGCGCCTGCATCGTGGGTTCGGGCGTGCTCGCCGCCATCCTGCTTCAAACCCTGCTCGGCGGCTATACCCGCACCGGCGCCACCACCAATGCAGGCTGGTTCGCACTCATCGTGACGCTCATGTGCATTCCCTTCGGCGGCATGCTCCTCACCCTCGGTCTCGCCAAGTGGCTCCGCAACCGCCGCATCGCCCGCGGCGGCAAGGACTGAAACCTGGCCCTCCTTAGAGTCTGTTATTAACTTTGGGACGGGCAGCGACGGGAGCCAATTTTTTCGAGTTCTATAGCGGTTCTCCAATTGGTGTAGAGCAGAACCTCGAACGTTGAGTGGCGTTTTTCCCAAGAAAACGCCACCTGGCACGCCCCTCAAAACTCCACGGGAATTGGAGAACCGCCGTAGGAGCGAGGAGCGATGCATACCGGGGCCCCCACGGACGTGCTCTTCGTCCGTGGGGTGGATATCGGGTGTCTGCTAGCGACGAGCGACAACGAAATCGGGAAAATTGGCCCCGTCCCAAAGGGATGCGGCGAAAATCCCCGGAGTCCCCAGCGACGGCTTTTGGTCGCTGGGGTGGAAATCCGGCCTTACTTCGTTCTCGCTCTTGACGGTGGTCCCGCCGCAGCCTGCAGGCTCGGCCTCGTCTGACCGAATTTTCGCTCGCAACGCTGCCCGCCCCAAAGGCAATAACAGGCTCCAGAGCCACAAGCCCCGTCCCCGCTACTCAATCCTTTGTGTAACTCGTCCCTCCCGCAAAGATAGCTCTACCTGATCGAAACATAACGTAAATGTATTTTGAGCGCCGCTCGTCCTCCGCTATGGTAAAAGCCATAAGCTCGTGACGATCACGTAATACTTCCCAGCACTCATTCCTGCCCTTCGATTTCGCGGCAGAGAACTCAAAGCCAAGTCAGTACACTTCTGCGCCGTAAGCCGGTGGAAGTGTCTTCGTCTATTCCACGCTCGAAGAACCAAATTTCAGAGAGTTGAGGTGCATTCGCCAATGACGTGTCATCTCCCCATCCTCAGTGGTCGATTCACTCATCGTTCTTCCTCGCGGCCCCACTTCGCAACCGCCGGACTCTTCCTTTTGCTGGCCCTCGTCTTTGCCTTCCCGGCATCGGCTCAGTCCACCTTCGGCTCTTTCATCGGCACGGTGCGCGACCCCTCCGGCAGCGTGCTCCCCGGCGCCGCCGTCACGCTCATCAATATGGGAACTTCCGCCACGGCGAAAACCCAGACCGACGCCAAAGGCGATTACAGCTTCCAGAACGTCGACGCCGGCGCGTACACCATCGAAGTCGACGCCGCTGGATTCAATAAAGGCGTCTATTCCGGCCTCGTTCTTCAAGCCCGCGAAGTCCAGCGCGTCGACGCCAAACTGACGGTCGGCAACGTCGCGCAAACTGTAGTCGTCAACGGCGGCGCGACGGTCATCAACGCTGACACCTCCAACCTCGGCGAAACCCGCACCGGCGAAGAATTGGATCAACTGCCTCTCGCCATCAGCTCGCGCGCCTCCGGTTCCACCAGTCCGTTCGCTACGCTCACTTCGCAGTCCGGCGTGCAAACCGACGATTCCGGCGATCTCTCCGTCGCCGGCGCCAAGCCCGCCATGTTGTCCGTCACCGTCGACGGCATCAGCACCATGGACGTCGAGTCCAGCGCCCCCGCGCCCGAGTTGTTCCCCTCCTTCGCCTCCATTGAAGAAATCCAGGTCAACCAGAACAGCAATAACGCCGAATACGGCGGCGTCGCCGACATCACCACCGTCTCCAAAAGCGGCGCCAACAATCCCCACGGGGGAGCCTACGACAACTATGAGACCGCCGGCTTCAACGCCAAGAACCCCTTCGCCAACACCAAACCCAAGATCGTCATGAACGATTTCGGCGCCTTCTTCGGCGGTCCGGTCATCCTGCCCAAGCTCTACAACGGCAAAGATAAAACCTTCTATTTCGCCAGCTACGAAGGGTTGCGCCTGCCGCAGCAATCGGTGGTTGTGCAAAGCGTTCCTTCACTAACCATGCGCAGCGGCGATCTCTCCGTTTATCCCACGCAGATTTACAACGTGGACGGAACCCCGTTCCAAAACAACCAGATTCCCGCCCAGGATTTCTCCCCGGTGGCGACTGAAGCTTTGAGCCAGCTCTATCCAAAGC
>JASHOC010000175.1 GCA_030041305.1 Acidobacteriaceae bacterium
AACACACACGTTTTTTCAACTATGGAACGAAGCTCAGAAAAGAACTCTGACCTTCGTTCCCAACTCAAGTGTGGGGCGGTGAGTGGCGGCGTCAAGGGTCAAGATGAACGCCAAAGAACGGCGCCCTTGACCCCGCCACTCACCGCGATGCTTTCGTCTGCCTTGACAATAGCCAACGTCGTCATACATGGGATGACGGCATGCGGCCGGTGCTGTGGCCGGACGGATGGGATGGGGTTTGCCGGCAACGGTGAGGATCCGCTGATGTAGACGGGGTGAAGACCGGCACGCTTGGGGAGAAGCCGGTTTCGTCTCTTCGCGGGCCTCGTCCTCCGCGGCAGCCTCATTCTGGAACATGCGCCGGTATTCTTCCGTTTCCAGCGGCGCGGGAAAGGCCGGCGCGGGGAGATCACAATATAGAATTTCAGAGGGCGCCCGGGACACGGGAAATGGCCCGGATGAAATCCAAACCAACTTTGGAAAGGCCGGGCTCCGGAAAGCGGTCAAGAGGAGCCAGCACATGGGCATGTCCAATCCAGTTTCTATTTGCGTGATCGGCTCCGGATACGTGGGTCTGGTGGCGGCGGCGTGTTTTGCCGAAATGGGGCACCGGGTAATGTGCGTCGACAATGACGAAGCCCGGGTGGATTTACTGCGCCGGGGCGGTGTGCCCATTTTCGAAAATCACCTGCCGGAGCTGCTGTCCAAGCACCGGGACACGCGTGTCGTCTTCTCCACCGAGCTGGGGGAGGCCGTGGAGCGCAGCGAAGCGGTCTTCATTGCCGTGGGCACGCCCCAGGGCGACAGGGGGGCTGCGGACCTGTCCTACGTGGAGGCCGTGGTCTCGGAGATCGCGCGCTCGATCAACGGCTACAAGGTGATCGTCGAAAAGAGCACGGTTCCGGTTTACACCAACGACTGGATCCGGCGCGTGCTCTACCGGCATGGCGTCGATCCGCAGAGTTTCGACGTGGTGTCGAATCCCGAGTTTTTACGCGAAGGCACGGCGGTCGCCGATTTCCTGCATCCGGATCGCATCGTGGTCGGCTCCGGCAACGAGCGCTCCGCCGAGGTGCTGCGGCGCATCTACGAGCCGCTGACCGGGGGCTCGTACTACGAGCAGCCAGACGCCCTGCCGGGGGCGTGTAGCGCGGCCCATCCCGCACGGTTGCTGGTCACGTCGGCGCAAAGCGCGGAAATCATCAAGCACGCCTCGAACGCTTTCCTGGCGCTGAAGATTTCGTTTATCAACGCGGTGGCCAATCTGGCCGAGGCCGTGGATGCGGATATCGAAGACATCGCGGCGGGCATGGGGCTCGACAGCCGCATCGGCGGCAGGTTTTTGCGCGCCGGACTGGGCTACGGAGGTTCGTGCTTTCCCAAGGACGTGGCCGCCTTCCACTGGGTGGCGCAGCAGCGGGGGGTCAATTTTCAGCTTCTCCAGGAAGTCCGCAAGATCAACGAGACCCAGAAGGAGATCTTTTTTAATAAAGTGCTCTCGGCGCTGTGGACGCTACGCGGCAAGCGGCTGGCCGCGCTCGGTCTGGCCTTCAAGGGAGACACCGACGATATTCGCGAGTCGCCCGCCATCGACATCGTCAAGCGGCTCCTCAAGGCAGGAGCTGCGGTGACGGCCTATGACCCCGCCGCGATGGAGCGCGCCAAGGAAGTCTTGCCTCCGGCTGAGAATCTCAGCTATGCAGGCAGCCTGTATGAAGCCGCCAGGAACGCCGACGCGGTGCTGATTCTCACCGACTGGAAAGAGTTTGGCGCCATCGACCTGGTGCGGCTCAACCAGGCGGTCCGGTTCCCGATTGTGATCGACGGTAGAAATCTCTACAAGCCGCAGGTGATGCTGGAGCACGGCTTCACCTATGTGAGCGTGGGCCGGCCGGCCAATTACGAGGCGCAGGCAGGCAAACCGCGCAAGCAACTGGTCTAGAAAGGTGAAGTTTGTTGGCGGGGCCCTGCAGGGAGGGTCGAATTCTCCCAGCGTAGAAGGCCGATCTACGGGAGAGGAGAAGAATCTTTTTCGTGATGCGCATCCTTGTCACCGGCGCCGCCGGTTTTCTAGGCTCCCATCTCGCCGATCGCCTGCTGGGCGAAGGCCACTCGGTGGTGGGCGCCGATAATTTTTCAACCGGCTTCCACGAGAATCTGGATCATCTGGCTCACGAATCGCGCTTCGAGTTGCAGGAGCTGGACATTTGCGCGCCTTTCGATCCGGGGCGTGTGGATTACGTCTTCAATTTCGCTTCGCCGGCGAGCCCGCCGGAGTATCTTCGCCTGGCGATCGAGACCCTGCGGACCGGCTCGGCGGGCGTAGAAAACACGCTCGAAATCGCCGCCCGCAATGGGGCCGGATTCCTGCACGCCTCCACTTCGGAGTGCTACGGCGATCCCCTCGAGCATCCGCAATCGGAAAGCTACTGGGGGCACGTCAATCCGGTGGGGCCGCGCTCGGTGTACGACGAAGCCAAGCGCTACGCCGAGGCGCTGACCATGGCCTACCATCGCACGCGCGGCGTGAACACGCACCTGGCGCGGATCTTCAACACCTACGGGCCGCGCCTGCACCCCGACGACGGCCGGGTGATTTCGAATTTCATCATGCAAGCGCTGCGCGGCGAGCCGGTCACCGTCTACGGCGACGGCAGCCAGACGCGCAGCTTCTGCTATGTCGACGATCTCATCGAAGGCATCGTGCGTTTGTCGCGGTCGGACGAGCATCTGCCCGTCAATCTCGGCAATCCGGCCGAGTTCACGATCCTGGAATGCGCGCAGGCGGTGCTGGAAGTGACCGGATCGAAGAGCGAACTGCGTTTTGAGGCGCTGCCGGTGGACGATCCCACGCGGCGCTGCCCGGATATTGCCAAAGCGCGCGCGCTTCTGGGATGGCAGCCGCGGGTCTCGCTCGAGGAAGGGCTGAC
>JASHOC010000176.1 GCA_030041305.1 Acidobacteriaceae bacterium
AACACACACGTTTTTTCAACTATGGAACGAAGCTCAGAAAAGAACTCTGACCTTCGTTCCCAACTCAAGTGTGGGGCGGTGAGTGGCGGCGTCAAGGGTCAAGATGAACGCCAAAGAACGGCGCCCTTGACCCCGCCACTCACCGCGATGCTTTCGTCTGCCTTGACAATAGCCAACGTCGTCATACACGGGATGACGGCGTTGTCGTTCCACCGTATGTACGGCGCCGGCACGTCCATCTCACACTCGTGCTCGGCCGCGCGCAAATTCGGCTCTTTGCTTCCCGGCCACATGGCAAGAATATCCCCGTACTTCCGGCGGATGGCAATCATTCTTTTCACGTCCCTCGACATCTCCTGATGCGGTGGCTGCTCCACTTCGTTCCAGTCAAGCTGCGCCCCATACAGCCAGCGTCCTTGGCCGATGTCTTTTCCGCCGTACAAATCCGGCGAAAGCTGCGGCAAGGCATGGAATGTCGCATTGAATTCCTCACCGGAAAAAAAGATGGGGATCATCGGCGAAAACAGAAACGAATAACCAAACAGACATCGGCTGCCCTGCGCCACATAGGGATTCTTGTCGTGCGGGAATCCTGTCCAGCCTTGATCGTGGCAACTGAGCTGGATGGATGACCCCCAAGCGAGCGTTCCGATATGGATCGCGGCCTCCGGTCCGCAAACCAACGGCCCAAAGGGTTCCGCGCCTTCCACGAACACAGGGCGACCTCCGCCCGCACCGAGTTCCCACTTTTCGCTCATGTCATTGGGCACCACAATATTTTCGATGGGCTTGCGTTCAATGCCGGAGACCGTCAGCCGTACATCCGGCAGACCATCGGGTTTGGCGCCATCGGGCCCATTGCGCCGCCCAACTTGATCGGCGCCGAGACCGGCGAGCCGCACCTTGAGGGCGCCATGACCATTGGTGTCTCCCTCAACCCTGCGGCCGTCCTGGTTCTGAATTTCCACCTGATAGTAGCCCGTTCGTCCGAATTTTCTGTCATAGAAGCCCGGCATATCGTGCACCAGCACCTCGTCGAGCGTGCCGGTGTTCGTCGCGCTGATCATGTTTTCGCGCTGACTGAAGTCCGTAACCCCCGGGATGACCGCGTTACTTTCTTCCCAAATGACAATGGGATGCCCGGCGGTTGCCGCATTCTGACGCACGCGTTCCCACAGGTCCGGCCGATAAATGGCCACATCCAGCCGGTAGCCGTCAACATGATGCCGGGTGACGAAGTTGGTGTAGATTTTCACCCACCAATCGTCAAGGTCAATGTGACCACCGGTCCAGTCATAATCGGTCATGCCCGATGTGCTCCCGCGAAACCACGCAGGATGCTCTTTCACGATGGGACAGCCGTTCATCAGACCGTGAGTAATGACATCGAGACATACCCTGATCCCGCAGCCGTGCGCGTCATCAATCAGCGCGTCAAATCCCTCGCTCGTTCCCAGGGTCGGATCGAATTTCTCCGGATCGATGACCGCATATTGCGTCCAGATGTTGTAAAAGTGGTGGGGATCGCACAGCGAATATCCTGATAGCCAAATCCCCGTGATTCCGAGATCTTCGAGGTAGGGCAGCTTTGCCCTCAAACTAGCAAAATTGCCGCTCTCGGGTCCGCGCGGCGACGTAAATCCCTTTGTTGCAATTTCATAAATGATGAGATCCTTCATTCAGGGAGGCGCAGCAGGCTGGACCACCGTCGTCAACTGCGGCATGGCCGTTGAATGCGGCGCCTGCGCCAGGACTTTCGACCAAAGTGGCAGTGGAGTTGCCGAGGCCACCCCCAGCAAGGCTCCGGCCTTAAGCAGATCTCTGCGTGCGATCGCCCTGTCGCGAGTGTTTCTGCTGACCATGAATGGTTTTCCCAAAGAGTGAGTGGATGTGAATGAGCCGCCGGCAGGAGCAAGTACAGCCGCACGTGGCTCACGGCGACAATCTGTGCGTCATGGCTTCACGCCACCGCGCTCTAATACTACACAATATGCATGTCAATGACCTCGGCGATTTCGTCCGGTAACCCAAAAAGCATCCAGGCTCCATTCCGCGGTCGATTTCGCGAGCCTTTGCAGCACGAGAGCCATGCTGTTAGGAAGCTTCATAGATCGAGACGAGTTGGGAGGGCTCCGGTCAACTGCTGTGAACCCGGATTGCTCTGCATGGGACCGGGTGCGCCGTGAACCTGCAACCAGGAGAATTATTGCTGTTGTCGAGGGGCAGGAGAAGCGTATGATGTGCGAGTCAGAGGTCGGAACCGGAAATCCCGGCTAACCAACGTGCGCACATATCGGGAAGAAACTTCGACTCGCAATATGCCGCGTTCGCTGGGCGCAATTGCGGGCTGCAGAGGAGGGACCCGTGGGACCAAAGAAGCCTAATCGAAGAAATTTTCTAAAGAGTGGCGCCGTGGCGGCCGCAGCGGGCGCAGTACAAGTCACCACCGGTCAAACACCGGACGCCGGAACCAAATCGCTCAAGGAGCTGATCGCGTATGGCGAGCGGTCCCACTATGTGACCTCGATTCGGGAACCCGTGGACGCAAGGCCTTCGCCCGATCAGTTCGGCCTCACATTCCATGTAACAACCCCACTGCAGGATTCAGTAGGGATCATCACCCCATCATCGTTGCATTTCATCGGCACGCACCGCGGCTCCATTGTTCCCGACATCGATCCCAAGCAGCATCGCCTGTTGATCCACGGCATGGTGGACCGGCCGCTGGAGTTCACAATGGACGAACTGAAGCGGTTCCCTTCGGTCTCCCGCGTTCATTTTATCGAGTGCCAAGGGAACCATTCCAAAGCTGAAGATAAGACCGTTCAGGATACGCATGGGCTCACGAGTTGCAGCGAGTGGACGGGAGTGCTGCTGTCGCTTTTACTGAATCAGGTGGGCGTGCAGAAGGGCGCAGCTTGGGTGGTTTGCGAAGGAGCGGAGGAAGTCAAGGGAGCGGGCAGCATTCGCCTCTCGAAGGCCATGGATGATTGTCTGGTCGCTTACGGGCAGAATGGAGAACCGGTCCGCCCGCAACAGGGCTTTCCCCTGCGGCTGCTGGTTCCCGGATTCGAAGGAATCTACAACACCAAATGGCTGCGCCGAATCAAGGTCGTCGACCGGTATTACATGACCTACAACGATTACGGCCACATCTCGAAAGACGAGGAAATCGCGGCGCTGACCTTGCAGTGGGGACCGAAATCGGTCATCACGTTTCCTTCCGGAGGACAACAGCTACCCGGTCACGGAACGTACCAGATCACCGGATTAGCCTGGTCGGGCGGCGGAGCCGTGCGGCGCGTCGAAATCTCCACAGACGGCGGGCAGACCTGGAAAGACGCAGAAATTCGCGGGCCGGTGTATCCCAAGGCGCACACGCGCTTTGGCATGAACTGGCGGTGGGAAGGCGAGGAATGCGTCCTTCAATCGCGCTGTACCGATGAATTGGGGCAGGTTCAGCCATCGCGCGCCGAACTCGCGAAGTTCTTCAAAGTGTCTGTTGACTATTACAAGACGCACGGCACGCAAGGAACCGATAATACGATCCAACCGTGGCGCGTGGCGAGCGACGGGAGCGTTCACAATGCGATTGTTTAGCAATCCCCTGCGTTGCCTTATCCTCGGGGCTGTTGCTGGTTTTGGGCTCTTCCGGGTTGCGCGGGCGCAATCGCCCTCGTATGGTTTGGGAACAACTCCGACGCCTGCGGAGATTCACGCCTGGGACATTTCCATCGGGCCTGAGGGAAAGGAACTGCCTCCGGGCAGCGGCACTGCCAACGAGGGCGCGCAGCTATTCGCCGACAAATGCACGGCCTGTCACGGAGCCACGGGGTGGGGAGGTCCAGCGCCCATGCTCATCAAACCCGCGACCAAACCCCAAAAACCACTGCCTTGCCTTTCGCCCTGTATCGGCCCGGGAAATGTGATGGCGCTTCATTCGCCCTACGCGACGACGATCTGGGATTATATCCATCGCGCCATGCCTTTCGGCCAGGAAGGGACGCTCAAGCCCGACGAGGTATACGCGCTTACTGCGTTTCTGCTGTACAAAAACGGCGTGATTAAACAAGACGACGTGCTCAACCAACAGACCCTGCCGCAAGTGAAGATGCCCAATCGGAATGGCTATGCGATTCCCGATTGGAAGCCTGGCGCGCCGCGACCGTTTCCCAGCGAGCGATAGACTACTGGGTCGCTGACCGCTTCTTTTGGCGCCAATGTGGGTGCCCCATCTGGGAGCCCTCTGGGCGCGGCGTATTTGCTTTTGCTGCAAGGGTGGGAGACACAAATTCACGCGGTCCCAGACCTGGTTATAAGAAAGCTGTTCCACAAAAAGGGGCGCAGGTCGCCACTGCCTCGCGGACCGCTCAAGCCGCGGTCTTCGGCGGCCATGCAATCTGGCCGGTGCGGTGGTAAGCCAGATTGGCGATATGGCCGGCGCGCGCGCAGGCGATCCCGGTTTCCACTGGAGCATTCGGCTCTCGGCGCGTCTTGATGCATTCGAAAAAATTCCGCATGTGGGTGATGGTTCCGTCTTGGAAGCTGTCTTCATTGAGTACGGGATTTTGGGTGCGTTGCACGTCCTCGCGATAGACGGCAAAGCCGCTGCGGTCAATCTTCAGCGTTGCCTCCGTCCCGCGGAATTCAAGGCCGCCGTCATCGATGGAGGAGCTCATCATGCCCTCGTAGACTACATCGAATTCGGGATAGTGGAGCGCCGCCTGGATCGTGTCGGGACACTCCCATTGCTTGAAAATATATTTGTGCGCCAGCATCTGCGCCTCACGCGGGGTGTCGGAGTTCATCGCCCAGTGCGCCACATCGATCCAGTGGGTGAATAGATCGGTCATGGCCCCGCCGCCAAAATTCCAGAACCAGCGCCAGTGGTAAAATTTTTCTTCACTAAACGGCTGATCCGGAGCCGCTCCAAGCCAAAGCTTCCAATCGAGAAGCTGTGTGTCGACCGGCTTGGCCGCCCAGTCCCGCTGATAGTTCTGCCACCAATAAGTTCTCACCTGGGTGACTTGCCCCAGCGCTCCTCCCTGAATCAAATCCACCGCATCGCGAAAGTGAGCCCAACTGCGCTGCTGCATGCCACACTGCAGAATCTGCTTGCGCGATCTAACCGCCTGGGCAAGCGTGGCCCCTTCCTCGATGGTGTGAGTCACCGGTTTTTCCAGATAAACGTCTTTACCGGCGGTCAGGGCGTCGATGGCCATGCGCACGTGCCAGTGGTTCGGAGTCGCGATCAGCACGGCGTCGATATCCTTCTCGACCACTTCGTGATAATCGATATGAGTCGTCGCCGTGCCGTTGGAGAGTTCCTTGACGGCGTCGCGATGCGGCCCATACACGTCCGCCACGGCTATGATCTGGACGGGGCCGGCCTTATCCGCACAATCGAGCAAGGTCTTCATCCGCCCTCCCGCTCCGATCACTCCAATGCGCAGGGTGTCGTTGGCTCCCAGCACTTTCGTCGAGGCAAGGGCTGTAAGGCCGCTGGCGATGAGAAAGCTGCGGCGCGTGGATTGAAATGGCATTCGGCGCTCCTCTCCATTTCTTCCAGACGATCATTATCAATGAAATTCGCGAATCTGGATGAGAAAAACCGTCCAAATGTTCCTGCGGGCGTTCTGAAGGCCTTGGTCACCAGCTTGCCCAGCGCATTCAGCACACGCTTCCTGTCGGGTCATTGCCGATGGTTCTGTTACCAATTAAGCAGTGGTCGCACCTAGGACGCTGTGCACCATCTCGGCGTTTTCCTTGATTTCATCTTTGTTCTTGGGGAAGACTCCCACGTAGACGCCGTCGTTGGGCTTGATGCTTGCGTAGGCCTTCTTGAAGGCGTCGGGGACGGCCGCATCGGCAACCCGGCCGGCGGCGAGAATCTTGAAGGCAAAGCACGGCTTGGGCGTCTGCCGCATCACCTTGTACATCCGGTCGGGATCGCCTCGCAAGTAGATTTCGCGGCTCATCTCGGGCAGGTTGCCGTTCAGCGGCGTTCTCCACTCATCCTCGGTGCGCGTACGGTTATAGACGCAGCCGGCGTAAAAGTCCACGTCCCAGCCCTGCTCCTCGCACATCTCGATCACTTCGGGCTTGTGTGTGCCCACCCCGACCATCACTCCCAGGTCGCGCGCCTTCTTGCACCATGCGCGCTCGCTATCCATGGTCCCGTGCTGGAAAGCGGCGTCGATCTCTTCCCCTCGCCGCTGCATGGCGAGGGGCTTATAGAGCTCCATCATCTTCGTGGCGTCGTCATCGGCCTTCATCTGCATGATCAGGTGCATCTTGCCGCCTTCCGCAACAAAGCGTAGCCAGTCGTCGCCCGAGCGCGGCACATTCACGAAGTTGAAGGCGTTGATGCCGAAGCTGGCCGCATGCTGCAGAACTTCGACGACGCGCTCCTGCGTATACCATTCGCGGACCGCAGCAGCGAAGTTGTTGTTGTAGTGGACAAATCCATAGAACAGGTTCACACCCAGCACCAAACGACTGATTTCCACATTTCCGAATTTCATGGTTGGAACCTGGCAGTGGCCTTCGCCAGCCGGAACCGGCGCGTTGGTCGCCTGCGTCTGCGCGGCTCGCGCTTCGGCAACCACCAGTTTGTTGCTGCCCACCAGGCTGACTGCCAGGGCTGCGCTGGATTGAAGAAATTGGCGGCGTGTGTTCGCCATGGCTCTCCTCCGCAACGACCGACTTTCAGAATCAGCCCATCTTAGGCCGGCGCAGCGAACCGGCGCTGTGTCTCGGCTCACGTCGGAAAAGAATTGCGCACAACGAGCGCGCGAGCAGCATCAAGCTCGACACCGCCTCTTGGAAATATGCACCGACGACCGTCCGCGCTGAGCAGTCCGGCCCAGCTAGTGTGGTGCCCCCGAAGCTCTTGCCATAATCGCGGCTGTCATTCTGAGCGCACGGGGCCCCAAACGTCTTCCGGGGTCCCCAAAGAGCGGTCTTTGCTCTTTGGAGTGGAGGCTGGGGGTGGTAAGCGAAGAATCGGCGGCTGTCTTCCTCCGATATTGGATACGAACTTTCGGGACACCACAGTAGGGCCAGCCATACGTTCATGTCAGGGAAGCTCAATGAGCTCATAGGCCTTTTCGTTCGTGAGGTCAATGCGCCGTCCCGCCGGGCGAATCAATGGCTGGTCAAGGTTGAGCGGCCGCGCTGGCCGCGCTGGGCTGCCTTCTTCCACTGCGCGCTCGATGCTCCCCAGGATGAGCCTGCGCACAGATCAACCCCTGCGCGCCGCGGCTTCGCGCCAACGCTGATACAGATCCCGGGCTATGTCAATCGAAAGTGCGCACAGCGGGCGCCGAATCTGGGACATGACGCGCATACCCTCAACGAGTCAAGCCGCGTTCTTCTCAGAAGCACCCGTGCAGGCCCCATTTTTTCTCTTGTTCCTCGTTCCCTTGTTCCCTGATCTCTGCTCTCTGTTCCCCTACCACTTCACCCATACATCCGCCGCCACAAACCCGAAAAACACCAGCGCAATCACGCCATTCATGGTGAAGAACGCCGCGTTCAGCCGCCGCAAATCCTTCGGCGACACCAGCGAGTGCTCGTAGGCCAGCAGCAGTCCCACCGCCGCCACGCCCAGCCAGCCCGCCACGCCAAAATTGAACAGCCGGCCAAACCATACCAGTAGCCCCAGCATCGCCAGGTGCATCCCTCGCGCCGCCCAGAACGCCGCCGTTAATCCATGCGCCTGCGGCACGCTGTGAAGTCCTGCCCCTCGGTCGTGGTCGTAATCCTGGCACGCGTAGAGCACATCGAATCCCGCCACCCACAACGTGACGGCTGCGGTCAGCACCAGAATCCGTGGGTCCAGTGCGCCGCGCACCGCAATCCACGCTCCCGCCGGAGCCAAACCCAGCGCCAATCCCAATCCCATGTGCGACCAGCGCGTGAAGCGCTTTAAATAGCTGTAACCCAGCAGCACCACCAGCACCATAGGCGCCAGCTCCAGCGTCAGCCGGTTCAGTTTCGCCGCCGCCACCAGAAACACGGCCGCCGCCGCCACCGTGAACCCCAGCACAAACTGTCGCGTCAGCAGCCCCGCCGGAAGCGCCCGCCCGCCCGTCCGCGGATTCGCGGCATCCAATTCCGCGTCCGCCCAGCGGTTAAACGCCATCGCGGACGACCGCGCCGCCACCATCGCCACCAGGATCCAGCCTAGCACCGGCCATGCCGGCAAACCGTGCGCCGCCAGCAGCGCCGCCGTCAGCGCAAACGGCAGCGCAAAAATGGAGTGCTCCCACTTGATCATCTCCAGCGTCGTTCGCGTCTTCTTCAGGACTCCGTTCCTGGGCTGGCCCCAATCCACGGTGTCAAGCCCCCGTTCCGGCTGACCCATTGCATCTCCTTCTCTCTCAATTGCTTTCGCGCCCACTCCAGTTTGCCGGTAATTTCCCGTCGATCGCTACAATCATCTTATAGACAGCTGCCTCCAAGGTCAGCGCATGTCCCAGAGCCATCGCAAGATCGCCATAACTCCTTTGTTTGCAGGATACTACGAGATAACCCGCGGCTTTTCAGCGGTTTACCGCAAACAATAAAAACTATACCTCTGAAAATCAACCGGTCAACCCAAAAGGGGAGAGGGAGAGGGGGGCAAACAAGTCTTCCCAGCCGCCGCCCGATCCGCGCCGCTTGGCTTGGGTGCAGCCCCTGCGCTCTGATGAACTCCGCCAAGTGACGTGCGTCACAGGAAACCAGCCGCTGCGATGGAATGATAGGCCAAAGGTCGTTCGTTCGATGCCCAGCTCGACTCTTCCCAAAGGACTCCCCTTGGCGCACCTCGATCCATCCGCGTTCGTGGCCGATCAGGATCTCATTCAGGCGCTGGAGGAACACTCCATCCCCATCCCCTGCAACGGCGATCGCGTTCTCTTCCGCCAGGGCGAGCCGTCCACCGGCCTCTTCATCTTGCACGCAGGCGAAGCCACGCTCTCCATGCACTCCGACATGGACCAACCCATCCTCTCGTTCCAGGCGGCCGCCGGCTCGCTTCTCGGCCTGCCCGGCCTCCTTGGCAATCAGCCCTACTCGCTCACCGCCGTCGCCCGCAGCGGCGCCCAGGTCAGCTTCATCACCAGCGCCGAGTTCAACACTTTCATGCGCAACGACCCGGCCGTCGCCCTCAAAATTCTTCAAGTCCTGGCCGCCGAGGTCAGCTCCGCCCGCCGCGCCCTCTACTGACAACAAATTTCCGCCATCAGTCCCTAGTTCCTATTCCTTGCCTTCTCGGTCCCTCGTTCCCTTGGTCGGTGTTTTCCCCAACCTGCTACACTCTCTCGTTATGCTCCTCGCCTACGCTCTCATCGCGTCAGCCGCGTATCTGCTCGGATCCATTCCTACCGGCTTCCTGCTCGTTCGCTTCGCCCGCCATCAAGATATTCGCGCGCTGGGTAGCGGCAACATCGGAGCCACCAATGTGCTCCGCAGCGGCGGCAAAGGTCTCGGAGCGGTCACTTTCCTCCTCGACGTCCTCAAGGGCTGCGCCGCAGTCTGGCTCGGTTCTGTATTAGGAAGCGCCTTCGTTGCCGCATCTTCCATCGCTCCCCGGCCGCCCCTCCGCGACTTCCAGGCCCTTGCCGCCCTCTGCTGCGTCCTCGGCCACATGTTCCCCGTTTGGCTGCGCTTTCGCGGCGGCAAGGGCGTGGCCACCGGATTCGGCGTCTTCCTCGTCGCCGCTCCGTGGGCCGCGCTGGCGTCGATCGGGCTCTTCCTCCTGGTCTTGGCCCTTAGCCGTTATGTCTCTTTGGGCTCCATCCTTGCCGCGGCCAGCTTTCCCGTCTTCGCCTGGTTTCTCGTGAGCGGCGAGCGGCCTCTCTTCTTCGTCGCCGTCCAGGCCGCCGTGGCCCTCCTCATCATCTTCAAGCATCATCAGAACATTCTCCGACTCTGCGCCGGCACGGAATCCCGCTTCGGAGCCAAACAGCCTGCATGAGCCGCATCTTCATCTTGGGTTCGGGAGCGTGGGGCACCGCTCTCGCCCTCTCGCTGCACCGCCGCGGCGGCCATCAGCTCACGCTTTGGGCGCACAGCCCCGAATTTGCCCAGGAAATCCTCGCCGCCCACGAAAACACCCCATTCCTTCCCGGATTTCCCTTGCCGCCCGCCATCTCCATCACCGGCGACTGCGCCGCAGTCCGCGACGCCGAGATTGTCGTCTCCGTCGTCCCCTCTGAGTTCCTGCGCGCCGTCTGGACCCGTCTTCGCCCTTACCTCCACCCCGGCCAGGTCGTTTTAAGCGCCACCAAGGGCATCGAGGACGGCAGCTATCTGCGCATGACCCAAGTCATCGCCGAATGTCTTAAAGGTCCCCCGCCGCCGTCTGATTCCGGGACCCTGATCCCTGAGCCCCGTCCCCTGACCCCTGATCTCTCCATCGGCGCACTCTCCGGACCCAGCTTCGCGCTTGAAGTTGCCCAAGGCCAGCCCACGGCCGCCACCGTTGCCTTCGACGACCGCGCCGCAGCCGCCCGCATCCGCGAAGAGTTCGCCTCCGCAACCCTCCGCCTCTATACGTCCACCGACATTATTGGCGTCGAACTCGGGGGAGCCCTCAAAAACATCATCGCGATCGCCGCGGGCATCACAGCCGGCGTCGGCCTCGGCTACAACACCGCCGCCGCCCTTATCACCCGCGGTATTGTCGAGATTACTCGTCTCGCCGTAGCCTGCGGTGGCCGCCCGGAGACCTTAGCCGGCCTTTCCGGCGTGGGCGATGTCGTCCTCACCTGCACCGGTTCCCTCAGCCGCAATCGCACCGTAGGCCAGGAGCTGGGCCAGGGCCGTAAGCTGCCGGAAATCCTTGCCTCGCTGGGCGGCAAGGTGGCGGAAGGCGTCTTCACCACCCGCGCCGCCCTCGGCCTCGCCCGCCAACACGGTGTCGAAATGCCCATCACCGAGCAAATGGAGCTCATCCTCAACGAAGGCAAAGACCCCCGCGCCGCCATTCGCGACCTCATGCTGCGTCCCGGCAAAGACGAGCACTGACGGACCTCCATTCCCCGATGATCCGGCAACCATCCAATGCGCCGGAATCGTCGCTGCGTCTCTTCTATGTATGATTGCCCCATGCAGGCAAAACTCTGCGCGGTTCGGTGACGCTATGACCACTTCCTCGCCCAGCGCGCTCGATTCGCGATCCCAGTTGCGCAAAACTATGGGCTTCTGGGACGTGCTGCTCTTCAACATCGCCACCGTCCTCGGCCCCCGCTGGATCGCCGCTGCCGGCCATAGCGGAACTTCGTCCATCAGCCTCTGGATCATTGCTGCCGTCTTCTTCTTCGTGCCCAGCGCTCTCGTCATCAATGAGCTCTCGTCGCGTTTTCCCGAGGAAGGCGGCCTGTACGCTTGGGCGCGCGACGCTTTCGGCCCCTTCCACGGCTTCATCGCCGGCTGGACGTATTGGATCTACACGGTCTTCTATTTTCCCGGCCTTCTGCTTGCCAGCGCCTCCATGGCCGCGTACGTGGTCCCCGGCCACGCCGGCGTCCTGCTCGCCGACAATCGCCTCTTTCTCCTCATCGTTTCGCTCGCTATGCTGGCCGCCGCGGTGGTGCTCAACATCGTCGGCCTCAACATCGGCAAGTGGCTCCAGAACGCCGGCGGCGTCGGCACCTACATCCCCTTGCTCATCCTCGCCGGCGTAGCCGCCCTGGTTTGTTTCCGTCACGGCTCGGTCACCCATTTCACCGCCATCAACATGTTGCCCACTTGGAACTGGAACACGGTCAACTTCTGGTCCCAGATCGCCTTCGCCTTCAGCGGGCTCGAACTGGTCTCCGCGATGAGCGAAGAAGTCCGGGATCCCCGCCGCACCCTGCCGCGCGCCGTCCTCGGCTCAGGCGCTCTCATTGCCCTCATGTACATCGCCGGAACCTTCGCCGTCCTGGCTCTCTTGCCCGCCGGCGAAATTGATCCCAAAAGCGGAGTGTTTGGAGCCATAGCCATCGGCTCCGCCGCTATCGGGCTCGGCTTTCTCGGCGTCACCGCCGCTCTGCTCAACGCCGCCGGCAGCGCTGGCGGCGTCGGCAGCACCGTCGCCGGCATCGCGCGCGTCCCCTTTGTCGTCGGCATCGACCGCTATCTGCCTGCCGCCTTCGGCAAAATCCATCCTCGCTGGAAAACGCCTTATGTCTCGATCCTCGTGCAGGCCATCGTCTCCGGAGCCATCCTTCTCCTCAGCCAGATCAACGACACCACCCGCGGCGCCTACCAGTTCCTCATCGACGCAGGCATTATCCTCTATTTCATTCCCTTCCTCTATATGTTCGCCGCTGTCATCAAGCTCGCTCGCCGACGCGACCGCGCCGAGAACCCTCACGCCGTGCTGGTGCCCGGTGGTCAAGCAGGCGTGTGGATCTGCGGCGGCCTCGGATTCCTGGTCGTCGCCATCGGCATCCTGGTTTCGCTCGTTCCTCCCGGCGATTCGAGCAACAAGTTTGACTTCGAACTCAAGCTAATCATCGGCGCCGCTGCGTCCATCCTCCTCGGCTTGATCCTGTATTGGCGCGGCGCGCGGACCAAGCAATGCGAGGCCTGAGCGTGGCGCCCGCCGCACTTAAGCTGCTCAGGAAGAACCCGCAGAGGGACATGTCCTCATGAGCCGATGGCAACCATCCTTCCTCGGCGCAATAGCCAACCAGCCGGGCGCGTTCCATCTCCTCGGCCCCATTTGCGCCGGAATTCTGTTCGCAGCCCTCTGCCCCGTCTCCTTCGCCCCGGCGCAAACCGCGCCCATCCCCGACTCACCTTCCTTGCTCGCCTCCCCCGTCGGCGAATGGAAAACCGTCGACGACGTGACCGGCCAAGTCAAATCCATCGTCCAAATCCGGGAACAGAACGGAGTCCTCTACGGAACCGTCGAGCAAGTCTTCAACCCACCCGTTCCCCATCCCCTCTGCATCCATTGCTCCGGCGCATTCAAAGACCGACCCGTCGTCGGCCTGCAAATTCTTTGGGACTTGCGCGCAAACGGCGCGGAATGGACCGGCGGCCACATTCTCGACCCCGAAAACGGCAAAATCTACCGCTGCATCTTGACCCTCGCAGATGGCGGCCAAACCGTGCGCCTGCGCGGCTACATCGGCTTGTCCCTTTTCGGCCGCGCCCAACGCTGGCTGCGGGTCGCAGGCCCGCAATGAGCTCTGGGCACATTCATGCGAAATCGGGTTACCATGGAATTAAGGCGGACGTATGGCCACCCAAATTGCCCGGAATGGGCGCGCGATTACGGTCGAGATTTCAGAAGACCTGCTGCGGAAGGCAAACCTCTCCGTCGGCGACACCGTGGAGTGGACTCTGACGGCGGCCGGCTCGCTTGCGCTGCGCAGTTCGCGTCACGCCAAAGCAGAAAAACCGGCCGACGGCTACGAAGAGCGGAAACAGGAAGAGATTCAGGCCGGCCTCGTCGAGCTAGACGTCGGTGAAGGCGCCCCCAGCGAGAAAGTGATCGAGTGGCTGCGAAGTTGGGGAAGCGAACATGAACTGCCGCCTCCGCTGTGAAACTCCGCTGGAGCAGGCGCTCCATTCGACGGCTAGCCTCCATTCACGATTACATCGCAAAAGATAGTCCCGACGCCGCAGTTCGTGTCGCTGCCGCGATTGTCGAAGCCGCGCTTCGGCTGCAGAAGTTCCCCCCCATCGGGCGTCCGGGACGCGATCAAGGGCACGCGGGAGTTGGTAATTCCTGGCCTGCCGTACATCCTCCCCTATCGAGTCGTTGACAATGTGATTCAGATCGCTTCGGTGATTCACACCAGCCGCAAATGGCCAGAGAAGCTATGACCTCGAAGGCGTTGATGGGTATAAACCCAATTTTTGGGGCGCAGATCCAAGCAAATTCCCGGCGCATTGACCACCTGTCCGTCTCGAGTGCTGCTTCTTGAAGGGAGCCTCATTTCGCGATAAACTAGCCTCTGGCAGGAGGACCGGGCGGTCGCTGCCGGAGGCGTTTGCGCATGCAGGGGTCGCCGGGAGAGGAAAGTCCGAACTCCGCAGGGCAGTGTGCCGGATAACGTCCGGGACGCGGGCTTCAAGGCTCGTGGACGGCAGAGTGCCACAGAAAACATACCGCCGCTGAACCGGGGGGCTAGTCCAAAAGGCTGCCCCACGCAGTGGTAAGGGTGAAATGGTGCGGTAAGAGCGCACCGCTCCGGCCGTAATGCCGGAGGCAGGGTAAACCCCACACGGAGCAAGACCAAATAGGGAGGGAAGCGCCCCCGGAAACGGGTAAAGCCAAGAGCCGGGCGGCGCTGCGCATCGGCCCGATGCGCCAAGGCGGTTCGAGCCATTGCCGGAACCTCCGGGTAGGTCGCTGCTGAGCGTCCGCGGCAACGCGGCGCCTAGAAGAATGACCGCATCGAAACAGAATTCGGCTTACGAGTCCTTTTGCCGAATCGACGACGGCCCCGGCGGAAAATCCTCCGCCGGGGCTGGCCATTTTGGAGGCGTCCACCTGGTTGATCGCGGGACCGGCCCGCGCACCGCTTCGCGTCCTAGCCCCGCTCCGGTACCATCGAATCCATCTTACGAGTCAAGCGCATGGAGCCCACCGCCCGTCTGCCGGCCGTGGCGCATCCGGGTGAAGACCTGGGCTACGACCTGTTCACCCTCGAAGAGACCGCGCTCGCCGCAGGCGCCACCGTGAAAGTGCGAACGGGCATTGCCGTCGAGGCCCGCGACCCCGTCACCGGCGCCCCGCTCGGGTTACTCGTGCGCGACCGGTCTTCGATGGCGGCGCGAGGCGTAGCCACCGCGGGTGGCGTCATCGACGCCGGCTACCGGGGCGAAATCCTGGTGCTGATGACCAACCAGGGCGATAAGGAGATTACGCTCGCGGCCGGCGAGAAGATCGCCCAGATGGTCCCTGTTCCGGTTCTCACTGGCCTCGTCCGAGAAGTCGAGAACCTGGAAGGCTCGCAGCGGGCGGCGAAAGGATTCGGCAGTTCAGGGCGATGAAAGCTTGCGCCTAACCGCCATCTCCTCGACGGAAACTCGTGGCCGCGAGGTTCGGCCCGGCTTGAAACAAAGGTCATTCGAGGGATCCAAGAAATCTTGGCGGGAATCTAAATTTTCTCTAATCTTCGCCGATGCTTCCAGCAAGGAGATTGCCAGGATGCCCTCTCACCGCCCTCCCACCTTTCTGCTCGCCTCGCCGGAGCCCTCGCTTCTGACCGCCATCGAACCCATGCTGCTTGCCGCCGGTGCGCACGTCGATGTCGTTCTCACCGCGCCGGCTGCGCTGGCCGCGGTTACGGCGGCCAATCCACCTGATCTGGCGCTGCTCGACGTTCGCCTGCCGGGCATGGAGACCGCCCATCTGCTCGCCGCCGCACGCGCCGAGACCGGTGCCCAAACGCTTCCCATTCTTCTGATCGCGGACCATGTCTCCCAGGAGTGGCTCGATCGTCTGGCGGAAGGGGTCATTGACGATTTCATCCTGCGCGCCTCCGAGCCCTCCTATTGGCAAATCCGCCTCGATCTGGCTTTGCGCACCCATCGCCTGGTCCACGAGCTCGAAGCGCTCCGGGAAGCCTCAACCCGCAATGCCCAACTCGATCGCCTCACCGGCGTTTTCAACCGCGAGGCACTGCTGGCCCTTCTGTTTCGCGAGACCGATCGCGTGCAAAGAATGAACGGCTCCATTTCCCTGGTCCTTTTCGACATCGACGATTTTGGCCACTGGAACATGCGCCTGGGGATGGACGCCTGCGACGAACTGCTCTGCCAGGTGGTGCGCCGCACCGCACGCCTCCTGCGCAGCTATGATCTGTTCGGCCGTCCCGGCATGGACGAGTTCCTGGTGGGGCTGCCCGGATGCGCTATTGTCACCGCTGTCACGCTCGCTGAGCGGCTCCGCCTTGAAGTGTTTTCGACGCCATTTCGCGTTGCCGGCGAAAGCATTCGCCTCTCCGCGTGTTTTGGGATTTCAACCAGCCAGGGACGCTCCCCGGTCGTGGTTCTGCGCGAAGCCGAGCAGGCGCTGCAATGGGCCAAGGCCGCCGGGCCGGAATCCATCCAGACCTTCGGAGCCTCCGCGCATCCCGCTCCGGCGCCCGTCACCTTCCTCTCGGGAACCTCTGGCGACGAGCTTTTAGCCTGGTAACGGCAACGGTCCCGTCGGGCGCAATGGCGCTGCGTCGATGGCGCGCGTCAATCTAGCCATCGAACCGGCCAGCCGTCAAACCGGAATCCGATCTAAAGCCTGTTATTAACTTTGAAGGGCGCCGCGAGCGAGCCAAATGCCGAAAATCCCAGCAAAACGCGGATTCTGGGGATGCTCGGTTCCGGCTGCGCCTACGATTTCCATTTGTCTTGTTGTACCTTCAAAAATTCCATGCTGATTCCATTGGATTTACGGACGCAAAGTTAATAACAGGCTCTAGGCCTTTTGTAAATCGCGGCTTCCGCGATTCACAAGCAATCAGCTCGCCGCAGCCATCCGCTCCGACCCAAATTTTTCCGGCGCATCCGTCAGGAAACGTTGAAACAATTCGTTCGAAATCAGCCGTCCCCGCGCTGTGAGCCGGGCAGTTTCGCCGTCGAATGCCACCAGACCGTCCTCCGCCTCGCGCCGGATAATTTGCAAAGCTAGCTCGACCAGCGCCCGCCCGAACTCCCGCTCCAACAAGGTCACGCCAACCCCGTCGTTCATGCGCAATCCCAAAAACCACGCTTCCTCGTGCTGCCGCGCCCGCGAGAGCCACTCTGTTTCCAATGGTTGAGGCCCGGCGAGATAGGCCTTCAGGTCGGCCGTTGTCGAGCTGCGCACCATGCACCCGTGTCGCGCCGGCTCCCCTCCGGACGGCAAATCGCAAGCCGCGCGCAGCATGGACGACGCATCAAGCCCTACTCCCAGGTACGGCTTGCGCTCCCAATAGCGGCGATTGTGGCGGGACGCCCACCCCGCCCGGCAGAAATTCGAAATCTCGTACTGTCTCAGCCCGGCTTCCTCGAGTCGCTCGACCGCCAGCTCGTACATTGAAGCGATGGCGTCGTCCGACGGAACCAGTCCGGCATGGCACCGCTTTCCCGCGGAGAGCAACTCCCGGCCCAGGCGTGAGTCCTCGTCCACTTCGAGCATGTAAGTGCTGGCATGGGGAACGCCGGACTCCACGAGCGCCGCCAGTGATTCCTTCCACGAGGCAAGAGTTTGTGTGGGCAGCCCAGCAATCAGGTCGATGTTGAGATTCACGATGCCGGCGGCGCGCAGCCGGCCAAGATCGGCCTCAATCTTGGTCCGGTTGTGCAGCCGGCCGCTGAGTTGCGCTTCGCGGTCGACGAACGACTGCACCCCCAGGCTCACCCGGTTCACTCCCGACGCGGGCAGCACCGCCAAAGTTTCGTCGGCCAGTTGGCCCGGGGCGCACTCGATGGTGATTTCTGCGTCCTCATCGACGCCGAACTCGGCGCGCAAGGCCCCAAACAATCGCTCTAACAGCGCAGGCGCGAGCAGGCTCGGCGTTCCCCCGCCGAGGTAAATCGTATCCACATGCTCCGGAATCTGCGCTCCCACGCGCTCAGCCCACGCCCGGGAGCCGGCAAGATCCTCGATCAGCCGGTCGACATACCGCGTCTGCTCCCCCGCCGGGTAGACTCCGGAAGCAAAGTTGCAATAAGTGCACTTGGAGCGGCAAAACGGAATCGAAATATAAAGCCCCAGTGTGTCGGCGGCGGCGTTCATATAGGAATTTTTGCACGCCGGCCACCGTGCTTCGAGAATCTGACCGGGTCCCGAATCGTGCCATCATGAGGGAAGGAGGAGATCCGGATTGAAAGCCTGGCCTTTCCTGGGCATCTTCCTGGTGCAGTCGTTCCTGTTTTTTGCCCATTGGCTCCTCTATCGAACCTGGATCGATTTCTGGCCCGGGCTTCCGCCAGCAGCCATCCCCGTGATGCGCGTGGCCCTTCTTGTGCTCGCCTTCAGCTTCATCGGCGCCACCTTGCTCAGTTTCCGGTTTTCAAACCCCGCGATCAGGCTCTTTTACAAGGCCGCCGCCGTCTGGTTGGGGTTTCTCAACTATCTCTTTTGGGCGGCGTGCTTGAGCTGGCTGGTCTGGTTCGCGCTTTGGGCCGCGCGGTGGCGTCCGAATCCAGCCGCCGTTCGCCTCTGGATCAACGGCTCTCTTTCCGCCGCGGCTATGCTGGCCGCCATGTACGGCCTGCTCAATGCCCGCTGGATTCGCGTGCGCCGTGTGCCCATCCATCTGCCCAACCTGCCCGCCTCCTGGCATGGACGCAAGGCCGTCCTGATGAGCGATTTGCATTTGGGCCATGTCAACGGTCGCGGCTTTAGCCGGCGCATGGCTGGCATCGCCGCCCGGCTTAAGCCCGACATCATCTTCCTTCCCGGCGACCTCTTCGACGGCTCGAAAGCCAACCTCGACGGCCTGCTCGCTCCCATCTGTGAACTCGCCCCGCCTTTCGGCATCTTCTTCACAACCGGCAATCATGAGGAGTTTGGCAACCCCAAGCACTATCTCGAGCCCATCGCGCGCTCCGGTATTCGCATTCTCGCTGACGAGCAGGTTTTTGTCGACGGGTTGCGCATTGCCGGCGTCTCATACGGCGATGCGGTGTATCCCATGCGCCTGCACTGCATCCTCGAGCGCATGAATCTGAATCATGCGCAACCCACCATTCTCCTCAACCACGTCCCCTCCAAGCTTTCCATTGTGGAACAGGCTGGCGTCAGCCTGCAGCTCTCGGGCCATACACACGGCGGCCAGATTTTTCCGTTTACTTGGATCACCCGCCGGGTTTTCGGCCCTTTTACCTATGGACTGCACCGCTTCGGCGTTCTCCAGGTTTACACCTCCAGCGGCTGCGGGACCTGGGGCCCTCCGATGAGGGTCGGATCCCATCCTGAGATCGTGGTGCTGGAATTCAAGTAAGTGGGGTAGCTCCCTTAATACAGTAGACTCAAGATATTGTGGTTCGCGCGTCTGAAGTTTCAAAACAGCTTGATTATCCAGGCACTTGGCAGCAGTTTCGCGCGTGGTTTCCCGACGAGCAATCGTGCGTTGCCTATCTGGAGCGGCTGCGTTGGCCGACGGGTTTTCGCTGTCCAGGATGCGCTGGCGAGAA
>JASHOC010000023.1 GCA_030041305.1 Acidobacteriaceae bacterium
AGCAATGGATCGTTCGTGTTCATGTCGGGCGCCGCGGCACTTGAGACCCAGGCGTACCGCGCCGCCGTATCCTCAATAAACGCGGCTATCATCGTCATGGCGAAAGCATTCGCGGAGCGAGGGATCAAGGACGGTGTGCAGGTGAACAGCATTGTGCCTGGACCTGTTATGACGGGGAGGCTCCAGTCGCTATTGGAGTAATGGGCTCCGGCGCATAATATGACCGTCGAAGAGGCCGCAAAGAAGTTTCCGGAAGAGCAGGCTTCAGCCGCTATGGAAAGCCGGAACAGATCGCAGCACTGATGGCATTCCTGGTTTCGCCTGAGTCCAAGTGGATGACCGGGACCTCCGTGCGGATCGATGGCGGCGAAGTCAAGGGAGTCTGATACGCCCCCAAGGCCGCTGAAGGGGAAAAATGAATGGGAGTGACCGATGAACACGGTGGGACACCGGAAGAGTATGACCTCGTTATCCTTGGAAGCCGTGCCGACGCGTCTCGCTGATTGAGGCTGGGACGGCCTATGGAGAGTCTTGTCTCAGGTGGAAGTCTTGTAAAAAGCAGGCGAATTTACGGCAACTTGTGGCAAGCGATCGGATCGATGTGATGGGGCGATCCCGCCACAGTATTTAGCTTGAGAAGCAATTCGAAGTCCTGTACCGCCCCGTTAGCGGGCAGGTCGCACTTTTGCAGAATCTCGGCAAACTGCGACGGTTCAGTCACTAACTTACCTGCAGCGGAAGTACCTTCGCCGCTGATGCCCGCAATCAGCAAAACGCGTCCAGCCTGATCCGGATTCTTCACCAGAGCAACAACTGCAAAAGATTCTCCAGTTTCCCATCCTGGTGCAGTTGGGTTATAGAACTTTGCTTCGTTGGCCTGCGGGTGGACGTTGATCATTCTCTCTTGTCCGCCGGGAGGAACGAAGACAAACCGGAAGTCCAGTTGATCGCTGAAGATTGATGTCCAAGGGTTGGAGAGTGGGCTGCCCAGAAATATGAAATTATCATCGTTCTTCAGATCGGAAAACTGGATGTTTCTAGCAGCCTGTACATCGACAGTAAGCGCATGGCTTTCCGCCAGGCTTGCAATGCCGGCCACGATCGGCGGATCTGCCGACGAAGCCAATTTGTCACCGCGAAGAATATCTTTGTAAATTGCTGTTGCTTCGGGCGAGAGAGTATTCGGCTCAGGCAAGTACTTATGGTTTGCGTAGTCGGAAACCTCAATCTGGCGGGAAGTAAGGGTCTGGATCTGAAATATCGCAGGATCGCTCGTGATCAAGTGAAGCTGGTGGGGAGAACTGAAGAAGAACGACCAAGGAAGGCCTGACGTCGTCACCGACTTGGAAGCCGCCGTGCGATTCCAGAACACCGCCCAAACGACACAATTGAGTACGAGCAGAGGGATTCCGAGCGCCAATGCAAGTCGCCCGACAGGTACTTTCGACGTTGCGGCGGGTGTCCGTGCGGTCCCCACCGCAGTCGTCTCTTCATTAACTGCCTGCGGCGTCGGATGGTTTTGCTCGATCGCTTCGATGGGAGCCGTTGCGATTCCATTATTTTGTCTGCTTGCGGCACCTAGAGAAGGGCCGGTCTCAAATGTGATCTCAGGAATGTAAGACCCAGTGGGAAGGCTGATGCGAATGTCGGATACGTTTCCGTGTTTGCCGTAATGCTGCAGTAGCCGTTTACGTACTTCGCTGGCCGTGACGCGGACGATAGAATCCCCAGCAGTATCGTACGACGGATTGCGCCCGAATAATTCTATGCCGATGATGCGCTCTTTCAGCATCTCGGCGCGTCCCTCAAGTGCCTTACTGACTATATATTCCAGGAACTGACCGCTGCGGGGGCTACCTTGGAACGCCGAACTCTTTACCACAACGGCCAAATGCCGTTGGAGGATAGCCATCTCTTCTTTGGATGCTGCGATTCGAGCGATGTTGGCTAGTCGCCCATCGCCGTGGTCCGAAAGGTGCATCAATGGCATCTCGATGAAATCTAAACCAATTCTAGCACCGCCCGCAAAGTTTTCAAATCCCTGATTCGATTGTCTGCCGTCCAGTGAGAACCTTAGCTTATCCCACGAGTCGCCAATTCCCTAATCAACTGAATTCAAAAGAGAACTCAATCGTTTAACGTCGGCTAACGTCGCCTTAAATGAAGAGAACCTCAGGCAGACAATCGTGTAAATGCACTGCCCTTCAATCGGCGATTGCTCGTGGCATTGCGTCACATCTTCGGTGGGAGACTTTTTCGAGAGTCACTCAATTCGCTTTTTGCCTACTGCTACGCGCTGTCGCGAGAGGGAAATCGTCCAACTGCTAAACCGCCGTCTTCAGCGGAAGCGGATTTATCCTCGGAGTGGCCACCGTTAACCGCCATTCGAGACCTTAAATTCCTTATTTTATTCGTTTTATGTTCGATAGATTTTGCTGTCTTAACCTTTCGAAAACGCATAGTCAATGCCTATATTCCTTCTTGCATCATTCAAGAGGCTTCTTCCGACTCCTGCCTAGAGGCCTTGCCCGCTGCTTATGGGGGTCGGTCTACGCAAAACGAAGTTCCCACTGCGCGCTTACTCGACCCAGCTATCGAATGATCCTCTCCTCAAGCATTTTCTGTAAGCCATCTGCGAATCTGCCAGGTCCCCCCGTCAATTTCAATTGTGACCTTACGAAAGGACTGTACTTAGATGAAACCCATTCGCCTGGGCCTGGTCGGCCTGCACAACCACTACCACGCCATCCCTTTTGCCGATGAACTGCAGAGAGGAGTCGAAGGTCTCGAACTGGTCGCGGTCAGTGACGAGCGAGAATGGCTCGTCAAGGATTTCGGAGAAAAGCGCCTAAAGGGCGACTGGACCACTGACTCCCTTGCTCTGATTGCGCGTGATGACATCGATGCCGTCATCATCACTTCGTATACATCCGCGCATGCCGAGCAGGTGGACGCAGCCGCTGCGCACGGTAAGCACATTCTCCTCGACAAACCGATAGCCACCACACTTCCTGACGCCGACCGTATCGTCACGGCGTCGCAAAAGGTCAAAATCTTGTTGGCATATCTGTTGCGTTTTCTTCCCGCTTATCACGAGGCACTGATGGCGGTCGAGGAAGGCGCGATCGGCAAGCTGGTCTCGGGCTTCTACTCCATTCGTGTTCCCGCCGAGTTCATTAAGGACCACCCTGGCGCCGATCACCTTGGCTGGTATGCCGACCCCATGAAGGGCGGCGGCGGCGGTTTCCTCGACCACGGCGTGCACTTCACTGATTTCTTCCGCTGGTTCTTCAAGTCGGAGCCGGAATCGGTGGTGGCTACCATCGGCAACCTCACATATCCCGAGCTAGCGACCGATGATTACGGCATAGCTGCTTACACCCTGCGCAGCGGCGCCATCGTCACAGTCGAGTCCACCTGGCACGCGGGGGGATGGTTCGCCCCGCTCACCAGTCCGGATCGCGCCACCATCAACGGAACACGCGGCGAACTAGAGCTGCACTACCAGAAAAGCCCGCAGATCGAAATCCAAGGCGTGGACGAGCCTTGGCGTCAGCGCCGATATGTGGATTATGTCGGCGCCGACCGATACGAGGCCTGCTACCGCAATCTGTTAATCGAATTTCGAGACATGATCCGCGAAGACCGTGCGCCGATGCCCAGCGCCGACGATGGCCGTATCGCGCTGGAGATGATTCTTGCGGCGTACGAGTCGAGCAAGACGGGCAAGCGCGTTACGTTTCCATACAACGGTAAGGGGTCGGCAGAATGATCGCACCGGTACGAGTTGGAGTGATTGGCGCCGGACGCATCGCGCGCACGCATGCGGAAGCGTACAAGTCAGTGGCGCGGGGAGCGTTGGTCGCCTGCACGGATGTGATTCCGCAGGCCGCACAGGCCTTCGGCGCGGAGAATGGTCTCAAGGTCTTTGCGAGCGCCGAAGAACTGCTGAACAGCCCCGAGATCGACGCAGTGATTATCGCCACGCCGAACGGGCTGCATGCGGACCAAACCATCGCCGCGCTCCGGGCAGGCAAGCACATCTTCTGCCAGAAGCCGATCGCGATGACCATGAACGAGGCGGGCGCCGTCATCAAGGAAGCCCAGCAGTACAAGGGGCAGATCTTGCAGTACGGCTTCATGCTGCGCTTTACGCCGCCGATGACGACGGTGTATCAGCGCCTGAAGAGCGGGGAACTGGGCAGCCCCATCGTTTCGCGCTCGGCCATCTTCGGCTGGGAGCCCTCGGCCAAATGGTTTTACGACCCCAAGCAGGGCGGCGGCGTGATTCTCGATACCATGGTGCACTTCGCCGATCTGCTGCTGTGGATGTTCGGCCCGGTCGATTACATTCACTCCGATGGCGGCCCGTATGTTCTCGAGGGCGCCAAGGAATATGGCAGCGCCGACAACGCCATGATCACCGTCAAGCACAAGTCCGGGGTGATCTCGCATCAATATGTCACCTGGACCGCGGGCCACGGCAACTTCACCTTCGAGGTGTACGGCAGCCTCGGTGAGACATCCGTCGATCTGGTTCGCTCGCAGGCCTCCGCCGCGTTTATCAAGCCGCAGGCGGCTGGTTCCGGCGGCTGGAAGTTCCCCGACCTCGTATGGAAGTACGGCTACGGCGGAGAACAGCAGCACTTCGTCGATCGCATCCTCGGACTTCCCGTCGATCCGCAGGCGGCTGCCGATGTCTACGCGGGTCGCGACGCGCTGAAGCTGGTTCTTGACGCGCAGCTTGCCCTCGACACCAAGGAGATCGTGCGATGCTGAACGACAACATCGGTGTCTGTTTAGTCGGGCCTGGATTCTGGGCGCGGGAGATGCATCTGCCCGCGCTCACCAACATGCCGGGAGTCGAAGTCGTCAGCTTAGTCGGCAGAAATGAAGCCGCTACGCGCGCGCTCGCCGAGCAGTTCGGAGTCAAGCGGTGGTCAACGGACTACAACGAGGCGACCAAGGCCAAGGACGTCGATCTTGTCGATATCCTTGCCCCGAACTATCTCCATGCTCCCATCGCGATTGCCGCGGCCGAGGCTGGCAAGCATGTGATCTGCATCAAGCCGTTGGCTACGACGCTGCCCGATGCCGACGCCATGATGGCCGCGGCAAAAAAAGCCGGCACGCGGCTCTTCTATGCGGAGAACGTGCCTTTCATCCCCGCGGTGCAGGAAGCGAAGAAAGTAGTTGACCGCGGTGCCATCGGCGAGGTCTTTCGCGTCAAGGCTTGCGAGGGCATCGGCCAACCGCACTCGGCCTGGCACTATGAGAAAAATAGTGTCGGCGGCGGCGCCATGATCGATATGGCGGTTCACTCCATCGAGTTCTGCCGGGCGTTCGCCGGAGCGAAGTTTGCTTCGGTCTATGCCGATGCGGGAACCTTTGTCTGGGCCAAAAGGCTCCAGGCCGAGGATACCGCCGTGATGACGCTTCGCTTTGCCAATGGAGTCATTGGCCAGTGCGAGGACTCCTGGAGCCTGGCCGGCGCCATGGACAGCCGCTTTGAGGTTTTTGGCACCGAAGGCCGGATTCTCATCGACAACCTGCACCGCCAGCCCATCCAGGTCGTCAGCGGACCGAACCAGTCGGCCGTTGCGCCCGGCTGGTCATTCCCATCTCCGCTACCAGGCGCCGTGTCCGATGGCCATGCCGCCATGCTTGAGCACTTCATCGAAGTGTTGCGCACGGGCGCGCCTTCGCGTTCGGAGGCCGTCGTCGGCTGGAATGCGCTGGCCGTCATTAAAGCTGCGGCGGCGTCGGTCGCATCCGGCTGCCGGCAAAAGATTCGTACAAGAGATTGAGGAGAAGAGGAATGCCGAAAGAGCTACGGGTGGGAATGATCAGCTGGGCGCACGTTCATGCGGAGTTTCGCGCCAAGGCCTTGAAGGAGCTGCCGGGGACAAAGATCGTCGCGATCTCCGACGACAACGAGCAGCGCGGCCGCTCCGCGGCGCAGCGTTTTGGAGTGAGCGAGTTCATTGCTGACTGGCGGGATCTGGTGCGTCGTGACGACATAGATGTCGTAATGGTGCACTCGGAGAACTCACGTCACGTCGATCAGGTGGTTGCCGCAGCCGAAGCCGGCAAGCACGTCTTCTGCGAAAAACCTGTGGCCACCAGCGTTGCCGACGCCGAGAAGATGGTGAAGGCAGTGGAAGAGGCCGACGTCGAAGGCACGGCAGCGTTCGTCTCGCGTTTCAGCAAGGAAGCGAGCCGCGCAAAGGCGGTTGTCGACTCCGGTCTGCTTGGCACTGTCATCCACACGCGCAGCTTTATCGGCCTTTCCGGCATCCGCGAGATCGGCTGTCCGCCTGACATGGCTGGCTGGATGGAGGATCCGGTGCTCGGCGGTCGTGGCGCCTGGATCGACGAAGGTTCCCATGGCATCGATCTCGTTCGCTGGCTGGTGGGCGACATCGTTCGCGTCGCCGCCATGACTGCCAACCGCGCCAAACCGCAGCTCAAGGTAGACGATATTGGAACCGCGATCTTTACCTACGCAAACGGAGCCCTGGGCGAGATCAGCACGGCCTGGAGCATGGCTGTCGAGATCGGCATGCGGAATCTGCTCGAGATTTACGGAACGAACGGCACGCTGATCGTCCGTGCCACCGACCAGTTCCCGCGCCTGGAAGTCTTCGACAAGAACAGCAAACCTCCTCTCGGTGGGTGGTCGATTCCGCACATCGAACCAGACTCAACCGAACCCCATGACTACTCGAGTTGGCCGCCGCACGTGCACCACTACAAGCGAGAGGTCGCATCATACGTCAACCGTTATCTAAACGACCTCAGGCCATTCGGGCCGACCCTCCGTGATGGCTTGGCCTGCATCGCGGTGATCGAAGCTGGGTACCGCTCCGCGGCGCAAGCTGGAACAGCGTGCGAAATTGTGCCTGCGTAGTAAGGCGCTGCGTCGGTCGAGTTCCCCGGAATATGCTTGAAACGCAAATCAAAGGTGGGAAGAAAGGGTTTGGACGAAAGCGAGCGGCGCAACTAAAGGAGTGCCAGATGACAATGGGAGTTGATTCGACGATCGTCCAGCGCACCAGCGCCGAGTTGAAGGCACAAAACGTTGCTGGACCGTTTCCGGCGGCAATCCCGGCGAGCAAGTCTAACGCCAGCAGTGCGCGATATGCCACAGTGTCAATCGCGCCGGGTCGCCACCCACATTTCCATGAGTTCAGTCGCTCCTACGGGTCGACCGGGGACTCGCAACTTTGATGCGGCCACCGTTAAGGACTACGTTAAGAATTAACATCAAACAAATCAACTAGATGAACGCAGTCAAATAATCGCATTAAACGTTGCCATAGCCGGGTGGTTCAGGTCTAGAGTGATCGGTGAATTTTCAACGTGACAATTATCGAGCGTGAAACTGCGCGACTTTGAGGAGGAACCCAATGAGACGATTCGCTGGAACTGCGTTAAGCTGCTCGTTGCTCTGCGCTGCATTCCTGGGCTCAAGTCTCTTCGCCCAGGAGTTGTCAACTATCAGGGGCACAGCCAAGGATGCATCGGGCGCGGTAGTCCCGAATGTACAGGTCACCATCACGAACACCGGAACCGGAGCGGTGGCACGCACGGTGATCACCAATGCAGACGGAATCTACATTGCCTCTGAAATGCCGGTTGGCACCTACAGCCTGAAGGCCGAAGCGGCCGGATTCAAGGATTTTGTGCTTAACGGAATTGTTGTCAATGTTCATGACACGGTCGAGGCCAACATTGTGCTCAATGTAGGCACAGCGACCGCGACGGTGACGGTCGAAGCTGATCAGGTGGAGGTACAGGCCGAGTCGAATGAGGTTAGCGACGTCATCAGCAGCGAGCAAGTCGAGAACATCAGCACCAATGGCCGCAGCCCCTTTAAGCTGCAGGAACTCGTACCTGGCGCCAACAGTACCATGCCGAGCTTTACGGTGCCGGTCAACGAGTTGAACGGCGGCGGCTGCACGGCGTGCGTTACGTTCAGCGGCGAAGAACCGTATCACAACCTCTACCTTGTGGACGGCGGTGAAATCAATGATCGCGGAACGGGTGGCAGCTACGACATCGAGGTCTCTCAGGACGCGCTATCCGAATTCAAGGTAATTTCAAGCAATGCGGCGCCAGAGGTGGGCATGGCGTCCGGCGGCATCGTTTCAATGGAAATCAAGAGCGGAACCAAGATGTTCCACGGAGCGTTATGGGAGTTTGTGCGTAACACGGACTTCGACGCCAACGATTATTTCGCCAACCAAAATGATCAGCCGCGACCAAAATACAACTACAACCTTTTCGGCGGCGATTTTGGCGGACCAGTACCCATCAAGGGTATGAGCAACAACAAGACATTTTTCTTCTACAACATTGAAGATCGTAGGCTTCAGCTTGGACAGACGAACACCCACAACACGCTGCCTTCCGACGCAAGGCCAGATTCCGCTCCCAGTGGCAATCCAACTTTTGACAGCACTTTCTATAACTACAGCAACGGTACTGAGCAGCCACTGAGGGTTCCAAATCCGGGCGATCCCGCATTCGCAGCAAAGATGATGAGCGCCGGCCTCACTCCGGGAGGAACGTTCCCAAACAACCAGATACCAGCAAGCTTGATCGACCAAAATGTTGCGCTTTATATCGATGACGGTGCGATCCCGAAGGCAAACGTTTCCAACGGGTATCAATACTTTTCGGCGGTGCCGTTGCCGACAAGAGTCTTGCAGAATGTTGTCCGCATCGACCACTCCTTTAACGACAAGATTTCATTGATGGGTAGCTACGAAGAGGATAACGGGGGTTTTACCAGCGCTCCTGGTTGGTCCGCCAGCAGCTTTCAGACAGTAGGCACAACCTTCAATACCCCCAGCTATGCAACCCAGATCCGCTTGACGCAGGCCATCAGCAAGGACATTCTCAATGAGACTGCTTTTAATTGGGACAAGAATGTGATAAGTATCGTGCCTTTCGGCAACTACAAGGCGCCGAGCGGGTTTGATGCGGCGAAATTCTTTCCCGATGTAGAAGCGTCGCTCGATCGCGCACCCAACATCAGCATCAATGGCGATTATGGCGTGAGCATGGGTGTCAGCAACTATCCGTGGGGCAACCTCTACAACATGTGGGAGTACAAGGATAACTTGCACTGGACGCTTGGAAAGCACGCCCTCGCCTTCGGCGGTTCCTTCTGGCGCTATACCAAGTGGCAGGATCCCTTCGTGAACACTCAAGGCGGATATTCCTTTAATGGCACGTTTAGCGGTGACGCCCTGGCCGACGCCCTCCTCGGCCTGGCATCTTCCTATAGCCAGGCGGAGTCGTGGCCGGTGGTGACACCGGACGCTCATGCGCTCACGTTTTACGTAAACGACGGCTTGAGCGTGACCCCCAGGTTCAAGCTCGACATGGGTATTCGCTGGGAGTATCTGCCCCACGTCCGGGATCAACGCAATGAAATCTCCAACTTCAACCCCGCGATATACAATCCCTTGGACGCTCCCATCTTCAACGCGGACACCAGCATGGATGTGAACGGCCCTGGATTCTATACTCCGACCGGGGTTCCGCACGCACTTCAGGTCCCGTTCTACCTTAACGGCATCGAGATTCCGGGCCAGAACGGCGTCAAGCCAGGCATCGTTGACAACTATTTGACAGATTTCGCGCCACGCGTCGGTTTTGCTTACAGTCTGGATTCCGCATCTAAGACCGTGGTGCGCGCCGGTACCGGGGTCTTTTATGAGCGCATCGAAGACGAATTCTCCGGTATCGGCAACCAGGAGCCGTTTGAGAACAATCCTAGCGCAGGCAATGTGTATTTCGACACTCCCACTGTCAGCGTTCTGAATGGGGCCACGGCCGCTCAGCCGACCTACGTTCAGGGTCTCAGCATTTGGGACCACTATTATCCCCTCCCAGAGTCCATTCAATACAGCCTCGGTGTTCAGCGTCAGATCACAACGTCGGCGGTGGCCAGCGTTTCATATGTCGGGAACAGCGACTTTCATCAGAATGACACTCGAGACATCAATTCTTTAGCGCTCGACGACACAACACATCGTCTCGAGAACTGCGGTGGTAACTGCGGTGTCCCGAACGCATTTACTGACCCCTATCGGAACTACCCGGGATTCAGCGATATGGTCATGTTCGAAAATGCTGGCGTGTCGCGATACAGCGGTTTGCAAAGCGCGATTACCATGCAAACCCGCCATGGTCTCGACTTCGGCGCCCAGTACACCTGGTCTCATGCCATCAACGATGTTGCAGGGGACAACAATGGAGATCCTACAGATCCCTACAGTCTCGCCTACGACAAAGGAAACTCAAACTGGGACCGCAGGCATGTGTTCAAGGGCAACTACTCCTATGCACTGCCTTTCTTTAGAACAGGCAGTTACCTGCAGAAAGCTGTGCTTGGCGGATGGCAGATTACAGGAGTAGTCACTTTCGAAACGGGCATCCCCTTCAACCTTGGCGTCAACAACAACAACATAGGTTTGCCGGGGGCCGGTCAGCGTCCGGATATTGTCGGGAACATCAGCTATCCCAAGACGCTAGCTCACTGGTTCAACCCGTCGGTTTTTGCGATGCCGGCTGACCTTACATTCGGCGATCTACGCAGGAATCAGCTCTATGGACCGGGCCTGTCGAATTTCGATACGAGCCTTCGTAAATCAGTACCACTTTGGAATGAGCACTCCAGATTCGATTTCAATCTTGATACCTATAACACCTTTAATCACCTGAATCCGAGCAATCCCAGTTCAACCAACTACGGTGCCAACAATCTAGGACAGATCACCTCGGATTATTCTTTCCGCATTGTGCAATTGGGAGCTCACCTGAGCTTCTAAGGTCCGGTTGCAGCAACCATGCAGAGCGGGTCGTTCGGCCTGCTCTGCACATCCCTTCGAGTGGTGTGTAAGTGGCATCGGAGACACATTAGTGCGCGCATCAATTGCGGTCTTCTTGGCGTTTTTCTGCAGTGGACTCTCTGCAGCTCAAGGATCAGAGGGGAAACAACCTGTAGATTATGTCGATCCAAATATCGGCGGCATTGGTCAGCTATTAAAGGCGACAATTCCCTATGTGCAATATCCCTTTGGTATGACGCGCCTGGCGCCCATTACCACACCTGGAATCACTGACCGTTACTTAGCGGACAAGATCTACGGGTTCCCAATTGGCAGTAGCTTGCTGATGGCCTCAACGGGCCAAATTGGAACGCAGGACGTAGTCTTTGCTTCCGATTTTGATCACGATTTCGAGACAGCGACACCGTACTACTATTCCGTTAACCTCGAAACCTGGGGAATTCTCGCTGAGTTGACCGCAACCAGGCGAGCAGGATACTACCGATTCACATTTCCGGTGAGCGGAACTCAGCGCGAGATCACAATCAGCCTCGAGCGTAACGCCGAGTTGCAAATCTTAGATTCCCATTCAGTGGAAGGTAGTGAGCGAGTAGCTGCGCCAGTGGACGAAGCGCCCGAACCAGGCGGCGAAACGCGAGAGTATTTTTACGCTGAATTTTCACAACCTTTCAAGACTATTCGTACCTGGAGCGCAGGAATTCTCTCTCTGGCAAAGAGCCAGGCGGGCAAGCAAATTGGTTGTGCTGCGGAGTTTGAACCCGGTGCCAGAAAAGTGGTCGAAGTGCGTTTTGGAGTGTCTTTCATCAGCCCAGAGCAGGCGCGGCGCAACCTGCAACGCGAGATCCCGCGCTGGAACTTCGACGAAGTGAAGGAAACCGCAAAGCAGGTTTGGAACGTGGCGCTCGGCGCCATCCAAACATCCGGCGGAACGTTGCGGCAGCGACGCACCTTCTACACTGCGCTTTACCGATCACTCAGCCGCATGACGGATGTCACCGAAGACGGCCGTTATTTCAGTGCTTACGACCATAGAATTCACGACGATGGCGGGCACGATTTCTACGTCGACGACGGAACATGGGACACCTTTCGCTCATTACACCCGCTGCAACTTCTGCTCGACGCTAATCGCCAAGAGGACATGATTCGCTCCTATCTACGGATGTATGAGCAGAGTGGTTGGCTGCCCTCGTTTCCGTCGCTCGCCGGAGATCAACCAGTAATGATTGGCCATCACGCTGCGCAGATAATTCTCGACACCTATGCAAAGGGCTATAGTAGTTTCGATCTCGAAGAAGCCTACGAGGGTATCAAGAAGGATGCTTTGGGAACTACGCTGCGTCCGTGGACCGGTGGCCCGGCGACCGATACCGATCGTATTTACTTCGAGAAAGGATTTTATCCCGCGCTTGCCAAGGGTGAGTTGGAAAAAGATCCACAAGCTAAGGAACGACAGGCCGTTTCAGTGACTCTCGAAACTAGTTATGACGACTGGTGCATCGCGCAAATGGCCACGCTGCTCGGCAAGCCAGCCGACGCAACCTACTTTACGAAACTAGCTCACAATTATCAAAATGTCTATGACTCCACGATAGGTTTTATGGCGCCGAGGAGCGCAGACGGCAAATGGGTCGCGGGCTTCAATCCCAAGCTGGGCGGCAGACAGGGCGGCCGCGATTACTTTACCGAGATGGATGCATGGATCTACAGCTTCAGTGTCCAGCATGATATCGGTGGCTTGATCGGCCTAATGGGTGGTCGCAGTGCTTTCAATGAGAAACTCGATCGCCTCTTTGTCGAGCAGTATGGCACATCGAAGTTTGCCTTTCTCGCTCAATTTCCTGACGCTACTGGATTGATCGGCCTCTACGCTCAAGGCAACGAGCCAAGCTTTCACATTCCGTATCTCTACGACTTTTCTGGGGAGCCGTGGAAGACGCAGTTCCGTGTACGCCAGATCATGGACGTCTGGTACAATGACGGTCCGCTAGGATTGCCCGGTGACGACGACGGAGGCGCCCTTTCCTCATGGTATGTTTTGAGCGCGATGGGCTTTTATCCCGTTTGTCCTGGGATGCCGGTTTACGAAATTGGCAGCCCAATTTTTGAAACCAGCAAAATTCGTCTCGGCAACGGGAAGATATTCACGATTCTCGCACATCACGTGTCGGCACGGAACAAATATATTCAATCCGCCACTTTAAATGGTAAGTCGTTGAATAAGCCGTGGTTCGCACACGCCAGCATTGCAGATGGTGGAACCCTGGTTCTGGACATGGGGAATCAGCCGAATCGGAGCTGGGGAAGCGCATTAGAGAGCGCTCCGCCTTCAATGACAATGCCGAGCGCAGGTTGTACGAACACGCGGCAAACTGCAGGCGATGCGAACGGACAGATGGGGCACGTCCGGGAAGACGATTGCTCTCACGCAGCATTGGAACCCGCTCAGCCGTAGTAGGAATGATGGGTTCGAGCAGTTCTAGGCGAGAAAACTCATGTTTGAATCTATAAAAGATGCAGTCGACAATGCAGTGCTGGTGCCGACTGCGCTCACCGCGAAATCGGGCGCCGCGCAGAGCCCGGGATTTATCAACGTCCAATCGTTTGGCGCCTCGGGCGATGGCTACACCGAAAATACAGATTCGTTCCAGCGCGCGTTCCACGCAGCTGCGCTCGCAGGCGGCGGAGTCGTTTACGCCCCTCCAGGTAGCTACCGCTTCGCAGGTCCGATTGTCATTCCCAGCGGTGTCCATCTGCGTGGCTCATATAGTTACGTCCCCTCTCACCCTGGCTTACGCTATTCCCAGCAGGTGAAACCTGGCGAGGATGGAACAGCTCTTTTTGTGACTGCGGGACGTGGTAGCGAGGAAGGAACACCGTTCATCTCGATGAGCAGCAATAGCACAGTGAGCGGCTTGGTTCTCTATTATCCGGACCAAGTAACGCAAGTTGATCCCATTCCTTATCCTTGGGCGATCGCAATGCAGGGAGTCAATTGTGCGGTCCTCGATGTCGAGCTGCTCAATCCATATCAGGGCATTACAACGTTGGGCGCTGCACGGCATAACATTCGCAATGTCACTGGGCAACCGCTCCGCCGTGGAATCTTCGTGGACGCTGTATACGACATTGGTCGAATTGAAAATATTCACTTTAATCCTTGGTGGAGCTTCAACACACCGATTTACGATTGGCAGTTTAACCACGGCGAAGCCTTCGCATTCGGACATGCAGACTGGGAATTCGTTCTCAACACATTTGCTTTTGGCTACCACGTCGGCTACAGATTTCTTGAAACTTGTACGGGGCGCTGCAACGGCAATTTTCTCGGGATTGCTGCCGACGATTGCAACCGAGCAGTACTGGTCGAAAGCAGTGCGCCATACGGGCTTCTGATCACGAACGGCGAATTCACGGCCTTCCATGGCGACGATCCCACAGCAGTTGAGGTGACATCCACTCATAATGGCGTCGTCCGCTTTGAAAACAGCTCTTTTTGGGGACCTGGCAGCCAGGTGGCCAAAATCTCCGGTCAAGGTGTCGTTGCCTTTGTCGATTGTACTTACGATGATTGGGCCCATAGCAACGATCGCGCGGCAATTCAGGCGGAATCCGGGAGCATTCTTGTTCTCTGCTGCGAGTTCCGGCAAGCTGCGCCGCATGTACTGTTAGGTGAGAATGTCGAACGCGCAGTGATCGCCTCCAATCTTCTCGCTGGTCCGGCGAGGATTGAAAACCGCTCGAAAGGAGCTGTTGAGGCCGATTTCAACGTCAGCTCTGTTCTCTAGTGCATCCGTGGTGGAGAACAAAGTGTCAGGGAAATCGCCGATTGACACTCCGGAGCAATAGCAAACGAAGCGTGAAGGAGAGTTGAGATGAGCATGCGCAGACCGGCGGGAAGAGCGGACTCTCATTTTCTGCGCGATGCCTCGCGCCGCGAACTTCTGGCTAGTGGAGCCGCCGCAAGCCTGGCTGCCATGGCGGCGATGTTCGATCTCCCGCGCACGGCGCAGGCGCAGCAAAACGCCCTGGCCAGCGGAATGGCTCTCAACGTCAGGAACTACGGAGCCGACGGTGACGGCCGCACCGACAATACTGCGATTTTTCAACGTGTACTGAAGATGGCGCAAGACTCTGGATGTGGCACGGTCTATGCTCCGCCGGGCCGCTATCTCTTCGAGGATTCGCTAGACATTCCGGGCGGAGTCACGTTGCGCGGTTCCTACGGGCACGTCCCTTCGCATCCCGACATCCGCGATCCCAAAATGGTCAAGCCCGGAGACGAAGATAACAACCATCTTGCAGGCACCACCCCTGGATTGACCCATGATGCGCAATGGATTCGCCCAGGCTCGGACGGAACGTGCCTTCTGGTTGTTGGAGGAAAAGGCCAAGAAGGCGGAAATCCTTTCATCACATTGCACACCAACAGTTCTCTGTGCGGGGCGACGATTCTCTATCCGGAGCAGATCACGACTGGCGAGCCGTACCCCTATCCGTGGACCATCAGCATGAAGGGAGCCAATGCCGCCGTATTCGACATGGAACTGCTGAATCCCTTTCAGGCGATCAGTACCGTAGGCTCGGCCCGACACAACATCCGCAACCTCACTGGGCAGCCTTTGCGCCGCGGCATCCTGGTTGACCAAATCTATGACATAGGCCGCATCGAGAATGTGCATTTCAATGCGACGTGGAGTTGGGACAGTGAGGTTTCCAAATGGCAGTTAGAGCACGGCGAATGCTTCATTTTTGGCCGAGCAGACTGGGAGTTTGTCTTGAATACTTTTTGCCTGGGATACAAAGCGGGATATAAGTTCATCGAGACGCCGAGCGGCGAGTGCAACGGCAACTTTCTTGGCATTGCCGCCGATGCCTGCAACCGCGCCATCGTCCTCGAAGGCTGTTCCCGCGTGGGGCTTCTTGTCACCAACGGAGAATTCGTTTCGTTTCTCGGCGACGATCCGACGACGGTTGAAGTGGGGCCTGAAAATAAGGGCGCGCTGCGCTTCAGTAATAGCTCCTTTTGGGGACCCTGCAAACAGGTGGCCCGCATCGGCGGTCGCGGCGTGGTGGCTTTCACCGACTGCACATTTGATGAGTGGGCGCACACCAACGATCGCGCAGCGATTCAGGTCGACTCCGGCAGCTTGCTGATACGCGGTTGCGACTTCCGTCAGGCTTCGCCCCATGTGACGTTGGCCGAAGGCGTCGAGCGTGCTGTGATCACGGCCAACCTCTTCAGAGGGCCCGCGCAAATTGAAAACCGATCAAAGCAGGATGTGCGGATCGCCCTGAACGTGGCCTCACCAACCTGAGAGATGGGTTCCATCGGGAGATGCTCTGGCAAGAACGTAGCCACCGTTAGACAAGGAGAGTCCGCTATGTAGCAGATAAAGAGCTAGTTATCTCTTGCCTCGGCCTTCGCTTAACGTGGCGAAGCGTCGCCCACTCCCCGCTACAGTATGTGTCGAAGACCTCAAGAGAGAAGGCCTTGGAAACCCTTGGCCGGCGACTGACCGCGCGGTCGCAGATCAACTTCAAGAGAAGGACGACCACGGAAATCCGGAATGGAACACAGATTTGAGCTCGGATGGATCGACTACGCGATCTTATTTATTTATTTCTCTTTTGTGATTTTTGTGGGCTGGATGCTGCGGCGCCATATGAAAGACGCGACGGCCTTTCTTGAGGCGGGTCGGTCCATGCCTGCCTGGGTCGCGGGCATCGCGTTCATCTCTACGAGTCTCGGCGCCCTCGACGTGATGGGGATGATCGGCTGCGGCGCCAAGTACGGCATGATGACCTTTCACTTCTATTGGATCGGCGCGATTCCGGCCATGGTCTTTCTGGGTATCTTCATGATGCCCTTTTATTATGGCTCCAAGGCCCGGTCGGTCCCGGAGTATCTCAGTCTCCGCTTCGACGAGAAGACCCGCGCACTCAATGCGGTCTTATTCAGCGTTATGACTATCCTTGTCTCGGGCATCTCGATGTATGCCATCGCGATTCTGACGGAGGAACTTTTGGGATGGAGCTTCTATGTTGCGCTGTTCCTCTCCGCGGGCGTCGTCCTCGTTTATACCTATCTAGGAGGTCTGTCTTCGGCAATTCACAATGAGGTTCTGCAGTTCTTCATCGTGGTCGCCGGCCTGTTGCCTCTGGTCTACCTCAGCATGAAGGACATTGGCGGATGGACCGGCTTGAAGACAAATCTCGGCCCCGTGGTCGCTTCATTGCCCGCGACTCACTACGCGCCGGACACCTGGTCCACGACTTGGCGTTACACGGCGACGGCAGCGCAGAACCCGATGGGGATTGAATGGTACGGAATTCTTCTCGGGCTTGGGTTCGTACTCTCTTTCGGTTATTGGTGCACCGACTTCCTGGTGATTCAGCGGGCCATGGCAGCCAACTCGATCGCCGCGGCCAGAAATACACCCTTAATTGCCGCGATTCCGAAAATGTTCACTCCTTTTCTGGTTCTGCCTGGCGTGATCGCGGTTTGGCTGATGCATTCACCCGCAAAGGGGTTCTCGATCGCCGACCATGGAGTCAATAACTACGATCTCACCATCATCATGCTAATGAAGCACTATCTTCCCCCCGGGCTGCTGGGGCTCGGTCTAACTGCGCTTCTTGCTTCGTTCATGTCGGGCATGGCGGGCAATATTTCCGCCTTTAACACGGTTTGGACCTACGACATTTACGAGGCTTATATCCGGCGGCCGACCGGTGATCGCGCCCTGGACCAGTCGCATTACTTGCGGGTCGCGCGCCTCACAACGATCTTCGCGGTTGCGGCGAGCATCGGCGCGGCGGGCATTGCGTTACAGTTCAAGAACATTACCGATTTTATGCAGGCCATTTTCTCGATGGTGAATGCTCCGCTGTTTGCCGTGATCTTTTTGGGAATGTTCTGGAAGAAGGCCACCGGGCACGGGGCGTTCGCCGGGCTGTTTTCAGGCCTCACTGCAGCCATACTTCATCACGGACTCACCCGACCGTCCGGCAGCCTCTCGCTTTTCAAGGGCGGATGGCTACACGTGGTGCACACGTATCCGGTGGAGTTAAGCCAGAATTTCTGGTGCGCGATCATTTCTTGCTCCACCAGCGCCGCGGTGACAATTTTGGTCTCGCTCGCTACCTGCCATAGGAAGCACAAAGCGGAATTGGTTGGGCTGGTCTACTCGCTCACACCCCGCGCCACTTCGGTCGATGCGGCGTGGTATGAGCAGCCGACGGTGCTGGCCGTGATCGTTTCCGCGACGGTCATCGTCCTATCCATCGTGTTTTGGTAACGCTGAGGAGGCAAAAAGTGATCGATATCCGCTATCCGATCGGCTTATTCTTCAGCATTATTGGCTGCCTCCTTTTCGCGTACGGAATCTCTACGATGCACAATCCGGGCCTTTACGAAAAGTCGCTTGGTGTCGACGTAAATATCTGGGCGGGGCTCCTGATCTTCCTTTTCGGTCTTGTAATGCTTGCGCTGTCGAAAGGAGTGCGTGAAAAGCAATGACAGCCATCTGCGATTTCACGATGGAATTGAGATTCACCGAGGTTTATCGACGCGCAGCCAATGAGCACATTGCCATTCGGGAAGCGGAATGCTTAAAGGCGCAATTTCCAGCGATTCTCACGGCAATCCTGGAGAGCGATTGTTTAGCCGGGCGATATGCCCTGTCACAATATCGGGATCGCGAAGGCCGAAGCTATTGGGAGCAGAACAAAAATTCCAGGCAAGAATGCCCGACGAGGCGGAGCGGGAGAGCGGACGGGCACGCCTGATTGCGCCGGGATGCGCATCCAATTCCTTCAGCTAGAAATTCGAAACGGAAGAGGTTCGATGACAATTAGGCAGGACACGAAACCAACAAGCTGGGTCTTTATCGATCCACTAGGCGCCTTCCGGTGGGAAAACCCGTCGGCGATCAACGAACTTTATTTTCCGATTTGCAACGACGCGGGAATGATGGCTTCTGTTACTCCTCGCATGCATGGCGATGCCACAACCGGTCAGCACACTTTCCTTCGCCGTCCACTGGTCATGGAGGACCTGCATAACACACGGTCGACACGCAACTTTTGGGTCTATTCCGAGCGATTCGGTGCCTTGTCTCTCACGGGATGTTCGGCGCGGCAATTCGCGGAGTCGGCCGCTGATTGCGAGCTGGTTCGCACCACAATTCAGGCGACGTTTCTGGCACATTCGCTGATCCGTGAGGATACGAAACACGGCGTCCGCTCCGAGATCACCCATTTCTGTCCGGTGACAGACGACAAGATCGAAATTACGCGCGTCCGGATTACGAACATCGGCGGCGCAGCACTTTCCTTTCAGCCCACGACATGCTTTCCCATCTACGGCCGCTCGGCTGACAATTTGCGAGATCACAATCACTGGACCTCACTATCGCATCGGATGGAGTTGAACGATTACGGCCTGGTTGTTACGCCGGAGATGCACCACGATGAAGCAGGACATCGACCAAACCACAGTAGCTATTTCGTGCTCGCCTATGGAGGCGATGGAGAAAAGCCAATTGGGCAAATTCCCACTGTGCGCGAATTAATCGGCGAGGGCAACTTCGATTGGCCCGATTCTATTTCGGCTAACCGCTCACCCGACTACACGCCGCCGAACAGACGCGACGGCATGGAGGCGGTGGGAGCCATCCGCTTTGCGCGACGGACGCTGGCCCCCGGAGAAAGTTGCGAGTACATCGTCATCGAGGGCGTGACCGAGGATAAACGTTTGATTCTGCGCTGTATCGATCGTTACGGAAGCTCGGCGAAGGTGCGGGAGGCCCTGGATGCGAACAACGAGTATTGGAGGCGCAGAGTCGAGCGCATCTCCTTCGAGACCGCGGATCCGAACTTCGACCGCTGGATGCGCTGGGTTGCGTTGCAGCCGATCCTGCGGAAGATTTACGGCAACTCCTTCCTCCCGCACTTCGATTACGGCCGTGGCGGTCGCGGCTGGCGCGATCTCTGGCAGGACTGCCTCGCCCTCCTGCTGCAGGATCCGGACGAAATCCGCTCGAGCCTGATTTCGTATTTCGACGGCATTCGGCTCGACGGCAGCAATGCCACGATCATCAACAAGGAGAAGGGCGATTTTGCCGCCGATCGCAACCGCATCTCCCGCGTCTGGATGGATCACGGAGTGTGGCCCTACTTAACTCTCAGGCTATACATCGATCAGACCGGCGACCTGGGCATCATCGATGAAGAGAGAACCTACTGGAAGGATCACCAGTTGTGCCGCGCAAAAGCTCGCGATACACATTGGACGCCCGCGGATGGCATGAAACACAAAACGCGGAACGGGCTGGTTTACACCGGATCGATTCTAGAACACATTTTGGTACAACATCTCACCTGCTTCTGCAATGTGGGTGAGCACAACAATATGAAGCTCGAAGATGCCGACTGGAACGATCTGCTCGATCTAGCCAATGAGAAAGGCGAATCGGTCCCCTTCACTGCTATTTACGGTCGGAACCTCATCGAAATCGCCGACCTGATCTCCCACTACAGCGAAGTCAGCGGCGTGAACGAATTGGTCCTTAGCCGCGAAGTACTATATCTCACGGGCCTGAACACGCCTTTGGACTACGACTCGCCGGCGACTAAACAGCAACGCCTGCAGGAATATTTCCATCGCTTACACAGCAGCTTCGCCGGAGAAAAAGAGTCTGTTCCAGTGGTTGTGCTCGCCGCGGAACTTGCACGCATGGGCAAGTGGGTTCTGCAGCACGTCAGCGCTCATGAGTGGATTGAATCGAAGAGTGGCTACTGCTTCTTCAACGGTTACTATAACAACGATGGCGAGCGCGTGGATGGAGATCACGAGGACGGGTTGCGCATGAATCTCACAGCTCAAACTTTTGCCATCATGTCCGGAGCTGCAACTGACCAGCAGACAGCCAGGGCATATGAGGCCAGTAAATCCATCCTTAAGGATCCAAACACCGGCGGATATCGCCTGACAACACCCCTGGGGCCGAATAAATGGAACTTTGGGCGAGGATTTGCCGTGGTGTACGGCGAAAAAGAAACCGGCGGCGCATTTAATCACATGGCCGTAATGTTCCTGAACGGCCTTTACCGCCGGGGATTTGTGCGGGAGGGATACGAAGTCTTTTCGACCATCTACCGCCTGGCCAACGATCCTGTCAAGGCACGTATCTATCCGGGAATTCCCGAATACATCAACAGCGAAGGGCAAGGCAAATACCATTATCTTTCCGGTTCTGCCAGTTGGTTGTTGATGACCATGCTGACACGGATCTTCGGCATCCGGGGCGAGTACGGCGACCTAGTTTTCGATCCGAAGCTGGTGCGTGAGCAGTTTGGCCAGGACGGCAGGGCGAAGGCTCTTGCGTATTTTCGCGGCCATCGCATCATCGTGATCTATGAGAACTCGAGGCTTCTAGGAGTGTGTCGGGAATAGATTCCCTCCGCAGTTGATTTAATTTTGGCGCGAGGTAGTTGGTTTTACGATGCCTCTATGGGCAAGAGCTTTCTTCCTGATGAGGTCAACCAGTCTCTGCTGTTCCCCCCGTCGCTGCATGATTGGCTTCCCGACGGACACCTGGCGCGTTTTCTGGTGGACGTGGTGGGGGC
>JASHOC010000177.1 GCA_030041305.1 Acidobacteriaceae bacterium
CAGCAAGCTTGATCGGTATTAAACTGAAAAAAGTCACTCTGGTTTTGCCGTAAAGCCAGCCTGGAAGTGAGGTTTTTCTTTGACAGCGGAACAGTTGGAAGCGTCGCGCGCCGAAAGGATGCGCCTGAACGGACTTGGGGCCCTCACCTTGGAGGATGCCCGGACCTGGATCGAGGAAACGGGGTTGTGTCTTTTTCTTCCCCGGCGGCAGTACTCCACGTCCATCGCACCCTCGTTTGTGGAAGCGGTCGCAGGTGAACGGAATTCGAATCCCGACCCCAATCAGATTGCCTTGGCCGAAGATCTTCTGGTGCGCTTGGAGCAGCAGGACATTGCCGTACGGCTGAACCTGCTCGGCCAGCCGGGCGAGGCTCCCGATTTCATCGTAGCCGCCTGGGTCCTTCCCTATGTGTATGCATTGCGGGGAGATCGGGACTGGCGGCGGACCCCGCAGCTCACCGGTTCGCGGCAGGTGTCTCCCTTGGCAATCCAGGCCTATAAGCTGCTCGAGGCTGGCGAGTCGACGATTCCGCAGCTTAAGCACACCCTGGGCCGGGAAGTTTCAGAAGCCGCTGTGCTGCGCGCCATCACCGAGCTATGGCAGCAGTTGCGGATCATTCCCGTGATCGCCGCTCCCAGCCAGACGCCGCGGTGGCAGCTCTTGCGGCAGCGTTACCAGAAGGCTATTGCTGAAGGGGCTTCGACCTCCCAGGTGACTGCAATTTCCGTGCTTGCATCCATTTACCTGCAGGCCGTGATTGCCGCCAGCATGGAAGATGTCGAGCTGTTCTTGGCCCCGCTGACCGCACGCAGCAAGATTCGCGAGGTGTTGCGCGGGCTGGTGGCCACACGCCAGGTCCACACCCTTCCCATGGGGCATGCCCAGCATTTCTATGTAGCCGGAACGCTGCCGGAATTTGCCCAGGCACCCACCACCTACGCCAGCGCGGCGACGCCGGCGTCGAGCTACTTCCTGCACTCCTACGAACCGAACGAAGAGGCGCATGAACCGGGGCCGTCTGTCGCTTTCGCCTCGTCAGCCTCAACAACCGAGCCCCATACGCCCCGCATACCGCCTTCGCGTAAGCCGGCTTCTGGAGCAAAACCGGCAACCGCGCGGCCGCATTTCAGTCGGACTGCAGCGTCGACTCGTGACCGTAAGCCGGCGCAGGGTGCCTCCAACGGACGCGTCATCCGGCGCGCCGGATCGGAGAGCCGTGGCTCCATATCGCGCCCGGGGCTCGGGACGCGCTGGAGTGGTAAGGGCGGAAATCACACCAACGGCCGGCGCAGCGCAAGCTACGGCGCTCGCCCGCTTGGAAACGGCCCGCGTCCCACGCAAACCGGCGGTGCGCGCTCCCTCAAAGCTTCCGCGGTCTCCAGGAACAATCGCACCGTAATCAAGGCGGCCGGCAAGCCGGGGGCATCGGGGCACACAAGCCGCAAACCGGCTCTGGCGGCTGGCGCCAACGCGGGCAACAGCAAACGCTATGGCTTTACCGCTCCTCCACGGCGGCCAACCAAAAAGCGCGGATGAGCGCCTTTCCACCGGCTGGAAAAGTCATTGTGGCGATTGACGGGCCAGCCGGGGCGGGCAAAAGCACCATTGCCCGCCATCTGGCCCGCCACTTTGGCTTGCTCAATCTCGAAACCGGAGCTATGTATCGCGCCTTTGCCCTGAAGGCTCTCCGGGCGCGACTGCCTTTGGATGAAATCAGCGCTTTGGAAGCTCTGGCCGCAGAGACCTCCATCCACCTTGAACCCGGCGAAGAAGAGAACCGCGTCCTGCTCGACGGCGAGGACGTCACTGGACTGATCCGCAACCAGATCGTCACCGACGCTGCCTCCCGCGTCAGCGTCTTCCCCGCCATTCGCGCGTGGATGGTGCGCCTGCAGCAGCAGCTTGGCTCCGCGGGTGGAGTGGTGATGGAAGGGCGCGACATCGGTACCGTCGTCTTTCCTGATGCCCAGGTCAAAATCTTTCTCGACGCGGCGCCTGAGGTGCGCGGGATGCGCCGCTTCGATCAGCTTGGCCCCCAGGCGGCCGTGCCCCCGGAAGAAGTGATTCGCGCCTTGCGCGCCCGCGACGAACGCGATCGCAATCGCCCTGATTCGCCGCTCAAAGCCGCTCCCGATGCGGTTCTTCTCGACTCAACCCACATGACTCTCGATCAGGCCGTCCGCGCTGCGGAGGCTATTGTCGCGGCCAAACTGGGCGAGCCGGTCTGAGGCAACTGGCCGAACCGCCGCCCGTACAGTTCACTTTCCGCAGCCGGATTAACAGAGCTTTTATGACTTGGGCGCGCCTCTAACCCGCCATCGGCACTGAAAACACTCAAGTTACTGATACTGAGAATGCCTGAAATTTGCTGATTTCCACGATTGCCAAGTTTGCGTACAAATCGCGTACAAACAATTTCAGGAACTCCCAGAACTCCAGCAGCTCCACCTTCCAGTCCGCTCAGCGGACGATCTGAAGAGTTCTTTACAGTTTATACACCAAAAGATATCGCGGAAACCCCTTTAAGAGGGGAACTCGAGCTTGGCGGGAACGAGAGAATCGGCCCACCGTCAGTAAACGCAACCGATCTTTGCCTCTCTGATTCTTCATTTGTGTCTGCTAGCGATTTGCCGCACCTGATCGATGACTTCTCGTTTGTTCTTGAGAGAGAGCGCCTTTCGGCCGCAATTGGCACGATAGACAACCAGATTGTCGTCACCGCCAACCGCACTCGGGAATACGAGACCTTGGATTCCTTCGGAGATGAGTTCGCGGCCTAATTCCATTGAAGGGGTCAAATCATCCTTATCGAGACAGGCAATCCTGACGGCTTCCTCGACTTGCGACGATCCAAGAGTGGATAGGCTCAGCGTTTTTTTTAGATCCACAGCAACCGCATACACAACGCGAGGATATTTGTCGATGCTGATCTGGCCCGCCCCTCCGAGTCGCGACTTGCGTGCTGTTACCTCTTTGCTCGCCCCTGAGTCCGTCGCCGACAGGTAAACCGCTCGGGTGCCAATAGGAGCAAATCTCCCTCCGTAAGCCCGAGCCCCAGCCCCGCTCAGGACGTCGATCGGATCCATGTAACGGTATTCGACGCTACGGAAGAAAAGCCCCTTGATGGGCGTCGCACAGCTTATCCAACGCTTGATTGTCTTCTGTTGCTTGGCATTGAATGTCACACTGGCTGTCCCTCCCGCAACCTGTCGAACTCTACGACGAGATCGCGGATGCGTCCATTGGCGATCAATTCCTGCGGAGTCCGTCCAGCGAACGCTTCAAGGGGCGACGAGAGCCACTCTTTCTCTTTGGGAGCCACGACATAATCATCCATGCGGGACAGCAATTCGCGGAGATCGCGGGTCTTCTTGTACATCTGGCTGATCCCCCTTCCGGCTTCCCAGTTCTGCAGCGTTCGAGTAGTCACATTCAAGGCATTGGCCAACTGTTCCTGGCTCAGTCCGAGCCTTTGCCGGGCATCCTGGAGCTCGAAATTCGATTTCTCGTCCGCTTTGGGCCGAGCATGGGCACGGATGTTCCGTGCTTTCAAAAGCTGTCTGAGATGTGGCCAGTTGAAGGCCCATTCAGCCTCTGCAAACTTCTGTCGTCCGACCATTGTTCCAACACGGAAAGCGAAATCGGCGGAGTGGTGGGGCGTATAGACCAAGAGCCTCGACACCTTGCAATTCCGGAGAGTTGCGAGAGTACTCTCAACTGCAGAATCCTCTTCGGGGCTAGACAGGTAAAGGACACTGACGCGGGTTCTTCCCAGCATTGTCTTCGCGTTGCAGGGAACGGTCTGAAAGCGGGGCGAGTAGGGAGCGAACAGAGACTTTGCCTCGTCGAGCGCCTTTGGTTCGGTCCAGACAACGAGTCCTTCGGAATGAGTTGCGGTTTGCATTCTCACCTCTGACATCATTATACGCAATATTTCGTGTCGGACGAAAATATTTACTCCGCCTGTCTGACGCACGACGGCGCGAAAATGACCCAACCTTCCCCCGACGAGGAAAGCACCTCTGCAGGCCTCGTCAGAACGCAGGGAGCGATTGTAACGGGGCAAAATATTCGGAAGAGCGGATCACGAATTCGCGAAGTAACGACAAGGCCGCGAATTCAGCAGAAGCCCATCTCAGCACTTTCAAACGCTTACCGGTTGGCAAGTGAAGTGCAGGTGCACTTCTCGGAAAGGAGCGCCCTATGCCTTCCGAGCAAACATCCGAAGAGAAGGTTGTCCGGCTGCTTGAGTCGATTCTCAAGCGGCTTAGTGAGATCGAGCGTCAGCTTTCGGACCCGCAAAACCCTCAGGATTACGGAGACCCTAGTTAGCCGACTCTATCGACGGAAACGGCATTAACTGATAGGCACCCGATCAAAAGAGCCGAAACATTTCTTCTCATCGATCTCCGCTGCCCCTTAGTGGTCGGACTCAAATACGGGGCGAAAAGCGCAGTGTCACAGTTTGCTCAGCAAGACCTTCGCCTCTGTGAGAGATTGGCGGAATTGAAAGAAGTCTTTCCATGGGTCCGGCTTTTCTAGGCGACGGCGAAAGTTTCCGAGATTGAAGTCAGACGGGACAAACGTTGGTATCACCTCGGACCAATCCAACGGTATCGAAATTGGCGCGTGCTCGCGCCGTCTCACCGACCATGGCGCGACCAAAGTCTGGCCGAATGCATTGCGAAACGGATCGAGATATACGCGGCCGCGTCGCGCTATCACAGAGTGTTCGACGGTCAACTCATCAGGGTGCGCGGCTGCAACGCGCGCAACGAACGACTCGGCAAATGCAAGCACGTCGTCCGCATCGGGTCCGGTTCGGAGGGGAACGAAAACGTGCATTCCGCGGCTACCCGAGGTTTTGGCAAAAGAGTTGAGCCCTATGAGGTCAAACGCTGATTTGATATGCAGTCCTGCTCGAGCGGCGTCGGCAAATTCCCCGGACCCAGGGTCAATGTCGATCGTGATCCAGTCCGGTTTGCGCGGTGAATTCGCGCGGCTGGCCATGACGTGAACGGCGATGCAGCCGAGGTTGACAAGGGCGAGTTGCGTCGTGAGGGCGCCGCCGACGACATAATTGGTGGACTTTCCGCTGTCATCTAAGTGTGCCAAACGTTTCGTCGGAGTCCGGAGAGGCATGTTCGCTGGGATCTGTTTCTGGAAGAAACACTCTCCGCGCATACCATCGGGACAGCGCTCAAGAGTGAGTATGCGATTCCGCACATAGGGTAAGAGATGGGGAAAAACGGCTTGGTAATACTGAATCAAATCCAGTTTCGTAAAGCCCTCTTCGGGCCAGAAGATTTTATCTGGATGCGACACCACGATGGGCAGCCGGCGGGAGACCGCAGGATTCAGGCCTTTCATTGCGCTTCTCCGGGTAGGAAGACTTGTCTTGCGTCTTTGTCATCCCGCAGACCGAGGAACACCGGCTGCCGCAGTTTTTGGTCGGCAGTCATCTCCTGATAAGAGATCTGGGCGACGAGCCGTGGCGCGAGCCAGGTCGCGCCTTGCTCCTTCGGCGGATCGATGAGTGCGGACTCCTTGCGGACGAGCGGCTGGAACCGCTGAAACAGTGAGGCTAAGAGGTTGCGAGTGAAGCCGGTTCCGACTTTGCCGACGTACTTCAAGTGTCCTCGATGACAGGCGCCTAGCAGGAGGGCGCCGAAGTGCTCACGCGCGCCTGAGGGCTGGGTGTAGCCTGCAATGACAAACTCATCCTCCCGATGCACCTTGAACTTCAGCCATCGCCTGGTGCGCCCTTCAATATACGGTGATTCCAGGTCCTTGGCGACGACACCCTCGTATCCTCTGGTTTTCGCTTCTTGAAATGCCCGGAGGCCATTCGGGCTCAAGCGGTGGGATGCGAAAAGGACCTTGCTTCCGCGAATTGCCGCCTCCATCAGGTTTCGCCGGACCGCGAGCGCGTTGGCGCGTGAGTCATGCCCATCCTGAAACAAGCAATCAAAAACGGCATAGAATGACGCGGCCTTTCCCTCCTGGAGGATCTGAAAGAGGGAGACCCGGTGTCTGTCGAATGCGACCACCTCACCGTCGAGGAGAAGAGTGCGAGCGGGAAGTTTTGCGACCGCCGCCGCCACGTCCGGGTACGTCTCAGTGCGGTCCTTGCCGTTTCGCGACAAAAGCCTGACCCGGCTCCCCTCCTTGTAAGCAAGGATGCGATAGCCGTCATATTTTTCCTCGTAGACCCAGCCTCGCCTGTCGAAGGGCATGGCCACGAGAGTGGGCAACATTGGCTCAATGCGGAATGGAATCTTGTCGGTCATCTTCGCTTCCCACGTTTGCCACGTTCTTGTGCCAGCTTAGTCCCAGTTTCGCGCCTTGCTACACCCCGCGGATCGCCCATGGATGCCCTTCGAACATCGCCTCCTCCGTCTTGGGCAATTTGGGAAAGTAGGCGTTGGCTCACCACAGATCGCGGCTCGTCCAGTGTCACATCCCGCGTCGATGCGCACTGATCGTGGTGTTTGATCAAGAGCCAGGTCGATCGATGTCCGCTTCCCCTCATGCCGCGAGTGCGGACCAGCACCCATGAACCACAGAGTTTCTTACCGTGAAGCGTGAACTTGATCTCCCGCTCCGGTAATGAGCCCATCGCGTTCAGGTTCTCGGGCTGCCAGGTTCCTCGGTCCCAAAGCAGCACCGTACCGGCTCCATATTCGCCGGCTGGAATCACTCCTTCGAAGTCGGCATATTCGAGCGGGTGATCCTCCGTCTGCAGCGCAAGGCGCTTCACCGCCGGGTCGAGCGAGGGACCTCTCGGGACAGCCCAGGAGAGAAGAAGGCCGCGCCATTCCAGGCGAAGATCATAGTGCAAGCGGCTAGCCATGAGCTTTTGCATTGCATACACGAGCGAATCGCCGCGCCTGGTCGCGGCCCTGTTGTTTCCTTTTGGCTCCGGCGTCTGGTCGAACTTGCGCTTCTTTCGATATGTAATTAGCGTCATGCGGGCCCCCCGCGAGTTACTTAGTCCTCTGGCAGACTTATGACCATGGCCCGCAATCGAAACCCTTCCCCGTCATTCGGCGGCGCCGCTCTCGACTTGCGCTGCGTCCCGTCGCTCGGCTGGGCTCACAGGAGACGGGATCTTCTGACCACTGCTCCCGTCCCCGGTTCCTGGACGAGCATTATGGCACCGACAAGCCGCCCCTCGCCGGAGAAAATGGGCTTGCTTGACAATACCAGCTGCAATTGCGCCCCCTCTGGGCGCGCATAGAGGACCTCCATCTCCTCTACAAGTTCGCCGCGAAGCAAGGAGCGAGTCAGCGGGAAGCGCGAAACATCAAGTGGTTGCCCGTCCACCCTGGCGAGAGGCGTGCGGCTGAATTCGGCTACTGTTTGGCCGATGAAAAGGCGGTTGTCAAACCATCCCCGTGCGATGGAGTTGACCAGGAAGATGGTTCCGTCGAGCGCTCCGGCAAGGACAACACCGATCGGAATGGCTTCGATTGCTGCGGACAACTGCTCGCAGCGAAGACGCAGTTCGTCGGGCAGGCGAGCAGGTTCTCCATCCGGCTCCATCACACCATAGAGGCAGACAACATGACCTGAAGGGCCAAGTCTGGCAGAGCCGCGCGAAACCATCGGTTGCCATTCACCGTCTACAGTTTTCACCCGGAACTGAATGCGCAAAGGCGTTCCTGTTTTCAGCGATGCGCGAATCCCATCGAGTGCCGGTTCTACATCGTCTGGGTGCAGCATCCTAAGCCAGCCGTCTCCCAATGCGTCGTCCTTCCTCTGACCAGTGATGTCCTCCCATTTTTGGCTGCCCTCGATGATCTCGCCGGCGGTGTTCATTACCCATGGAACATGGGGATGCAGTTGCATGACAGCACGGAAGTGTTCCTCGGTTTCATGCAGGGCTTCCTCAAGTTGCCGGCACTTGCTGACGTCCAGGATGGCTGCCGAGATGCCCAGGACTTCGCCTGCTTCGTCTCTGACAGGCTGGCAGGACGCCAGAACCGAGCGGAACGGTCCGCCACCGGGGGGATGCTTTACCAGTTCCACTCCATTCACCGGCTCGCCGCTGAGGGCCGCGTAGAGAAAAGGTTCAGCCAAGCGGAAGAAGTCGGGTGCCACCTCGGCGACCGACCTTCCCAGATGCGCCCCAATGGGTGCGCCATTCATTTCCGCGAGCATGGCGTTGACGTTCGTATAGTGCAAATCACGGTCGAGCAAGCACAACCCAACCGGTGCGCTGTCGAATAGCGCCTGCAATTGGGCCAATCGCTGTGCGGGAAGCGCTTCGCCATTAAAGAGCGGTACGTTGTGCATTTTGGACGATGCCGGCCTAAATGAATCGCTCTGACCACGCCGGATAAGCCGAGGCAAATCCTCAATCCCCACGGGTCTCCCGAAGAACCAACCCTGCCCAACATCGCAACCCATCCAGAACAGCACGTTTGCCTGTTCCTCGGTTTCGACTCCCTCCGCGATTGTCGTAAGGCCGAGAGCCTGTCCGAGGCCTACAGCAGCACCGACAATCTTCCGGCTCTCACGCCGATCGGTGATGGATCGGACAAAACTCTGGTCAACCTTCAGCTCGTCGAACGGCAGAGCATGTAGGTGTTTCAGGCTGGAGTAGCCGGTCCCGAAGTCATCCAGCGCCAACCTGCAGCCGAGCGTTTTTAATTGTTGCGCTGCGGCTTTTGCGCGTTCCGGATCATCCACGATGGCGGTTTCAGTAATTTCGATGGTCAATCTCTTGAGCTGGAATCCGCTTTGTTCCGATGCTTCCAGGATTCTTCCGGGAGAGTTGAAGTGCAACAGCTGAAGCGGAGATACATTTACGGACAGTCTCAACGAACTCTGTTTTAGTTCGTCACAGGTTAGCGCTTTACGAACAAGGGCGCGTGTCAACTCATTAAGCAGCGCGCAGCCTTCGACCATGGAGATAAAGTCGTTCGGAGAAAGGGTTCCGAGAATCGGGTGCTTCCAGCGCGCGAGCACCTCGAAACCGACAAGCCGTCCTGAGCGCAACTCTACGAGGGGCTGGAAGACGGGAAAGAACTCGTCCTCCGCCAATGCTCTCCTGACCTCGATCTCAGTTTCCGGCAAAGCCATGTTGAAACCCTAAGGCCTGACGATTCCCCTTCGGCCTAATGGGCCGTCGCCGTGGTTGCGGCGTGGCGCTCAACAGCCTCACGGGAATCGCAAGCGGCCCGCAGTCGTATTAGTGCACGCTGGGGACCAATTCGTAAGCGCATGAAAGCACTGTGCTGACAAATCGCGAATTTGCGGCTTTTTCGTAACTTCGTGAAGTCACGATGCCTTTCTCCTAGTGTTTTGAGGTGCTTACAAATGGCAACGCAAGTGCACTTAAGTGCATGTGAGGCATGACCCAAAGGAGCTGTGCGACTGCAGACGGGATGAGTCAGGTGATTTTTCTGTCCGGTGTGTGTCTTGCCAACCAAGTCGTGTTGCTGAGCCGGATCGAAGATTCTTACCGCAGACAGATGTCGGCCGAGGAGATTGGAGACGCGTTTGATGATTGTCACTTCAGTATGCGTCGGACACCATGTGACGGGACTTAAAGTGGGTGCCACGAACGTGCGGCGTTACTTTCCCAAAAGCGTAACGGAGATTGAGTTACAGCTCGATCATCTTTGCATCGAGTGCGGACTGACGCCCGATTTTTGGCAGGACCAACCGGAGATTCACGACCCAAGATTATGCCTTTGGCTTGAATCGAAGCAGTGGATGGAAAAGGTGAATGGATCGGCTCCGGTAGCCATGATCCGATCAGGGAAAAACTCCTTTACCCTCACTCTTGACAAGAGGATTAGTAAGCGAACGCGCGACGATAAGGAAGATCGATATGAAAATCAGGATGACGACATCTGAGTTGGAGACTCGCGCGAAAAGGGCGCTGACTGAGACGCTCGGACGGATGTCAGGAGTGAATCTCAAGGAGATACAGTCTGCTTCTGCGGGATGTAGCTTGCCGGCCGGATTTCTGGCGCATGTCGAAGTGTTCGGTCACTGCTATACCCTGGCATGCGCCGTAAGACAACATGGAGAACCCGCTCATGTACGCGCCGGGCTGCGCGATTCCGTCAGCGGCGTCGCTCGCATGACGGAAAACGCAATACCGGTCGTTATCGCGCCTTATTTCTCACCAGAGGCACAAGCAGCTTGCGCAGCAGCCGACGTCGGATTTCTCGACCTGGAGGGCGATGCTTACCTCTCAGTCGGGGAGGTTTTCATCGCAGAGCGTTCGTTGCCACGGCGTGCAATCTCTCCTGCAGTCGCCCTGTCGCCAGGAACCCGCAAAACCGGGACTGCCCTCAACCGGCGCGCCGGGCAGCACTTTAGAAACCTCGAGACCTCTCGCGATCGGAGAGCCAGTGAGGTCCTGGAGGGAAAGCTTCGACTCAGAGCTTCCTTTTCAGAGGGCGGAGCGCCAATGCCGGGCGCTCTGACTAGCAAAGATCTGAGCCAGCGAGGTGGATTATGAACGAATCGTCGAGAACTTCACCAGAAAAACACAATCACGACGACGAGAAGAAGCGCGAAGCCCAAAAGCAGCGGCGGCTTCATTTCAGCGTCAGCTACTTAGTCACAAGCCTCCTCACGTTATGGCTGTTTCAGGCCCTCTTCTTCTCGAATGTCGCCAAGCAGTATGAGATTTCCTACAGCGACTTCAAGACAAAGCTCGCCAGCGGTCAGATCGTCAACGCCACCGTTGGTGAAAGAAGCATCATTGGTCAGGCGAAGAATCCTAGCGGAGACAAATCCCAGCCGGTTATCCCGTTCAGCACCATTCCTTCGCCCAACGGCGACCCCAACCTGATTGCACAGCTGCAAAGCGCAAATGTGACATACAGCTTTGAACGGCCGCCCAATCCCCTAACTGGTGCTTTGCTCCAGTACGTTCTGCCACTCGTGTTGCTCGCCGGTTTCTATTACGTGGTCTATCGCCGGGCCGGTGACACGACTGGCGCCGGCTTCGGGGGCGTATTTGGAGTAGGCAAGAGCAAGGCGATCGAGGTGAAGCCCGAAGATGTGACGGTCACTTTCAACGACGTAGGCGGAGCCGACGAGGCCATCGGGGAACTCCAGGAAATCATTGAGTTCCTAACCCGGCGTAGCCGGAACCAAAACCTGGCATTTTCCCGAAAGTTGGAGCCTTTGAAAAAATGCCGAAATCCCGCATGAATACTGACCGAAACGTACATCGCCAGAAATATTCTGCGCAAAATGTGCAGGATTCAAATGGATAGGTACTAAAAGCGCCAAAGGATTTTACCAAGCTCGGCGGCCGAATCCCCAAAGGTGTGCTTCTGGTAGGTCCGCCGGGGACCGGCAAGACACTGCTGGCCAAGGCAACCGCAGGCGAAGCCGGGGTCCCCTTTTTCGAGACAAGCGGGTCCGAATTTGTCGAGATGTTCGTAGGTGTGGGCGCCGCACGGGTGCGCGACCTGTTCGAACAAGCGCGCAAGGCAGCTCCCGCGATCGTGTTTATTGACGAGATTGATGCCATTGGTCAGAGCCGGGGAGGCGTTGCGCGCATCGGCGGCAACGATGAACGCGAACAGACCCTCAACCAGTTATTGGCCGAGATTGACGGTTTCAAATCCGACACCTCACAACCGGTGATCATCATGGCCGCCACTAACCGCCCAGAAGTGCTTGATCCGGCTTTGATGAGAGCGGGGCGCTTTGACCGTCAGGTAGCCATTGGCAATCCGGACCTCAAAGGCAGGCTGCAAATCCTCAGGATCCATTGTAGAAACGTGACGCTGGCTGAGGACTTTGACGTGGAGCAGGCCGCCAGAATGACGGCAGGATTTAGCGGCGCCGATCTGGCGAATGCCATCAACGAGGCCGCGCTGGAAGCGGCTCGACGCAAAGCCAATGCAGTCACGTTGAGCGATTTCGAGTCTGCCATCGAGCGCGTGATCGCTGGCTCTGAGAAGAAGAGTCGCGTAATGAACGAACACGCGCGGACAACGGTTGCTTACCACGAGGCCGGTCACGCCCTGGTTGGCGAATTGGTGCCCCATGGTGAGCCGGTCAGCAAAATCACCATCGTCCCTCACAGCCGCGGCGCGCTCGGCTACACGATGCAGACGCCAACCGAGGACCGCTATCTGCTGTCGGAAGAAGAATTGCTTGACAAGATTGCGACGATGTTAGGCGGGCGGGCAGGCGAGTTGGTTGAGTTCGGGGCCATCACGACGGGAGCAAGTGATGATATCCAGCGGGCCACCGAAATGGCTCGCCGTATGGTCACGGAATTTGGAATGAGTCAAAAGCTCGGCTCAGTTCGCTACGCTGGCCAGCAATTGCAGTATCTCGAAGGTTCAGTTGAAGACAACAGCCGGCTCAGCCCCGAGACTCGCCAACTCATCGACTCGGAAGTTCAGCGCATCGTGACCGAGCAGTATGACCGCGCTCAGACGCTCTTGAGAGGTCATCATGCCGCTCATGATGTGCTTGCAAGGCTACTTCTCAAGCAGGAAACGGTAACAGGCAAAGATGTGAAAGAGGCGCTGACGAACAACCTTGTCCAGCCACCGATCAAAAACGGTGCGCTTGTGGCAAGCGCTTGAGACTGTGCAACGAGTCGGTTGCCGAAGTCTTCAGGCCGAACGGTGGGCGGGGTTGGGGTCAGGCATTTACGAGAGCGCTGCTGAGACCCGCGAAACGGGGACCTCGGCTGATCGAGTAGCAACGAAAGGGGCTTGCTATGTACAAGATCGTTTTGCTTCGCCACGGAGAAAGCATTTGGAACAAAGAAAACCTCTTTACCGGTTGGACCGACGTCGACCTCTCAATCGACGGGGCGGGGGAAGCCAATTGTGCAGGAGCCACGCTTAAGAGGGAGGGGTACGCTTTCGATTTGGTCTTTACGTCGCTGTTGAAGCGGGCGATCCGCACCACATGGATGGTCCTGGATCAGATGAATCTTATGTGGATTCCGGTGATACACGATTGGCGGCTCAACGAAAGACATTACGGAGTACTGCAAGGGCTCAACAAGGCCGAAACAGCTTCGAAATACGGAGAACAACAGGTGAGAATCTGGCGCCGAAGCTACGATGTCCGTCCGCCCGCGCTCACGGAGACAGATCCGAGATACCCCGGCAATGATCCGCGGTACAGGAATCTTACTAAGGACCAACTTCCTCTCACGGAATGCCTCAAGGACACCGTGGGGCGCTTTCTGCCGTGCTGGGATGAGCTGATTGCCCCCAGCGTTCGCTCGGGGAAGCGGATACTCATTTCCGCCCACGGGAACAGTCTCCGAGCACTGGTGAAATACCTCGAGAACATCCCGGACAAGGAGATTGTCGATCTGAACATTCCCACCGGCGTGCCGCTGGTGGAGGAACTTGATGACGGCCTCAAGTCGGTCCGTCATTACTACCTGGGAGAACCTGCTCGAATCGAGCAGTCGATTCGCGAAGCGGCCGGCACTGGTAAAGACTATTCGAGTCGTTTGGTTCATGTTTAGTGGAGACCGATTTCAGTGCAGCGGCAATTGTGATCAAGGCTGGCGAGATGGCATTCCGCAACTCCATTCACGTGTTGGCAGCAGCCTTCTTGATGGGATTGGCCGCGGCCGTGCCGATCGGCCCGGTAAACATGATGGCAATCCGTCGTGGAGTGGCCGGCGGTTGGCGACATACACTCGCATGTGGAATTGGCTCAATTTTCGGCGATCTGGTTCTCTTTTCCCTCGCCCTCGCCGGAGGAAGCTACCTTCTTCCACGCTTATCAAATCCGAAAATCCATGCGGCGCTTGAGGCGCTGGGCACGGCCATCCTGATTCCGGCTGGAGTTTACTTCCTTACTCTTTCCATGAGTCATCCTCGCCGAGCATACCGAAGAGCCCAGCGGCTCTGGGGTAAGGGACCGCTCTCATCACTTCTGATTGGCGAAGCAGGAAAAAGTGCTGCTTTGACCGTTTTCAATCCATTCAGCATGCTCTATTGGGCGGCCGTCACTTCCGGTTGGCCGAGCAACAACGAGACCTGATCGATGGGGACGCCGGCGAGGAGCATTTCGACAGCAAACGTGTCCCGGAACATGTGGGGATGGCATCGCTTTTGCTCGCCATCCGCAGTTCTGATGTCAGCCGATTTGAACAAGCGGCGATAGCTCCGCTGCCAATCGGCAACGGCACTCTTCGGATCGCCATTACCGCTCCAGAAGAAGTAGCGGGGATTTGGCTTGGGGCCGGGCGGAACCTCTTCAAGCAATTCCACGACGTGTGGCGGGAGTGGGACATACACTGGTGTCCCGGTCTTTGCCTGATAAAGGAGCAGACTGTCGCCATTTAGTCGATGCCGTTCCAGAGTCACCGCATCGCGAATGCGGAGGCCGCTCCAACGCATGAGCAGCGTCATGGTGCGAAGACGTGCTTGATTCGCCTTCACATCTCCGCCCCCGCGCTCACCCCGCCGGATGTATGTTGCCGCCATGATCCTCTCGAACTCATCGGGAGGGAAGTAGTCGGTGGGAACCTGCACGACCTTGATTTTTCCGAGACCGATGGCGGGGTTTTCGGTGAGGTAGCGACGCCGCACGCAGGCCCAGAAGAACCCGATCACACGACTCTGTTTTTTCTGCTTGGCGAGAGGACCGTCTTCCCACGTGTTGCGGAAATTCAAGAGCGCATCGAGATCGAGTTCGTCCAGGTACTCGAAGCCCTGGACGCGGGTCCAGGCAAGGAACTGCTTACGGAAGATGGTTTCGAGCTTCTTGAGGGTCGAGCCCTCAACACTCCGGCTCACGGCATCGGCCAAGTAGGCGTCGACCGCCTGGGCGACCGTCACCCTCGGTTTAGGCTTGTGCCGGATCTCATGCGAAGGGACGGCTGGCGTCTCTGTCGAGGGCGTTACCGGAGTCGGTGGCGCTGTGGTCTCGGGTGTGGTTGTTTCGGCCGTCGCCATGGCGGATCCAAACGGCGGCAGACCTTTGGCCAGAGCTTCCTCGAGCTGCATACGAACGGATTCGGCCTCGGCCCACTGGCGGGTCTTCGCACTTTGGCGAAAGTAAAATCCGTTGATCTGGCCGCCGACCCATTTTGGGCAGTTGCACCGGCGGCAAGCGCGATCCCTCGAGAATTTGCAGCCAGCG
>JASHOC010000178.1 GCA_030041305.1 Acidobacteriaceae bacterium
CACGTTTCGGGGCTTGCTCAGCGTTCACTCACGTTACGGCCCGCATACTCGCGGAGTCACTTTATGACCCTTTCCATCGAAGGCTTCAACCGTTTCGTTACCTCCACGGTTGCCCCGATTGCTACCGGCTGGAGCGAAAGTTGCCGGGCGGGATTCGCACCCGCTGAAAGACCGTGCATTGGCACGGCGCACATGAAACCCTTGCTCGAGAAGCTGCTGGCGATTCATGCGGTAGGGCAGCCCGTCGGCCGCTTACGGAACTGATTGCGAACCATCCAAGCCGCGGGGTCGAATGATCCTCCCGAGGCGGCTGTCTTCCGATACCGGGTCACCTTGCGCCAGAATGGATCGCCCTGCCACGATTGGCCGCTCGCCTGCTGCAGGCCTTGCGGCGCACCATCGATACAGCGTAAGTTACGGTCACCAGAAAAGCAACAAGCGCGAGAAGGGCGAGAAAGCCTCCCCAAGCATTGATCGGACGATTTGAGGGGGATGACTCAAACCGGAGTTGCGGCCCGGCCATCACCACGTGGAGTGTTGCGTTCCCCAAACTTCGAAGCCCTTCGAATATAGTCGCCATCTCACATGAAAACAGAAATGCGAATCCATAGAACCAGTGAGGCGCCGTATCCGCCGCAAGTACGGGCCTGGCGACCATCGAGCGAAGCCAGTCGCTTTTGATCGAGGCCCACGCCATTGCGATGCCTATTGCGGCGCCGGCAATGGTATCGGACGCATAGTGAATTCCGAGATACATTCGACTCAAACAGATCCATACTGCCGTATACACCGCAATCGGGATGGCAAGACGGCGCGAGAGGTACATGATTCCAAAGGCCAAGGCGAAGAAATATGCAGCAGTATCGCTCGGAAATGCGTTCCAGTGGACCAAATCGTACTGCATAGGAATCGAAAATGAAGGATGGGCAAGCGCGGGATCATACATCGGCCGGACGCGAAATGGAACCAGGAACGCAATGCCACGCACCACGAATAACGCGAATATTGTCCCAATCAAAGTTGTAAGAATGACGCCGCGGCGCCTCTCTCGATCAGAGCCAGGACGAAACCAAAAATACCAGTAGAGCGCGACAAAGATCCCGCCTTTGAGAAGATAATTCGTCTCTTCGAAGCGTGCAAGGCGATCAAGGAAGCGGTTGCCAACGAACCGACTTAGGAAGTAATAGACGCCTACATCTACGCCGCGGATTGCATGCAATAGGGCATTCATAGACGCTCACCCGGATTGCTCGCCGCTTCGGACACCAGATCGACCCTAACATCCCCAAATTCGACTAAGGTCCGATAAATATAGACACAAATGCTGGCTCCCGGTTTACCCTCGGGGCCGGTTTTTGGATAAAGCCGTCTCCGTAGCGTCAGTGTCATCCAGTATAGGGCCATTTGCTTGATCCAGCCACCCCCAATAAGTTGCAGCGGAGTTAGTTATAACGACGCATCTGTGTAGCGTCAGAATCCGGAGAACGCCGAACCTATGGAAAATATCCGACGAGAGCCTGGGCGCGTGATTTGCAAGCTGAGCGAAGTGCGAAAGAATGCGGGCGAGAAGTTATCCAATGCACACTGCGAGCGGTCCGCAGGGCATTCTCAGGGGGCGTTCGCTAACCCGCACTGAGGCATGGCGATGGCGGTCGCTCCATTGAGGACGAAGCACATGACGCCATCAATGTCGGTGCGGTAAGTGCGGACGTCGGCAGCCTGGAGACTGCTGAGGACTTCCTGCCGTGGATGGCCGTAGCGGTTGTGCAGGCCGCATGAGATGACGGCCCATTGGGGCGTCACGCGCGCCAAAAATTCCGGCCGCGTGGAGGTGATGCTGCCGTGGTGGCCCACTTTGAGCAACGTGCTGGTGAGGCCGGGCTCGGCCAGCATGGCCTGCTCGATGGGCGCTTCGGCGTCACCTTCAAGAAGCACCGATGTGGCGCCGTACGCCACGTGCAGAACCAACGAATCGTTGTTCGCGGGCTCCGCGCCGGGCTGGTAGTCGCGCAATGGGGCCAGCACGCGGATCTCGGTCGCGCCGAATGCGAAGGCGTCGCCAGCGCGAAAACTGCGAACGCGCACGTGGAGGTCCGCGGCTTCGGCGAGCAGAGCGTTATAGGCCGGAACGCGTGGATTCTTGCCGACCCACAATTCATCGGGATGAAAATTGCGCAGCACGGCGGGCAAACCGCCCATGTGGTCGGAGTGGGCATGGCTGAGCGCGACGGCGTCAAGATGGCGAATGCCGCGCGACCACAGCGCCGCCGAGACCACCTCCTCGCCGATGTCGAAATCTTGCGGCGCCTGACGCGGGCCGCCGCCGAATCCGCCGCCATCGACCAACAACTTCCTGCCGTCGGGCGTGATCAGCAGCAGTGAATCGCCCTGGCCAACGTCGATGGCTTCCATCAACAACGCGCCACGGGGACGCTCGACGGGACGCGGCGCCACGGCAGCCAGCGCGGCCAGGAGCAGCGCGGCCCAGGTTGCACGCCGCGGCCAGCGCCCGAATCGCGCGGCCCCCACGTGAGCCAGCGCAATCGCCGCACCCAGGAGCGCGCAGAAGGCCGCCGATTGCCAGAGCAGCGGACCGGGGATGCGGAAGTCGCCCCACGTCAACGAGCCGAAGAGATGCACCAGGCCGACGCCAACATGAAGCACCAGCGCCACCACCATTCCCGATATCAGGGCGGCCGCGGGCCACACGACGAGCAGAAGGAGCGTGAGCAGCGCCGCCGGCATGAGCACGGCCAGCAGGGGCAGAATGAGAAGGTTGACCGGCAGGGCGAAGATGGTGATGCGATGAAAATAGACAGCCATGGGCAGAGTCATGGCCAATTCGACGACACAGGAGACCACCAGGAGTTCCGCAAGGCGCAGCAGAAAGCGCACCGTCCAGGGAAAAACCCGCCACGCGACCAAGCCGCCTGCAACCGGTTTGAGACGCGTGGCGATCATCCGCATCAGCACCCGGAACTGCGCCAGGCGCGGGGAAAGCTTGACGTCGATTGCCGTCAAACGCAGGCTGCGCACGGCGGCGAGATAAGGGTCAATGGTCGTCTGGAGCAGGGGCGCGGCGACCCCGGCGATCACCATCACGGCAAGCAGGGTCATTTGCAGGCTTGAATCGAAAAGACTGCGCGGGCTCACCACCAAGAGACAAAGCGCCGCAAAGCCGATGATATTCAGCGGGCTGCGTTCGCGATAGACGAGGCGGCCCAAGAGATACAGCGCGATCATCCACAGCGAACGCTGCACGGGCCTGGCGAAACCGGTGAAGAGCGCGTAAGCGAACGAGGCGAGAATGGTCAGCACCGTCGCCGGCAGGCGCGGCATGCGGAGGCGGCGAGTGATCCAGAAAATGCACCCCGCCAGAATGCCGAGATGAAGCCCGGACACCACCAGCATATGAAAGGAGCCGGTGCGCTCAAAGCCCACGCGCAGCGCGTGCGTGAGGTAGGTGCGATCTCCTGCGACCATGGCGGCCAGCATAACGGCGTCGTCCTCGCTGAGACGCAGGGGCGCAGGCAACCTGCGCATGGCCGCCGGCAGCGCCAGCAAGCGCATGGTGGTGGCGTGCTGCCAGCCGCTCAAGCGGCAAGCGAGGGATGTTCTGCTCAGAGCATCGAGGGAGTCGAATCCCAAACGATCCACTCGATCGATGGCGACGGAAGCCGTGGACGTGATTCCCTGGTCGAGGAGATAATCCGCGCGGCTCCAGACGCCCGGATCGTGATAGATCTCGGGCGGTAGCAGCCGTGCTGCGGCACGGATGCGCTCTCCACATCGAAAGGGCCGCGAGACGGCCTGACCCGCCGGCCAGCGGATGTTCAGCCGCACATTGCCCGCGACACGAAGCTGCGCATCTTCGGCGTCGTCGACTTCTTCAAGGGTTGAGACGCGCAGATCCACCCGCTGCGAAGGGGCAAAGGCCGTAGGCTCATCGACGTTTTCTTCGATTTCGGTGCGCAGAGGGCCGGCGTCCGCGATGGTTCCCTCCACGATGCGCAGGAGCCCATCGGAAAGCGCAGCCACGGCCGGCGCGGGCGCCGGATGCGGCTCCATCTCAGCGCACCACGCGCCCAGTAACAGCCACAATAAAGCCAACGGGAGCCAGCTCATGCGTGGGGCGCGCCATGCCGCCGTGGCGCACAGGCCCGCCGCAAGCGCTAGCGCAACCAGCGTAAAGCCCGGCCGCAGCCAGAGCGTGCTTGCCAACACAATGCCGCCCGCAAACAGCCACGCCGCGTGAAACAGGGGAACGGCGGTCAAGCCCGCCGAGGCTGGGCTCTCCGGGGTTTGCCCGATGTTCGCAGGCTCCATCTGCATTCGGCCCGAAACTCAAAGGATGGCTAGTTCAAGCCTATCAGGAAACGGAACCCTCAGCACGCGAAGTTTATGGACTGGAGCGGAGGCGGTGTAACTCGGCGATGGCCTCGATATGGAAAGTCTGCGGAAAAAGATCGGCTAGGGTCAGGCGCTCCATTGCGCAGCCGGCGGCAATCAACAGACGTAAATCGCGCGCCAGGGTCGCCGGATCGCAGGAGACGTAGACAAGCGCGGGCGCGCCGGTTCGAGCGAGCAGCGTTGCGGTCTCCGCACCCAGGCCCGTGCGCGGCGGGTCGATGATGACCAGATCGGGGACGAGCAGGCGTTGGTTTCGATGCGCGCGGCGCAGAAACTCAAGAGCGGATGACTTCACGGCTACGTCATTCGTCCCGCTGAGGTTGTGCGCCAGGGCGGCGGTTGCGGCCGGCGAAGATTCGACCGCGAAGACGCGCGCGAAGTTTGCCGCGAGCCGGCGCGCGAATAGGCCCACGCCCGCAAAGAGATCCCAAACCAGGGCGCCGGCGCGGCCGGAGGTGACGCGCTCGACCAGCGCATCGACAAGCCAGCGATTGACCTGAAAGAACGCGCCGTGATCCACGCGGTACGCGAAGCCCGCGGCGCGGTAGGTGAGAAACGTTTCGCCCCAGCGCGCCACCGTGTGCGCAGATTGCCCAGCGCGGCCCGCGGCGAGCAGCTCGATTCCCTTCACTTCCCGAACCTGTTCGCTCAATGCCCGGGCGAAATCGTCGAAGCGGATTTTTGCGCCGCCCGAAGCGAGGACGCTGATGAGCAGGGAGGTTTCCTCGCGATCGCAAAAGAGAGAAATGTCCTCAGGTCGAAACGCCGGCTTGAAGCGGCGCGCAATGTCCGCCGCGATCCGTCCCGCACGCACCAACAGCGGCGCGGCGATAGGGCACTCGGCGATGGGAACAATGGCGTGGGAACGGCGGGCGCGATAGCCAGGATTTCCGTCGGCGTCGAAGGCGAGACGGATGCGATTGCGATAGGCCCAAGGCTCGCCGGCAAGCACGGACATCTCTCGGGGCGCGCGAACGCCGGCGCGCTCCAGCGTTTCGCGCAGAATGGCCTGCTTAAAGCGGAGCTGAGCCTCGTAATCGGCATGCTGGTATTGACAGCCGCCGCAAGCGCCGAAGTATGGACATGCGGGCGCAATGCGCTCCGCTGCGGCGCTGACGATCTGCTCCGCTTCGCCGCTTGCGTAACTCTTCTTCTCTTCGATAATGCGCACCCGCGCCTTTTCACCTGGTAGCGCGAGGGGCACAAAGACGGCTTTGCCGGCAACCCGCGCGAGAAACGCGCCCCCGTAAATCGGCTTTTCGATGCTGACGAGCTGAGTGGGGCCGCCGATGCTCTCCGCGCGAACCGGCTGCGCATCGGGCGCCGACGGGAGCTGCGCACTTCCCGGGCCCGCGGTGGGCGAACGCCTGCGCGAGCCGTTGCTTCGATCGCGACGCGGCGGCTTCATTGCTGGCTCATATAAAAGAGGCTGAGGCGCGGCAGGCCATAATGGACCAGCAGCTGCTTTTGCACAAACTGGCGCTCTACCTGGCGCAATGGCGCCACACCCATACGGCTGCGGTACGGCGCCAGCTCGCGCGCGGCGTGTTCCTTGAGACCGACAAGCAATTCTTCCGGCGCCGCCGCCGTGAGCGCGGCGAAGAGCTTTTCTTCAAGGACGGTAAGCGAGCGCTCCAGCGACTCGAGGTCGACGGGCCCGGCCGGCAAGCGCGGCGCGGCATGTTCTCCGGCGGAAGCGCGTATTTCGGCAGCCAGCACGCGTAGGCGGGCGGCGGTGGCGCGGCAGGCATCGGGAGCGACGGCAGCCGCCTCCAGCGCCAGAGCCGCGGTCTCAAGGTGCGCCGCCACCTGCTCGTGTTCGAAGCCCGACTCGCGCGTCTCAGTGGCCGCCGGAGCGCCGCCAACGGCGGCCTCGTGCATTTCTTCAGCCGCTTCCATCACCGCCTGCGCGCACCACGCCAGCCCGTTGATGCGCCGCATGCGTCCGCGCTTCTGCCGCGCCTCATATTTATCAAACGCCGCGTCGATTCCGCGCAGCACCGCTTCGAGCGGAATGCCGGCCTCGCGCCAGGTTTCGATCAGCGCCCAGTCGAGGGTCGAGAGCAAAAGAATCGATCCGCGGCGCTGCTGAAAGCGCTCCTCGATTTCCGTGAAGTAGTTGAAGTAATTGCGCACCCCGGCGCCTCTCAGCGGCTCCGTCCGCGCGGGCGCGCACTGCGATTGCGCTCGAAAAGGATCTGCAGTCCTTCGAGCGTCAGCATCTCATCGATTTCGTGAATGTAGCGCGAGTCGGCCGCGATCATCGGCGCCAGGCCGCCAGTGGCCACGATGCGCGGTTTTCCACCTGTCTCCGCCACAATCCTTTCCAAAATTCCGTCCACCAGGCCGATGTAGCCGAAGTACAAACCGCTCTGCAGATGCGCGACGGTGTTCGTTCCTATCGCCTTCGCCGGCCGTTTGATGTCCACGCGGCTCAGTTTCGCCGCGTGCGCAAAGAGCGCCTCGGCGCTCAGGCCCAGCCCGGGTGCGATCGCTCCACCCAGGTACTCGCCGCGCTCGGAAATCACCTCGAATTTGGTCGCAGTGCCGAAGTCCACCACGATGCACGGGCCACCGTAGCGCTCGTACGCGGCCACGCAATCGCACAGCCGATCCGCGCCCAATTCTGCGGGATTGTCGATGAGCAGTTTGACGCCCGTCTTGATGCCCGGCTCGACAAACATCGGCTCCACGTGGAAATAGTTTTCGCACATCTGGCGCAGGGTAGACTCGACCGGCGGCACCACGGAGGCGATGATGATATGCGTCACCTGGCCCGGCGCCAAGCCGTGCATCTCGAAGAGGTTGACGAAGAAGACGCCGTACTCATCCACGGTTTGCGCACGATGCGTGGTCACGCGCCAGTGCGCGGCCAACAGGGCCTTTTCGGCGCCTGCGCCGCCCCGGCTCTGCGAGCTAGCCATCGCGGCGGATCCTTTTTTCCCCTCATCGAGGCGAAAGAGGCCCAGCGTGGTGTTGCTGTTCCCGACATCGAGGGCAAGCAACATCGCCTCTAGCTCCTGGCTCCTGGGCCTTCGCATCTAGCTTCTGGCATCCCGTTTCAAACTGCTTCTCGAATGCCGCCGGCTTGCACAGCGACCATCCCGGCGGCCGTTTCGACGCGCAGGAATCCATTTTCATCCAGCCCCGCCGTGACGCCCGTGCAAGCTTGCGGCCCGTGCACCTCAACATTGCGTCCCCGCACCCACGTGGATGCTTCTTCAACGCGCGCCAAAATCGCCTCGGCGGCGCGCGAGCCGGCGAGCGCGCCCGTTTCGCGCTCCAGCGATTGTAGCAGCGCAAGCAGTAGCGCCTGCCGCGGAATCCTCTTGCCGGCTTCGAGATCGAGCGAAGTCGCGGGGGTATCGAGGCCCTCAGGAAATCGGCTCTGGTGCACGTTGACGCCCACGCCCACGACAGCGAAGGTCGACGCGCCATTTCCGGTGGATGCTTCGACAAGGATGCCTCCGGTTTTCCGTGGCCCGATGAGAAGATCGTTTGGCCAGCGAAGGTCGATCACGAGTCCGGAGACGGCGCGGATGGCGCAGGCCGCGGCAAGCCCTGCGCACAGCGGCAACAACGGCAAATGCGCCACGGGAATTTCACGCCGCAAAAGCACGCTCACGTACAGCCCTTCGCCTGCGGCCGAGAGCCAGCCATGACCGCCGCGCCCTCGCCCCGCGGTCTGCTCGTCGGCGAACCACACGCCGCCGTGCGGCGCCCCGGCGCGCGCCGCCGCCAGCGCGTCGCCGTTTGTGGAAGCGGTAACCGGCGCAAAATGCACTTTGCCGGCAAAGATGGTTCCGGCGAGCGCGGTTTCGAGGGCAGTGAGATCGAACATCGCGCGCCTCTACTCCGCGACGATAGTCATGGAAATGTCGGCGGCCCTGGCCGAGTGGGTCAGCGCGCCCACACTGATGAAGTCCACGCCGGTTTCGGCGTAGGCGCGGATGTTTTCAAGAACGATCCCGCCCGAGGACTCGGTCGGAATCCAGCGGCCTTCCTGCTTGATGCGCTCGACTGCCTGTTTCGCCTCGTGCGGCGTCATATTGTCGAGCAGAATGGCTTCCGCGCCCGCGGCCAGCGCCTCTTCGAGCTCCCGCGCGTTGCGCACCTCCACCTGAATGCGCTGGCCGGGCTTGCGCGCGGTTAGCGCATGCTTGAGCACCGCAGGGATGCCGCCGCCGAGCGCGATGTGATTGTTCTTAATCAGGATTCCCGAAGCCAAGTCGATGCGGTGATTCGTTCCTCCGCCGCACAGCACCGCGTACTTCTCAAGAGCGCGCAAACCGGGAACGGTCTTGCGCGTGTCCAGCACGCGGGCGTGCGTTCCCTGGATGGCGTCGGCGTATTGGCGCGTCAACGTGGCGATGCCGCTCAGATGCTGAAGCAAATTCAGGATGACGCGCTCGCAGCTCAACAGCACCCGCGCATTATGGCGAATCACGGCCAGCACCTGGCCCGCATGGACGCGCACGCCGTCGAATATCTCCGGATGGCTGACCACTGCAAAGCGCGTGTGCGCCTGGGGACGCGGGTCGAGGCGCGCGAAGATTTCGAGAAAGCGCGGAATGGCGCCGAGCCCGGCGACGATCAACTCTTCGCGGGCGAGGATCGAGCCCGCCGCGCGCAGGTTGGGATCGATGACCAGGTTGGTCGTCGCGTCGCCGGCGGCCTTGTCCTCCTGCAAGGCCTGCTCCAGCAATGCGTCGATGCGGTGGCTCTTCCAGTCCATAAACAGTGGTCAGGGATCGGTGATCAGGGATCAGGGATCAGTTCGTGGTTCACGGTTTCGAGTCTTGCGGTAGGGCTGCAAGCGCGGCGCGGGCTTTGTCGAGAAGCGTGCGGGTTTCGGATTCCTGCTTGCGCAGGCCTTCGACTACCTGCGGCGGGGCCTTCCGGAGAAAGGCGTCGTTGTTCAGTTGGCGTTCCGCGGCAGCGAGACCTCTCTCGTATTTCGCGATGTCGCGAGTCAGGCGCTCGCGCTCGGCGGCGACGTCAATCGGCTTCCCGTAGCTGATTGCAATGTCAGTTAAACGAGTTGGACGCCAGCTTAGATGTTCATAGTTAGGATCACCCAAAAGAGTCTCGGTGATCGTCGCAACTTTCGCTAGCTTTTTGATCACAACTTCGTTCTCAACGATCACGTTGTCGGCAGATTCAAAGGAACTCCCCGCTTTTCCGTATCCGCCGAGTCCCACCAAATAAAGATCCACTAATTCGTTCTCTGGAACTTGCCTATCTTTGCGGTATGCACGGGTCTCAATAATCAGATCGGCCAAATAAGTCATTTGATTCCGCACATGGCCGTCCATTTGGTTCTTATTGGCGGTCGGATACTTCGTCAGCGCGATCGACTTCGCCGGCGGGCTGCCATCATAAACTGCATACCAAAGTTCTTCGGTTATAAACGGCATGAAGGGAGAAAGCAGTCTCAGCGCCGCTTCAAAAACCGACACCAGCGTGGTGAGCGCGTCTCGGGTCTTTGTTTTGTCAGACGAGTCGGAAAAATCGAGGCGCAGCTTCACAATTTCGAGATACCAGTCGCAGAAGCTGCCCCAGAAAAACTGATAGATGATATTGGCCGCGTCATCGAAGCGATAGTTTTCGAGCGATTCGTTGACTTTGGCTGCGGTCGCGTGCAATTCGGCCACGATCCAGCGGGCTTCAAGCGGGGCGTCTTCTGTCACGGTGGGCATCGAACCCAGCGCGGAGGCATCCACCTTGATCCCCACCTCCGCCGCCTTATCCACATTCATAAAAATGAACCGCGCCGCATTCCAAATCTTGTTCGCAAACGCGCGATACCCCTCCGTCCTCGCCACGTTGAACGCAATATCCGTGCCTGGCGAGGCCATCGAGGCCAGCGTGAAGCGCACCGCATCGGTCCCGTATTTCTTCACGATCTCGATGGGGTCGATGACGTTGCCCTTGGTCTTCGACATCTTCTCCCGGTTGGCGTCGCGCACCAGGGCGTGAATATACACCTCGCGAAACGGAACCGAGTCCGCAAGCGGGCGCGGGCGCCCGTCGGCGAGCGGCACATCGCCGGCAAACCAACAGCCCAGCATGATCATGCGCGCCACCCAGAAGAAGAGGATGTCGAAGCCGGTGACGAGCAGGTTGGTGGGATAAAACGCGTCGAAATCGGCGCGCGTCTCCGGCGTGATCTTCGGCCAGCCGAAGACCGACACCGGCAACAGCCCCGAGGAAAACCACGTGTCGAGAACGTCCGTCTCCTGCGTGATTTTTTCTGAGCCGCAGTGCGCGCAGGCCAAAGGGTTTTCGCGCGCCACCGTGATCTTGCCGCACGCTGCGCAATGCCACGCCGGAATGCGATGCCCCCACCACAGTTGCCGCGAGATGCACCAGTCGTGGATGTTCTCCATCCAGTTCAAGTAGGTCTTCTCGTACATCTCCGGCGTAAACCGAATGGCCTTTTTGCCGTCGGCGTCGGGCTTGACAGCCGCAATCGCCAACTCCGCCAGCGACGCCCCACGGCTCTCCGCTTTCTTGTTGACGGCGACGAACCATTGCGTGGAGAGGCGCGGCTCAACCACCGTCTTGCAGCGGTCGCAGTGGCCCACGTTGTAGGTGTAATCTTTCACACCCGCCAGGAGGCCCTGGGCTTCCAGGTCATGCACGATCTTTTTGCGCGCCGCGTAGCGGTCGAGGCCCGCGTAGGCGCCGCCCGCAGTGTTGATGTGCGCCGTCTCGTCCATCACGTTGATCGAGGGCAGGTGATGCCGCTCGCCCAGCGCAAAGTCGTTGGGATCGTGCGCGGGCGTCACCTTCACTGCTCCGGTGCCGAACTCGGGACTCACCCAGGGATCGACAACGATGGGAATCTCGCGGTTCATGAGCGGCAGGCGCAAATTCTTGCCGTGCAGCGGGTAGCGCGCATCTTCGGGATGAACGGCTACGGCCGTGTCGCCCAACATGGTTTCAGGCCGGGTGGTCGCCACGGTGATGAACTCGCCGGTTTCTGTTCCGCCGTCGCCCAGGACGGGATAGCGGATCTCCCACAAGTGCCCTTTGTGCTCGTCGTACACCACTTCGAGGTCGCTGATGGCGGTCTGGCAGCGCGGGCACCAGTTGACGATGTATGCGCCGCGATAGATGAGCCCCTGCTCATAGAGGCGCACAAAGGCCTCGCGCACCGCAAGCGAGCGCGGCTCATCCATGGTGAAGTACTCGCGACTCCAGTCCACGGAGACGCCGAGCCGCTTCATTTGCTCGAGGATCGCCCCGCCGTAATGGCGCTTCCACTCCCATACGCGCTCGACGAATTTTTCTCTGCCCAGCTGCTGACGGGAACTGCCCTCCTCCGCCAATTGCCGCTCCACCATCATCTGCGTGGCGATGCCGGCGTGGTCGGTGCCAGGCAGCCACAGGGCGCGGCGGCCGCTCATGCGCCACCAGCGGGTGAGGATGTCTATCTCCGTCTGATTAAGCATGTGGCCCATGTGCAGGCGGCCGGTCACGTTCGGCGGCGGCAACAGAATGACAAAGGCCGGCTGGGCGCTGGAGCCGGACGCCGCTTCGCGGCCCGAAGTGGGGTTCGCCGCGGGTGTCTCCACGGCAAACAGCTTCTCGCGAACCCAGTAGGCAGCCCAGTGGTCTTCAATGGCTGTCGGGTCGTAGGCTTTGGGCAGATCGTGGGCCATGCGGTCGTTAGGGAAGTCCCCCGCAATGTGCGCCAAACGCATGTAAACCATGACTTTCGCGCGAGGAGGACTACCTCACAGGGTAGCAGATGCGGGTTCGCCGAAGCTTAGGGCGCGATCAGAGCCATGCCGGAAAATAAAGGCGATATTTCCCTGGCCGGCCTGCGGGCGGCAACAAAAGAAAACCGCACCGGAACGGTGCGGCTTTCTCTTTGACTGCGTTCTGATCGCGTCCTTAGAACGGGTTCAGCTTGCTCAACCCCTTCTTCTTTTTCTTCTTGCTGGAGGAGGAGCTGGTCAAATCGGGTTTCGGCGCCTTGGCTTTGGTGCTGGCATTCGCGATGGGCTGCGGAGGCGGCGGAGTCTTGATGTCGTTTACCTGGATCGGCGCTTCGGCCGGTTTCTCGGTGGCCGGCAAAACGGTGTTTGCCGGTCCAACCGGCTTCACCACGGCGTTGGGGTCGGTTGCCGGCGCGTTCGCCGGTGCGGCTTGGGCCGAGCCCGAGGGAGCGCTCACGATTTCCGCTCCAATGCCGGTACCCGCGCCGGGCGCATCGGTAGCCAGCGGCGCTTGGGAAGGCTGACCGGTGCGCGGCGGCTCATTGGCGCCGGTGGCGACCACCGGGGCGGCCGGCCCGGCTGGTTTGCCCGCCTGCATGGCTTCCTGAAACAGGGTGACATTCTCCTTGGTGATTTGGGGCGCGATGATGCGCGTGGGATCGGTCAGGGTCGGGTCGCCTACGTGCACAGCTTCCACGACCGTCGGCCCACGGCGGATCAGGCCCAGGGTCCGGTCACTGAAGTGCAGGGGTTGGCGGCTGCGTTCTTCGGCGTCGCTTTCGGCAATAGCCGCCTCAGTGGGCTCGGGGATGGGCCGGTTCATGGCCACCAGCCGGTCGCGCGCGTCCTCGACATGGGGCGCCATGGGATAGCGGGTGATCACCTTGTCGTAGGCTTGCGCGGCTCTGTTCTGATAGACGGCGTGCAGCCGCTCGCGCACCGCCCCCGGCAGGTTGGGCGCAATCTGGATGTTATGGGCCTCGCCCAGGTAGCAATCGCCGATGGCGATCCATACCTGGTCGCTCTTGGAGTAGAGCGGGTAGGTGTCAGCCACGGTTTGCAGCCGGGCAATGGCGGCGTTATAGTCCTCGCGGCTCTGATAGTAGAAGCCGACCTGGGTTTCGCGCTCGGCGAGCACCTCTTGCACGTCGCGCAGCTTTTGCTTGGCGCGTGGAATCAGGGGCGAGTCGGGAAACATGTTGACCATTTCCCGGTATTCGCGCTCCGCCTGGAGGGCGTTGGTGTAATCGCGGTCGGGCTTCTCCATCTGCTGGTAGTAAATGTCGGCCACCTTCATCTTGGCTTCGGCGGCCTCGGGAGCGTCGGGGAAGAAGGTAATAAAGTCCTCGTATTCCGCCTCAGCCTGGGTCAGCGCGGCCGACCCGCCCTCCTTGTACCAGCTATCGCCGACGGCCAGCTTGGCGCGCATCCGGTACTCCGACTCGGGATAGGTGTTCATCAGCGTCTGCAGGTCCAGCCGCGCTACGTCGTAGCGGCCCTTCTTCATGGCCACCATCGCCTTGTCGAAGAGTTCCTTGTCGGGCTGATCTGACTTGACATTGGCCAAGGGGTTGGCGCCCAGGTTAAAGTCCTTTTTTGGCTTCTTCTGTTTTGTCTTCGCCTGGGCCGAAATTCCGCCCAGGACGAGCACTGCCAGCGTTAAAATGGCAATCTTCTTCGAAAACCGGATCATAGGACCTCGTTGCCCGGGGGGCCAAGACCGGCCGCCCGCCTGTTCCGTGCTTGTTTTGAGAAGATTCTACTCTTCCCGACCCTGCGCGCCTAACAAACCAAGATGGAAAAAATGGTTCTTACGCTCGCACGGCGCTGGGATCCGCTTCGATTGGTTCGCCCGCAGCCCGGCGAGCCGCAGCAAGCAGCTCGCGCGCATCGTGCTCCGGGCGTCCCGCGCCAAAGACCGCATTCCCCGCCACCAGCAATTCCGCACCAGATTGGACGACCTGGGCGACCGTGTCGTGAGCCACGCCCCCGTCCACTTCGATTTTAAAGGCCAAGCCCAACTCCCGGCGCAATTCGGCCAGGCGGCGAATCTTGCCCAGTGAAAAAGAAATGAATTCCTGCCCGCCAAAGCCCGGATTCACGCTCATGATCAACACATGGTGCACCATGGGCAGAATCTCCACAATCAGGTCCACGCGGGTGGCCGGATTGAGGACCACCCCCGGCTTCATCCCGTGATGAAGGATCATTTCGAGGGAGCGGTGCAAGTGCGTGCAAGCTTCGTAATGCACGCTCACCCAGTTCGCCCCGGCCTCGGCAAAGGCGGCGATGTATTCATTCGGATTATCGATCATCAGGTGGCAGTCGAGCGGCAGACGGGTGGCTTTGCGCAGGCTAGCCACCACCGGCGGTCCAATCGTCATGTTGGGGACAAAATGCCCATCCATCACGTCCACGTGGATGACCGTGCCGCCGCCCCGCTCGGCCGCGGCTATCTCGTCGGCCAGATGGGCGAAATCCGCCGAAAGAATCGATGGAACCAACTCGACCATAGAACGCCCGGCGCACTCCCTCGCTGCCTCAGTTTACCAGCCGCGAATCTGGAGCCTCGTCCGACAGCGTCGGGGGACCCGAACAGGCATCAAACCCGGCAGCGGAGAAGCGGTTAGGACAATCCGATTTCTAGGTGCGGTAGCAGGCGAATTTTCAAGTCCGGAACCGTCTCTCTCCCGGACGAGTTTTCTCGCCGGATATCCGGTCTGCCGCTATTGAAGCGAACCGGATATTACGACCGGGTCCAGCCGCTCTGCGAGTATCATGCCTATCGGGTGTTTCCAGCGTGTTCGGCGCTTTCCGCGTTCTTGGGCGCATTCCGTGTTCTCTGTCCTAGCGGCATGCGCCATCGTTTTTCCAGTCATCGCTGGCGGAGGCCACACTCCCATGGGCCAGTCATCGCCGCAAGTCGCGGCAGTTCCGTCGAGCCGCCACGTGGTCCTGGTCATGGAAGAAAACCAAAGCTACTCCACAGTCGTGGGCAGCTCGGCGTGGCCGAATCTCAATAGCCTGATCGCCGATGGCGCGCTGCCTACGCAGTGCTACGCCAACACACACCCCTCCATCGGAAACTACTTTATGCTGACCACTGGCCAAGTGCTTACGAACGACGACAACTCGACGACGGTATGGAACGTAGACAACATCGCGCGGCGGATGCTGGCGGAACAGGTCCCGTTCCGGGTGTATGCGGAAGGCGGCACGCAGGGTTACGTGGGCGGCAATACGGGACTGTACCTGATTCGCCACAACCCCTTTGCTCTGCTTTCCGACGTGGCCGGGAATACGGCGGTCGCGGATCAGGTGATCTGGCCGTTCTCGCAGTTCGCTGACGATCTTGCCAAGGGCGCGCTTCCGCAGTTCTCGGACATCGTTCCCGATGTGAACGACGATGCGCACCACGGCACTCCACAGCAGGCCGACAGTTGGCTCCAGTCCAATGTCGTGATTCCTCTCGCGAACCAGGCCGCATTTCAATCAGGCGGCGACGGGCTGCTGATCGTCGATTTCGACGAGGCCGCAACCACCGACACCGCATACGGTGGCGGCCACGTCTCGCCGGTCTTGTGGGGACCGATCGTAAAGTCCGGATATCAGCGGACATCGAGCACGATCTATCAACACCAGAGCATGCTGCTCACCATCATGGATGCGCTCGGGCTTCAGAACCCTCCCGCGGCGGCGGCGACCGCGCCCTCCATGGTGGAGTTCTTTGTGCAGAAATAATAAAAAATGCTGGCGGGCAGGCGCGGCGGCCGCGGCCAAACGGGCCGTGCGTCCTCGCGCTCAGATTTATCCGCGCGACGATGCAAGCAGCGCTTCCGCGGCCACGCGGCCGATACCACGCAGGATGGCTTTCACCGGCCAGCGGTCCTCCGTGTCGGGAAAGAAGATTTCGCCTTCGCGGCGCGCCTCGGGCCGGTAATACCAGCGCTTGAGGAGCGCCAGGTGGCCTTGGCGCATGGTTGGCGAGGGAGCGGTCGCAGGTTCAGCCAGGGCGGACAGAGCAGCTTCGAGCCGCGCCTCCAGCAACCCGCGAGGGATCTTTGCCGGCGCCACGTCCCTCGCGGAGGCGATGGGCGCCTCCTTTTTGGGGCTGGCGTCCGTGCGAGTCAAGTCCCCCACTTTTTCGGAGCCAATCCCTGTTTCCTGATCTCTGATCTCTGATCCCTGGTCTCTGATCTCTGCTCTCTGTTCTCTGTTCTCTACCTCTTCCGGAATCGGCTCGATGGCTAACGGCTGCGCGAAGAGCGAACTCGAACCCGATTGTTCATTCTGGATTCTCATGCCTAGCGTCGAAAACCGGGCCGGGCCGCGTAGCCGTCCATTCTCGAATAGAAACGCCGCGACCTCGTCCGGCTGCGCGGAAAGCTGCAGAATGACGGCGCGCAGGCGGCTCATGGGTCGAACCAGCTCCGGCGCCAGCGCCCGCACCGCTTCCACCCGCTGCACCTGCGCATGCAGCGCGGCGGCCGACTCAAACGCCAGTTCGGCCGAGGCCTGGTCGCGCTCTGCGCGCAACGTCACCAGCCGGCCCTCGCCCCGCGTGGCGAAAAACTTCTCAACGGCTGCGGCTTCTTCGGCATAGCGCTCGTCGGTGCAACCCTTGTAGCAGGGCGCCAGGCACATCTTCATTTCGGAGTAGACGCATCCGGGGTAACTGGGGTCGGGGTCTAATTCGAAGGTGCAGCGGCGCAGCAGAAACAGCTTCAGCGCCTCGTCCACGTAGCGCTCCGCGGCGGCGCGCGAAGCAAACGGCCCGTAGGACCAATCGGCCTCGCGCTGGCTGGGGTGGTGCGTGACGGTGACGCGCGGATAGGCATTGCCGCCCAGATAACGCACGAATGCGGGCGCCTTGAGGTGCATACGCTCCAGGGACTTCGTCCCGTACTGGCTTTGGAGCAGCTCGAACTGAAGGAGCAGTGACTCGAACTCCGAGCCGGTCAATCGAAAGGCGATGCGCCGCACCCGCGCGGCCAGTTGCAACCGCCGCGGATGTTTAACGGAGGGCTGAAGCAGCCGTTCCAGCCTTGCGCGCAGGTTCGGTGTACGGCCGATGTAGGGTTCCGCGTGCGCCTCCGCTCCGTAGAGCGCGAAAACCGCCGGCGCACGCGGTAGAGTGGCCAGCGCGGCTTTGGGGTCCGCGGGATCGAACGGGATCTGCTCCATCGATCGCGCCCTGGCGTCCGTCATCGCCTCTGATCGTCCTTCTGCCGGCGCCTTCATCCGCTCGCGCCTGCAATCGTCATTTCTCCCTGATCCGCTCGCGGGCCAAATCAACGCCCCAACGCTCACTCGCTGACTTGCTAACTCGCTGACTCGCTGACCTGCTGGCTCGCTGCCTCGCTCGATTTCAACTCCCCGCGATGGTCATCCCATCGATCCGCAGAGTCGGCGAAGCGACCGCGCTGCGGAAGACCAGATCGCTGCCGATGGCGGTCACGTTGCGCAACATGTCGCCTAGGTTGCCGGCGATGGTCACTTGCTCAACCGCGTGCGTCAGCTGGCCGTTTTCGATCCACAGGCCCGTCGCGCCACGCGAATAGTCGCCGGTCACCGTGTTGACGCCGAAGCCCATCAGGCTGGTGACGTAAAGACCTGTGCGCACATCGCCAATGATTTCCTCGGGCGCAAGCGCACCCGGCTCCAGATACAGGTTGCCGCAACCGATTCCCGGCGTTCCGGCCAGCCCGCGCGAGGCGTTATGCGTAGACTTGAGCCCCAGCTTGCGCGCCGTGTAAGTGTTCAGCAGGTAACTGCGCAGCACCCCGTTCTCCACCACCGCGGTGCGCCGCGAGGGCAGCCCCTCGCCATCGAACGGCGAACTGCCGAACCCGCCCGCGCCCGAGGGCATCAGCATGGTGTTGTCGTCCACGATGGTCAGATTGCTCGATCCGATCGTCTCGCCCAGCTTGCCGGCCAGAAACGATGCGCTCCGCCAGATGGCGTCGCCCGAAACAGCGTCGAAAATCGAGCCGATCAGCGTGCGCGCTGTCTCCGGCGCAAACACAATTGGGGCCCGCTGGGTGGGCACGCGCCGCGCGCCCAGCCGCCGCAGCGTGCGCCTTGCCGCTTCTTCCCCTACGGCTTCAGGGCTTTCGAGGTGCGCAAGGCGCCGCGCGCTCGACCACCAGCCGTCGCGCTGCATCTGACCATCGGCGTCCATCGCCACCGGCGCTGCGGCCACGCCCGCGTAGCTGCTGCGGTAGCCGCCCACGAAGCCGCGCGAGTTGGCCAGCGCTCTGCGCCCCGTGCTGGCGTCAAAACTGCCCCCGTCGGAATTTGCGATCCGCGGGTCGGCCGCCAGCGCCGCCTTTTCGGCTCTCCGCGCCCACTCGATCCGCTCCGGGCCGGCAAGCGAATAGACGTCGTCATAATAGAGGTGCAAATCTTCCGGAACCGCTCCGAACTCCTCGTTCTCGGGCAGCCCGGCAAAGGGATCTTCCTCGGTGACACGAGCCAGAGCCAGTGCGCCCTCCACTAACTGCCGGATTCCGTCCGCGGTCAGGTCGCTGGTCGAGGCCGAAGCCGATCTCTTACCCAGAAACACGCGCAGTCCCAGCGCCCGCGAGCCGGACTCCTTCAGCGTTTCCACCTCGCCCAGACGCACATTCACGCTGAACTCGTCGCCTTCGCGGGCCACGGCTTCGGCGTCCGTAGCGCCGGCGTTCATCGCCCGCGCCACGACATCGGCGGCCAGGGATTCAAGATCGAGAGCGGTTTCGGCGGGTGCAGACGCAATTTCGGCCATAGGTTCACGTTAACAAAACGGCTCACACTCGTAGTTGGCGATTCCGGCTTTGCTAGGACGTCCGGGTCGAAAATTTCTGAAAGGTCCCATTTGCCGACGATGCTGCCGCTATCGGTATTCCGAAAAGCCGCACGCGATGCCGAGCCACTCGGAGAAACTCTGCAGTGCAATGAGATTTGATAGACTCCGAAAGGACCTGAGCTCGAATAAAGTCAAACACATGCGTGCAACCAACCCTCTTGGAGTTGACCGCTGCTCCCCAGGGCCTCGTCAGCTTTCCTCAGGAGCCTTTAGGTGAGTCCAACGGCGAAGAATTCTCCTGGTTCGACGAAACCCGCAGTCATTTCCAGCAGTAATCGGGACGAAACTCCTTTCGAGGCTCTGTCCAGCATCTGCGCAGTTCTGGTTGTGGGCGTTTTCATTCTGACCTTCTTAGCTCAGAACTTCGTCATTCCGTCAGGGTCGATGCAAAACACGCTGCTCGTAGGCGATCACCTGGTTGTCGACCGCATCACGCTGGCGCCCCCCGAAAAATGGATGCCGCTGATACGCTATCGCGAGCCGCGGCGCGGGGATATTGTGGTCTTCTTCAAGCCCGTTTATCAGCCTGGTATTGATCCGACTGACGCCGATGGGACGCCGCAGTACACTCCCCTCGTGAAGAGACTGATCGGCGTGCCCGGCGATCACATTCATCTGCGCGATGGCGTTGTTTACGTGAACGGAGTGGCGCAGCCACAGCCAAAGGACGGCATTAAAGACGCTGGATCCCCCATCGATCAGGTCTTCCTCGATGAGTTTCCCGCCATTCCGCCAGCCCAGGCTCCGAGCGGGGCGACAACGGAGAGCTGGGACGTGGAAGAACCAGAGCATGTTGTCAACGGCGACCTGGTGGTTCCGCCCGGCATGTATTTCATGATGGGCGACAACCGGCATAACAGCCTGGACTCGCGCTACTGGGGCTTCGTGCCGCGCGCCAACATACTTGGCCGTCCGCTGTTCAACTATTGGTCGTTCAGGACCCCAGACGGACAACTTGAACAAACAGGATTCGGTCACAAGCTCGCCTGGATCGGTCATGTTCTGGTGCATTTCTTCCCAGACACGCGCTGGAAACGCACTTTCCACATTGTTCATTGAACCGAAAATTGCGGGATTCCGATTCGATCTTGGTGTGTTTGGGTCGTATAACCGGCAAATCTTCAGTTATGAATCGGTAAACAGCAACCGGAAGGAGCACTCCAGCCAAAATCCAGCCTGCCAGGCACAAAATCGCGCGCATGCTGGTTGCGATCGGCCGGCTTGCCTGTCCAATCGGCATCAGTGTTCCAAGGGGTGCTCCCTGAAAGCGCCAAAGACAATCACGTTGCTGCTCCTGCTGTTGCCCGCACTCGCCGTTTCGCACGCCAAACCAAAGAAGCCCTATAAGCTTCCGGCGCTGTTTAACCAGGCGCGTTTCGTATATGTGGAGGCGCTCGACGGCCAGGAATTTGACCCGCGGTTAAATCCCGATGACGTTAAGGCCATCGGCGACCTATCCGACGCTCTTTACGATTGGAATCGCTATGTAGTAGTTACGCGCCGCGACCATGCGGACCTCATCTTCGTCGTCCGCAAAGGCCGGCTGGCCACCACTCGCGTCGGCGTGCAGGCTGGCGCCGGCCCGCAGGGTGTTCCCAACACGCGTCCCAACGGTCCAGGCTATGGCACATCCGTCGGCGAGGAGGTGGGACCTCGCGACGATCTTCTCGAAGTCTACGCGCCCAACCCGAACGAGCCTCGCGGCACGCTGCTGTGGGAGCACACTCTTCACGATGGTCTCAACCCTCCGGAGCTCGCTCTCTTCAAACAATTGAAGGATGAAGTGGAGCGCGAGTACCCGAATCAAGCCGCCACCAAATCCTCCAAACCTTGAAGACGATGCTGGCGCCGAGCGTGGTGAGCGCCGAAAAATCTTTCGCCAACATTGCCGATAATTTCCCCTCGTTGCGCTATCCTGTCCCCGATAGCGAAAAGCCCGGCCAAACGGCCGGGCTTTTTCTTTGCCTCAGGAAAGGAAATCCTAATGTCCGAACGCTGCGCGCATGTCCGCGTCAACGGCGCTCGCTGCACCATGCCTGCTCTCAAAAACAGCGAGCTTTGCTACCAGCACCACCAGCGCCGCATCCTGCGCGCCATCAAGCCCACTCCGCCCGATTCCTGCAACTG
>JASHOC010000179.1 GCA_030041305.1 Acidobacteriaceae bacterium
GATTTCATTCCAGCCGTTGGCTCCGCTTAGAATCGCGGCGATGGCGATGAGCAGTATCTCTTCCAGAAGGTGCTCCCGCGTCCGCTCCACCCGCGGGTCCTTCAACTCGGCGAAATAGCTCAGGGGACTCTCCATGTCCCCATCTCATCCCCACTATCTCCCGCTGCATATAGCGTTTAAGATGCGTTTGCCCTGGACGCGCTACTCAAGGGTATTCTCGGTGCTCATATGGAGTGATATTCTTTGCGATGAGCCGCACATGGAAAGCTGCATCTCCCGGTTCGACATGCGTATTGCACCGATCCGGTTGGTGACACGGCTGCCGGAAAGGATTGCCGCGACCGGTTGACTTATGGTCAAGGGAAGGGTCTTTATCAGCTATCGCCGGGAGGACACGGGCGGGTATGCCATGGCGCTGTACGGGAGGCTCTTCGAGCAGTTCCCGGATTGCGTGTTTAAGGACATTGCCAGCATCGAACCGGGCCTGCTGTGGGAGGACGCGATCGCGAAGGCGCTGGATTCGTGCGATGCCATGATCGCGTTGATCGGCAGGGAGTGGCTGACGACGAAGGACGAGAGCGGGCAGCGACGGCTGGACAATCCCAAGGACACTTTGCGGCGGGAGATTGCGACCGCGCTGAAACGGAATGTACGGGTGATTGCGACGCTGGTGGGCGGGGCCAAAGTGCCGTCGCCGGACGAACTGCCAGCGGATCTTCAGCCGCTGACCAGGCGGCAGGCCCTGGAAATTGTGGATGAGTACTGGGAGGACGGTGTCAAGAAGCTCATCACGGCAATCGGGCATGCGCTGAACCTGCCTGTGGCGGCGGAGACGGCCGCACCGGAGGTACGCGAAGTTCCACCTGCGGCGGCGAGTCAGCCTTTTGCTGCTCCGCCAGCGCCTCAGCTTATGCCTGCCGGCCTGGCTGAATTGCTGCCCGGCGCCTGGCAGATACAGATAGCGAATCCGCTGACCGGGATATTCGGCCAAATGACGCTGGCAATGTTGCCGCAAGGAATGTTTCGCGGACAGATTATGGGCCCGATGGGCATGTCTGCTATTCAAGGACAATGGTGGGCAACGCCGTTTAACCAATTGCAGATGCAGGGGATGGAGAGCAATCCCCTTTTAGGGGTTGTCCCATATCAGGCGATGATTCAGTTCGCTGAGATTGGCCCTGGCCGTTTGGCCGGCGCGACCAATGCCGGCGAGCAGGTAGTATGGCAGAAGGTTGGGTAGAGCGTGGGGTATAAATAGCCTAAGCCGATGGACAGACTTCCCTCAGGCGCTGGAGCCCAGTTTATTGCTCGGTTACGGCGGTTCTCCAATTCCCGTGGAGTTTTGAGGGGCGTGCCAGGTGGCGTTTTCTTGGGAAAAACGCCACTCAACGTTCGAGGTTGTGCTCTACACCAATTGGAGAACCGCTTTAATTTACGGGCTAGAGCCCGTACCCTCCGAAAACATTAGCCCGTTTGCGGCGCCCTTGGGCGGGCTCAGGGCGGGCTCTAAGGCCGTGCCCTTTCAACGCCAGGCTTTCGCCAAGGGCCGCAGCGGCTTGTTGGCCAGGATGAGCGGAGAGGGGCCGCGTCGGTGCGACCAATTTTAGGGCTTGTTGGCGAGGATGAGCGGGGATGGGCCGCGGCTGGCCAGCGTCCGCATGTCGACGAAGCCGGCTTCGGCGAGCCAGGCGGCAATTTCCTCGAAGGAATAAGTGTCGCCATTCTCGGTGTTCACCAGCATGTTCACCGCGAAGATGAGTCCGTTCACCGGAGCGGTGCGATCGGCGTTGACGAGGAACTCGGCGATGGCGATGGTGGCTCCGGGGGCGAGAGCGGCAAAGGTCTTCTGCAGCAGCACCTGGCTGCGCTCGGCCCCTTCGCTGTGCAGGATATGGCCGAGCGTGGCGACGTGGTGGCCGGCGCCGAAATCGGCTTCGAGCAGATCACCGGCGGTAAAAGCAAAGCGATCGGCGAGGCCGAAGCGAGCGACGGTTTTGCGGGTGACAGGAAGTACGCCGGGCCAATCGACGGCGCGAACGCTGACCGCGGGCGCGCTCTGGGCCAGCGCAATGCCCCACACGCCGGAGCCGGCGGCGAGATCGAGGACGCTGACCGGACCGCTCATCAGATCGAGGCGCAGATAATGGGCCAGGTCCTGTGCGGCGGGGTAGCTCATGGGAAAGATATCGTTGACGAAGTTTTCGAAGAAGGCGCTGCCGGTTTCCTGCCGGTTGACGGCGGCGTCGGGCGCTCCGACGGCGACGATTTCATGGAGACGCAACCATTTGGGCAGGAGATGTTCGCTGGTGTGGCGAATGAGTCCGCCCTGGAAGCCGGGCTTGGAGCTGACCAGGAAGGCTGCGCTCTCGGGGGTGAGCGCGTACTGGCCATTGGCGTCTTTGGCGAGAAAATCGAGACCCACCAAGACATTCAAAATGGCCGCGAGGCCGCGTTCCGAGGCTCCGGTGGCCTGGGCAATCTCGCCGAGCGACAGTGGGCCGCCGTCGAGCACATCGAAAACGCGGTGACGAATGGCAGTTTCGAGGATTAAGGGCGGCGCATAACCCCACGCCATTTGCATGATGCGTTCGGGGCTGAGGGTGGGAGCGGCCGGAGCGCTCGCAGCCCGGCTGACGGTAGTGGCCATGAGGGTCTCGCTTGCGGAGAATTGGGCTCGGGGAAGCCGTGGGGCAAGCATAGCAGGAAACAGAACGGGTTAGCTTGTGAATTGTTGCCAGGAGTGTCGGTGCAGCTAGTTCCGCGACGCGCGCGCATTAGCGGCTAAGGCTCAGACGAGCAATTGCTTCGCGACCCGGATATAGAGCGCAATCGCTTCGATAAGTTCTTTTTTGGCGAGCTTTTCGTGCGGTGTGTGGGCCACGTGAATGTTGCCGGGGCCGAGGAGTAGCGGCTCACCCCAGTTGGAAAGCTGGGGAAGATCGGTAGTGAATTTGGCGATCATGGTGGGCAGTCCGGGGACTGGGCGCATGCGGACGAAGGGGATTTCGAGGGTGAAGTCGATTTCGGCGAGGCCCGCAGCGACCTTCAGCAGTGCGGCGCGGATCGGGGCCGAGTCGCCGACCAGGCGCACGAGCACCTGCGCCTCGGCCTGGTCGGCGATCACATTGGGCGCATAGCCGCCTTGGATCTGGCCAATGTTGAGCGTGCTGGGGCCGACATCTTCGGTGACCGGCAGATCGAGGGCGAGCAGGCGGGCGAGCACTTCGACGAGCTTGTGCACAGCCGATTCGCCCAGTTCCGGGTAGGCCGAGTGAGCCATTTTGCCGCGAGCGCGGAGCACGGCGCGCAGCGCGCCTTTGGAGGCCAAAGCAAGGCGATTGTCCGTGGGTTCGCCGTCGATCAGATAGCGGCTGCCCTTGGGCGCGAGGTTGGCGGCCTTGGCGCCGGCGGAGTCGCGTTCCTCACCGGAGACGAACAACAAGCCGATCCGGAAACCTTCGGCGCGCAGCGCCTCGGCGGCGGCGATTTGCGCGGCGATGATGCCCTTGGCGTCGGAAACGCCGCGACCGTACATGAATTCCTCGTCTTCGCGGAAAGGAATATAGGGGGGAACCGTGTCCATGTGGGTGGAAAAGACGAGATCGGGGTTGCCCGCGGCGGGACCGGCATAGACGTTCCAACGCGGGCCGCCGGGGGCGCCCTCGATGGGCTGCGGAACGGGCGTCTTCTCGACCGGCCAGCCGCGGCGGGAAAGAAAGCCGGCCAGAAAATCGCCCACCGGGCCTTCGTGATAGGTTGTGGATTCGATTGCGCAGAGCTGGCGGGTGAGCCCTATCGGGTCGAGGGCGGAGTTGTCGATCATGGCGCAGCCAGAATACCGCTTTTCACGGCTTCGTTATGGGACAGGCTTCCGGGACGGGCAAGCCTGCGCTTTGTCGGCTCGGCATTTCGTCCCGAAACTTGCCCCTTATGGAACACGGCCCGTGGGCCATTCGTTTCGGCGTTATACTGCAGCATTATAAGGAGGCCGGGATCAAGGAGGGACCTTTGTGGAAATCAGCGTCGACAACCTTCTGAAAATTCCAGCTAAATATCTCAGCGAGTATCTATATATTCTTACCCAAACCGCCTTGGGTCGCGTGCCCACCTACGCTTTAGTTAATGCGAAAACATCGATTCAGGGAGTCGGGGCAAACCGGGTCGACGAAGGCTTGTGGATGTTTTTGCTGGTCAGCCTGATCTTTGGTTGGATTCTTCAATCCATCCCAGCGGGATCATCTAATCCGCCGACCATAGGGATCACTATTTTGATACTTGCATGTTGGGTTGCATTCTCGGCCGTTAGCTACGGCTTCTGCCACTTAATCGGGGGGCGGGGGGAGTTTTTGGCTTCGCTCTCGGCAATGCTACAGGTTCTAGGCGCGGTGTACGTCGTCAGCAGCTTCGGATCGTTGGTGCTGGGAGTTTGCTTTGACGTCGTAGGGCACAGAACATATCGTTATTTCTTTTATTCGCATTGCAGTTTCTATTATTGATGCGGTACATCACGATGGCTATCCGAAACCACGGTTTTACACGCCTCCGCCGCATCGTGGCTGGTCTCATGGTCGCTGCGGTCTTCGTTGGCTTGAACATCGTATTACTCTTTTATGGAGTCTTCGGGGTGGCACTGAAGGACGTCCAAATGAATGGCGTCCGCGGATTCGGTGGAATCGGTTCGTGAATTAAGGCTGGTTTTCAGCGCTGCCGTGGCTCGCGGCCTGCTCCGTTGCGTTGCGCAAAGGACCCTTTGCGGGATGGGAAGGGCAAGGCGCCGGCTAATCAAGGCCAATCCTGCGCACCGTGAAAAATGCGTGAGATTTCAACTGCTTCCTGCTTCACCTGATACACCACGATGTAAGGTAGTGGCGGAAACATTAGCTCGCGGCGTCCGCTCATGCGATGGCTTAGCCGGCCCATGCCGGGAAACTCCTTAAGTTTGGCGCGCCCGTCGTAGATCGTTTGCGCCACACGCCGGGCAGCCTCCGGGTTGTCGCGCTCGATCCACGCGCAGATCCGTTCCAGGTCTTCCGCTGCTGGTATTGACCGACGAATCTCCATCAGGGATGAAGGAAATGCCGAAGCCGATCGCCCACCTGTTCATGGGTCAGAAACTCCCCACGTTCCAAGGCGGCCTCACCCTGCGTCACGGCGTCGATGAAGCGGGCGTCTTCATCAAGTAAACGCATGACGGCGCTCCTCACCAAGAGTTCCGGGTCAGTGCCGGCTTTGGAGGCAATCCGCGCAATCTGCGCTTCCTGTTCGGGCGTGAATTGGACTTCCACGATGTCTACACTACGGAAAAATGACGGGTCAATCAAGCCCGCATGTCCTGTCGTCGGGCACGGAAGCACGGGCCTCCGACCCGCTGCCGCTCAAGGCAACCGGTTGCGCGTAGAATGGGAGTTGGCATGAACGAGACGATCGCAGTCTCCGGCACGGCTGCGCAACGGGAGCCTTTCAGATCGCGCAGCGTGGAATTGACTGGACCCGCCGGCCGAATTGAGGCAGTGTTGAATGGCGGGGCGCCGGATGCGCCCTTTGCGGCCTTGGTCTGCCATCCCAATCCCGAATATGGCGGCAACCTGCACAACAAAGTGGTGTACCACGCCATGAAGGTGCTGAACGCGCCGGAGTGGGGCTTGGGGTGGCCGGTATTGCGCTTCAATTTTCGCGGCACGGGGTTAAGCGAAGGCAGGCGCGACGGCAAAGCCGAAGTGGGCGACGTGCTGGCGGCTTTAGACTGGCTGGAACGGGAATTCCGGCTGCCCATGGTGGCAGCCGGGTTCAGCTTCGGTTCGGCGATGGCGCTGTGGGCGTGTTGCGGCCCGCAGAGGGCGAATCACGACGTGCGCGCCCTGATTGCGCTGGGACTGCCGACGCACGCCGACGGGCGGGATTACCGCTATGGGTTTTTGCGCGCGGCAATCATTCCCAAGCTGTTTGTCAGCGGGGAGCGGGACGCCTTCGGGCCGCAGGCTCAACTGGAGGAGGTGATTGCCGCCGCGGCCGACCCGAAACAGCTAGTGCTGATCCCCGGCGCGGATCATTTCTTTACCGGTCATCTGGAGCCGATGCAGAAGGCGATGGCCGTGTGGTTGAAGGAGCAATTGCCATGATTCCGGCGAGCGATACGGCCTTGGATGTGTTGCACGCCACAGCGGCGGCGATTTTTGACGAAGCTCTCAAGGAGTGCAATATCGCGACGGCCTTCGATCGCCGCATCCGCTTCGAGGGCAACGTACTGAAACGGCTTTTGCCTGACGGCAGCGGTCCGGAGACGATCGAGCTCTCCAGTTATAAGCGCATCTTTATCATTGCGCTGGGCAAGGCGGCCGCGCCGATGCTGGATATTTTGCTGGAGCGGATGAAGCGACGCCAGGGGGTGCGCGGCATGTGCTGCTCGATCCAGTGTCCGAAGGAGCGCAACTGGCGCATCCGCTACTTTGAGGGCGGCCATCCGTTGCCGAATGAGGATTCCTTCGCCGCCGCCCGCGCTGCGCTAGTCATGGTGAAGAAGGCCAGGAAAGACACGCTGATCTTCTTCCTGATTTCAGGCGGGGGCTCGGCGATGTTCGACCTTCCGCTCGACCCGCAAATCACGCTCGACGATACGATCGCGTTTCATCGCGTACTGCTCGCTTCCGGCGCGCCCATCAATGAGATCAACACGCTGCGCAAGCATTTTTCCGCGGTGAAAGGAGGACGGCTGGCCATGGCCGCGCCGGAGGCGACCAAGGTGAGCATGTTGCTGCCCGACGTACCGCTGCGCACCCTGGATGCGCTTTCGTCTGGACCGACCTCGCCGGATCACTCGACCGTGAGCGAAGCGCGCGAGCTGCTGGCGCGCTATGGAATGGGTCCCAAGCTGCCGCCAAGAGTGCGCGAGTTTTTCGAGCGCGCGGACTTGCCCGAGTCGCCGGGCAACAAGGTGTGGCGGCCGCCGTTTCTACCCAAGCCGCGGGCCGGAGCCCCGCCGCGCCGCATGACCGCGGCCGCCAACCTGACCGGTGAAGACGAAGCTTTCCGCGATTCGGTATTCGAGATTCTGCTTTCGAGCCACGATCTGGTGGAAAACGCGCGCACCTTGGCGAAAAATGCCGGATATTACACGGTGGTGGACAACAGTTGCGATGATTGGGATTACGCGGCCGCGGCCCGTTACCTGCTGGAGCGCTTTCACGCCTTGCGCGCCGCACACCCGCGGCTTTGCCTGATCAGCGTCGGCGAAGTAACCGTTACGCTGAACGATTCGCCGGGCGCCGGGGGGCGCAATCAGCAGTTCGCCCTCGCCTGCGCGCTGGAGCTGGAGAAGCATGCCGGAGAGAGGTTGACGGTGCTCAGCGCCGGATCGGACGGCATCGACGGCAATACTCAGGCTGCGGGCGCGATCGTGGATCCTACGACCGCGGGCCGGGCCCGCGCGTTTGGTTTCGATCCGGAGAGGTCGATTGCGGAGTTTAACGCCTGTCCGCTGTTCACGGCGCTCGGCGACGCCATTGTGACCGGTCCGACGGGGCACAATTTGCGGGATCTGCGGCTTTTGATTGCGGACGAAGGGTGAAGGCGGCTAGCAGCTTTCAGCTTTCAACGCGCAGCTTGGTTCCCGAAACAGGCCCGATGCACGATCCACAGACGAATGCGCTAACATTGGCGAGGCGAATGCACTAACATTGCAATCGCGCTCCGCGCTCAACAGGATTGGTTCGTGCCCCGAAAAGCAAGCCGCAGGAAAGCCGGCAAACCGCCCGACATCCGAACCGTCGCCGCCCTGGCCAAGGTCTCGATCGCCACGGTTTCGCGCACCATCAACGGATCGCCGCTGGTGAGCGAGCGTCTTTCGAAGCGGGTGTGGCAGGCGATTAAGCAATTGAATTATTTTCCCAATACCCATGCGCGCACGCTGGTGTCGGGGCGCAGCCGGTTACTGGGCATCATTGTCGAGAACATTACCAACCCATTTTTCCCGGAGTTGATTCAAAGCTTCGAATCGATCGCGGTGGGGTACGGGTACGAGATTCTGGTAAGCTCGTCGAACGGCGACCCGACCACGCTGACCAAATGCGTGCGCCGTATGCTGGAGCGCAAGGCGGACGGGGTGGCCGTGATGACCTTCGGCGGCGAAGAGACGGTGCTGGACGAGCTGGTGCATCACGGCGTGCCCATTGTGCTGGCTGAATTCAGGCTCACGGATCCGAAGGCGAGCACGATTCTGCTCGATTATTCGACCGGCATCCACGCCGCGGTGCGACATCTGGTGGAGCTGGGGCATCGCCGCATTGCATTCTTAGCCGGGCCGCACACGCTGCACTCGGCGATTACGCGGGAAAACGACTTTCGCGCGGCGATTCTGGCCGAGGGCCTTTCTGCGCAGAAAAAGTGGGTTATTGAGTGCGACCATACGCTCAAGGGCGGCATGGCGGGATTCGGTCGGCTGCAGTCGCTCGCGGCGCGGCCGACCGCCATCGTATGTTCGAACGACATGACCGCTATCGGCGTGCTGCGGGCTGCCTACAAGAGCGGCTTGCGCGTGCCTGAAGATCTTTCCGTGATCGGTTTGGACGACATTGACTTTGCCGAATTCACCCTACCGCCGCTAACCAGCATCCGTCTTTCCCGAGTGGAACTGGCGCGTGCGGCCTTCGAGGCGCTTCGCCAGCAGGCGGAAGATCCCGGCAATCCAAGGCTGCAGCGCGAGTTTCTCGTTTCGACCACCTTGGTGGTGCGCGGTTCGACAGCGGTGCCGGGCGCATGACTATCTCATTAGGCCAGCGATGCGTCCGCCAGCCACTGGGCCCGCTGGCTCCGACCGCAAAATGACAAAAACTTCACATCCCGTCGGGATTCTCCTTGTCCCGCCGATGGCATCGAACGATTCAATAGCATTTCTGCAAGGTATGGGGTTCCCTCGATTTTGCCCGCGCAAAGCGGGCCCGGAGCGCGCCCGAAAGGTTACCGCTCGGACTCAGGTTACCGGAGCGGCGTCGAGACTGGCCACTGCGGCTAATCTCTCTTTCGGCACAGCCGACGGCGCCAGCCGCCGCACGGTGAGCACGGTGATGTCGTCTTGCTGGCCGAAGCTCCTGGCCGCATCGGCGATGTAGAAAGCCGACTGGTTGCTCAAGTTGTGGACGCGATCGAAGCCGAACAACTCGCCGGAAGGCCGCCGCGCCTCGACCACGCCGTCGGAAATCAAAAGCACCCGGTCGCCGGGATGCAAGTAGAGCCGCACTTCCTTGTAACCTACCTCGGGCAAAAATCCGAGTGGCAGCCCGCCCGGCACGTCGATCTCCTGGCTGTTGAGGTAGGGCGGCAAGTGTCCGGCGTTGGCCAAGATCAGCTCGCCATTGCCGCCGAACCACGCGGCCTGGCAGGTGGTGAAGCACTCGCTCCCGGCGAGCACCCGGTTGATCGAATCCAAAAGCTGAGCCGGGCTGTGTTCCTCGCTGCGCCGGAGAGCGCCCATGAGCATGGAAACGTTCATGGCTGCCTTCAGCCCCTTGCCGGCAACGTCGCCGATCACGACCAGCATTCCGCCGTCGGGGGCCGTTTGCACATGGAAGAAGTCTCCGCCGACTTCATTCGCGGGGTTGTAAACGGACTCGACTTCAAACCCAGGAGTAGCGATTTTTTCGCGCGGAATCAGTAGATCCTGCACGCTGCGCGCAGCTTCCAACTCGTTTGACACGCGTTGCTGGTCGCGATGAATGCGCAGGAAGCGCCCGAAGATGATGATTACGACCACCAGGATGCCCGTGAAGTCGGCGATGGAGGCGAAATGGATGGGGATGGGACCGGCAACCAAGGTTAGGGGAGGGTGATAGGAGCGGCCGCTCACATCGCTGGCGATTCCGATCAGGTTGAACACCAAGGGGATGAGAAACAGTCCGGCCTCGAAGTTGCGGCGCAACGCGGCCGCCGCGAGGGTGATGAAAACGAACGCCGACCACCCGACGAACCACACCAGACTACCGATGAAGACAATTGCGAGCGCGACGGCGTCAACCCTTCCGTGGCCGATAAACAGCAGCGAGGGGGCAACTCCCGCGAGGATGGGCGCGGTATAGCGCAGCCAGCGAATGAACCAGCGGGGCCGCAGGTAGAGAAAGGCGACCAGAAATTCGAAGAAGAGGAAGGCGGAGACCAGCAGAAGCTGGAGCACCAAGGCCGCCGACCAAAGGCTGTCGAGACGGGCTGTGCTGCCGGCCAGCTCGACAAACCCGATGGGAGCCTGGGTCAGCTCGTGCAAGCCGAGCCAAAGGTACTCGGGATGTCCGCGCTGCGCGAAATAGAGAGCAAAGAGGAAGCCGGCCAGCACGATGAGCAGGATGGAATAAACGAGATGGGGAAGCTGTTCGAACAAGCTGTGATTGAACCAAAGCTCAAGCTCGCTGCGCAGATCGGGTGCGTAGCCCAGGCGAACGCTGCGGTCGGAGAAAAACGAGGTGTATGCGGTAAGACCGACGGGGATGTAAAGGGTGCGGATCACCAGGACGAGGGAGGTTTCGCCGGGCGCGACGCCGAGGTCGTATATGCGGGGAATTTCGTGATATCGATCAGGGGCGTCCGGGTGCGGGCCTTGGGGCTGGATCATGCGGCCGTTGGCAAAGACGCTGACGCCAATTCCCGGTCCATTGGCGCCTATATCAAATGAGAACGTCTGGGCGACCGGCATGCGGATGAACAGGGTGACGGGTCCGTGGTCTTTTGCCAAGCGGATGTGCAGCCGGAACCAGACGTAACGACGCGGGCGCGAGCCCGGCCTTGCGGACGGTGGGCCACTGGTGGGGGAGCCTTCCACAGCCTCGGATCGATCTTCGTCCGACGCCTCAAAGATGGCGGCTGTGGCGTTACGCACGGCCCATTCCGAGTCATCGAAGCCGGGATCGGCGACCCTTTGATCGGAGGAAATTCCGACTCGCCAGCCTCGGTCGAGCGTCAATGGCGATCCCAGGCCGGTGGCGTCGAAGACGGTTTGGGAAGTTATCGGCGTTGGGCTCGATGTGGTCCGCGACCGATCTCGGCTCGGCGACAATTTAACTTGGCCTTGTTGTTCCGGGGCTGGACCGCGATGCGGAGCGATGGTTTGGCACGCCAGCGGCAAGGCCCCGCATAAAGCCGCTGCAACCGCGATCTGAATCGCTCGCCGCAAATGCTCCTCCGAGCGCCGTTTTCTCAGGTTAGTTTCCGCGGGGTACCTTACCGGGCACCGTGGTCTCCACTGTAACAGGCAGCGGTCCAAGGAAGAATCCCAAACAACCGCAAATGGATTGGTTCGCGCCGGTTCGGAGCGCCCCGCAGCCGGATTTGACGACTTTTTGGGCGCTTTGGTGTCTACGGCGGTGGAAATGTGACGATTCCTCTTCCCATCGGGTGTCTAATGGGCGGATACTAGCGTCTAAGCGATAGAGCGAAGCGGCGTAGCTTGCGATTGGTTTCTTCGCCCTGGAGGTAAGCCATGAATCCAGAATTCAAGGGCCTACGGTCAATCGTGCGGGGAGGGATGCTGGCGGGACTGACGTTGGCGCTGGCCGCCGGATTGTCAGCGCAATCGACGGGATCCTCCACGCCTCAATCGAGCACACCCCAAGCCAGCACGCCGACGGGGCCGGGGACGGCTTCGACGGGCGGGAGCGCGCAAACGACGCCAGCCGCGCAACCGGACACGGCCAAGCAGCCCGCGCCGGGAACCACTCCGGTAGGCGGCGATCAACCGCTGCCGGCTTCCGCGCAGTCGGCGCCGGGGACTACGCCGGTGGGTGGGGATGCAGCGCCTCCCGATAAGTCCGCGAAGAACGACAAGGATAAGAAAGACAAGAAAGATAAGGCCAAGGACGAGAAGGACGATGCGAACCCGAAGGTCGACCCCGACAAGGTGGTGGACGTGGGGAGCGACCTGATCAAGGTGAAGACGGGCAGTGAAGAAGATGTGAACGCGGTAGGCAACCGCAACATCGGTGGCCGGGGCTTGGGGAACTGGTACTCGACGGAATCCGAAATCAAGATGGGCAAGACCTATGCCGATCAGATCGACAAGACGGCCCGCTTCATCACCGATCCGATGATCAACGAATACGTCAACCGGATCGGCCAGAACATCGTCAAGAACTCAGATTGCAAGGTTCCTTTCACGATCAAAGTCCTCGATTCGGACGAGATTAACGCCTTTGCGCTGCCGGGCGGCTTCTTTTACGTGAATTCAGGGCTGATTCTGGCTGCGGACGAAGAGGCCGAACTGGCCGGGGTGATGGCCCACGAAACAGCCCATGTATGCGCCCATCACGCGGCTCGCGAAATGACGCGCTTGAATTATGCCCAGTTAGGCACTATTCCGCTGATCATGATGACCGGGTATAGCTGGACCGGCTATGGAATTTACGAGGCGGCTTCGCTGGCAGTGCCGATGGCCTTTCTGGAGTTCTCGCGCGAGTTCGAGGGGGAGGCCGACTACCTGGGCGTGCAATACATGTACAAGGCGGGCTATGATCCGCAGGCGTTCATCACCTTTTTCGAGAAGATCCAGGCGCTCGAAAAGCGCAAGCCTGGGCTGGTGGCCAAGGCTTTCTCGGACCATCCGCAGACTCCCGATCGCATACTCCATTCGCAACAGGAGATTGCGAAAATTCTGCCGGCGCGGGACGAGTACCTGGTGACCACTTCTGAATTCGACACGATCAAGGCGCGCCTGGCGCGGATTGAGAACAAGCGCCGCCTGCAGGACACTAAGGGCGTCACCAGGCCGTCTTTGCGCAGGGCGAGCACCGGCAACAACGGTCAAGACCAGAGTGGCAATGGCGGGGATGATGGCTCCGACCAGCCCACACTGCACCGGCGCGACGACCAGAACTAGGTTGAAGGTTTGGCATTGCCGAGCGCCCCGGAGTCCGCAAGAGTCCGGGGCGTTTTTTATGCCTGAAGCCGGACACGGCAATTCTCACAACGCTGCGGGCACGGTGGATTTATCTAGAGGGGAATTTTCTGATGTTTTTCTCGCACCATCCGTCTTAATAACCCAAGATCTTGGGCGGAGTATGTTTGAGACCGCAAAATCTAGGTATGCGAAGTAGCGGCGCTCTTGTTGGGTTCTGGATCGGGACGCGCAAAGACCGTGAATTTCCTGTGAGTTCCTGAAAATCCTTGAACCAGCGGGTGAAACCGGGTATATACAAGACTACCGGCGCCGATTTGCCGGAATTCATATGGCGCCCACCCGGAAGGCAACTATGCGCAATACCGCGGTCCGCTCGAATCTGCTCGTCTCCGAAGTACGCGAGGTGATGGATATTCGCCAGGCTTCCGGCTACCTCGGTATTTCGCCGGACACCCTGTATAAGTATGCCTCGGAGGGGTTCGTGCCGGCGTTCAAGCTAGGCAATCGCTGGCGCTTTAAACGCTCGCGGCTCGATGAGTGGATGGACCGACAGAGCGATCTGCAGGCCCGCGAAGCCGAAGCCGATCCCCGGAAGAAGAAGCCGGTGCAGCGAGAGACAACGTCCAGCCTGTAACCGGCGGCTCGCAGCTGCTATCTTTCAATTTTCAGCTTTCGGCCGGCAGGCGCGGGCGCGAAGCCGAACGAATCAGGCGAGGTGCAAATTGCGTGAGGAACTGAAGAGGATGCTGGCCGTTGGTGTCCGTTCTGCCGTCGCTGTTCGCTACATCCTATTCGCGATTTCCTATTTATTTCCCATTTCCCGTTCTTCCTTGCTGTTCTTTGACCCGGGTTCTCTGGTCTCCAACCCCTCATGGCTGTGCTACAACTGACCGAGTGGACCACTTCCGCCGCATGCGCGCGTTGCGGCGCCGGCTAACGCGCGCCGGCCTCTCCGGGCTCATCGTCACCCATCTTCCCGACCTGCGCTACCTTTGCGGATTTACCGGTTCGAGCGCGGCGCTGGCAGTCACGCGGTGGAGGGCCTGCCTGTTCACCGACGGTCGCTATGGCCAGCAGGCGAGCGAAGAAACGCAGGCAGCGAAAGTTGAAGTGGTCACCAGCTCCGCTGCGGTGGCCGCTGTGCAGTGGATGGCTGCGCAGCCCGGCGTTCGGTTGGCGGGCTTCGATCCCGCCTGGACTTCAGTAGCCGAATTGGCGAGGTGGAAAGCGGCGCTGCCCGGCCGTCTGCGCCGCAGTCTGCTTGCGGCCGTGCCGGGCCCGATGGTGGAACGGTTGCGCGCCGTCAAGGACGACGACGAATTGGTCTTGATGACCGAGGCGGCGCGCACGGGCTGCACGCTGTTCGAGCGGATTCTCAAGTATATCCGTCCGGGCATGGCGGAGGTGGAAATAGCCGCGGAGTTGGAACACCAGGCGCGCCTGCTGGGGGCCGAAGGCATGTCGTTCGAGACCATCGTTGCTTCGGGGGCGCGATCGGCGCTGCCGCATGGGCGCGCCACCGGTATCCCATTGCCGCGTCGAGGCTTCCTGACGCTGGACTTCGGTATAATCCGCAATGGCTACTGCTCCGACATGACACGCACTATCTTCCTGGGTAAGCCCAGGGCCAACGAGCGGAGCGTATATCAAGCTGTGTTGGAAGCGCAGGAGACCGCGGTGGCCACAGTGGCCGCGGGAGTTCGTTGCGGCGATGTGGACGAAGCGGCGCGGTCTATTTTGCGCAGAGAGGGATTGGCGGAGGCATTTTCCCACTCGACCGGCCATGGCGTGGGCCTGGAGATTCACGAGCCGCCGCGGATCGGCGCCGGCCAAACCTCGAAGCTAATGCCCGGTATGGTCGTCACCATTGAGCCGGGCGTGTATCTAGCCGGCCGCTTCGGAATACGAATTGAAGATATGGTGGCGGTGGCGCGAACCGGAAGACAGATTTTGACTCCCGCTCCCAAGGCGTTGATTGAACTTTAAAGCCAGGACGCGCGGGAGAGTTAAGGAAGGAATGAAACCACAGGACATTGAGGAATTACGACAATTAATTGAGTTTTTGAAAGCGCATCAGGTGGCCGAGTTCGACTTGGACCGCGGTGACGTGAAAATCCGGCTCAAGTTCCAGGAGGCGGCGCATTCTTCGCCCGGTCTTGCCGATCTGGCGCGCGCGTTGGGTTCGGTTCCCACGGCCCTGGGGCAGGCGCCGAGCGCGACAGCGAGCGCCGCTGCCGCTTCACCGACTGCTGTTCCGGCGGAGGATCTTGACGCCGGGTTGCACTTCGTTCAGTCGCCGATGGTGGGCACATTTTACGCGTCGCCCTCGCCGGGCGCAGCATCATTCGTGTCCTCGGGCGACTATGTGGAAAAAGGCCAGGTGATCTGCATTATCGAAGCTATGAAGCTGATGAACGAGATTGAGTCCGACACCGCCGGCGAAATCGTGCGATGTCTCGTCACCAACGGCCAGCCCATTGAATTCGGACAGCGGTTGTTCGCTATTCGCCCAGCGTAGGCGGACGAAGCGGAGCTAGCGGGGTGAGTGGAGTTGGCTCTAAGAGTGCTTGCAATTGCAGCGTTCCCGAAATTCCGCCAGCCGGGAGAGGGTTTGCACCTACGATGATTAATCTGGTTCCATCAAGCCCGCTAGCTCCGCTAGCCCCGCTGACTTGCTGACTCGCGCACTATGTTCCGTAAAGTTCTCGTCGCCAATCGTGGTGAAATCGCGCTGAGGGTTCTCAACGCCTGCCGGGAGATGGGCATTCGCACCGTCGCTGTCTACAGCGAAGCGGACCGCAACTCGCTCCATGTTCGCTTCGCCGATGAAGCTATTTGCATCGGGCCGCCGCGGCTGGCTGACAGCTATTTAAATGTGCCCGCCGTCATCTCTGCGGCGGAAATTGCCGATGTGGACGCGATTCATCCGGGCTACGGACTTCTGAGCGAAAACGCCAACTTTGCCGAAGTATGTCGGGCGTCGAATATCAAGTTCGTCGGTCCGCCGCCGGAGGTGACGCGGCTGATGGGCGAAAAGGAAAAGGCGCGGCAGGCGATGAAGCGCGCCAAGGCGCCCATTTTGCCGGGCTCCGAAGGGGTGATCTCCACGATTGAAGACGCGGAAGAGACGGCCGAGAAGGTGGGCTACCCGGTGATTCTCAAAGCGAAGGCGGGGGGCGGCGGGCGTGGAATGCGCGTGGTGCGCGAACGGGAAGAACTGCCCAAGCTGTTCCATGCTGCGCACGCGGAGGCTGCCAACGCTTTCGGCAATGGCGAACTCTACATGGAGAAGTACATCGAACAGCCGCGCCACATCGAATTTCAGGTTTTGGCCGACGAGCACGGGAATGTGGTCACGCTTTTCGAACGCGAGTGTTCGATCCAGCGCCGCCATCAGAAGCTCATCGAAGAATCGCCCTCGCTGCAGGTGACCCCCAAGCTGCGCGAGGAAATGAGCCACACCCTTTGCCGCTCAATGGCGGAGATCGGTTACCAGAACGCCGGCACGGTTGAGTTCCTGATGGATGCCAACCATCATCTTTATTTCATCGAGATGAATACCCGCATTCAAGTGGAACACCCGGTGACCGAAGCGATCACCGGCGTGGATCTGGTGAAGGCGCAATTGCGCATTGCCGACGGCGAGCGCCTGGAGGAGATTTTGCCGCGCAAGCTCGAAATTCGCGGCCACGCGATCGAATGCCGCATCAACGCTGAGCATCCGCGGAAGTTTACCCCTTCGGCGGGGCAGATCACCGCGTTTCATGTGCCGGGGGGGAACGGGGTCCGGGTTGACACCGCACAATATGCAGAGGGCGTGGTCCCGCCTTACTACGATTCGCTGATCGCCAAGCTTATTGTGCACGGCGTGGACCGGGCGGAGGCAATTGCCAAGATGGAATGCGCGCTCAATCAGTTCATCGTGCGGGGTGTAGATACTTCGATTCCATTGCACCAGGCGATTTTTCAGGACGAGGAATTCCGTGCCGGGAAATTCGACACGGGGTTCATGGAAAGGTTTTTGGCCGAACGCACAGAGGCATAGGCCGCAAGGAATGCAAAGGCGCGACCACTGGAAAAGGCGGGCGGCGCCCGAAAGCGCACTGGGGCAGCGATGTGCGCGCTTGGAGGCAAATGCATCCTCCTGATTATTCGCATACACTGCTTGGTTCCGGGGATTGTTAGGGCGGCAAGGCCCGGCGGCGCGGGGGAAAGAGCGAGAAAGATGGGCGTGCGAATTGGCGGGTTTTTGTTGCTTTTTCCAATTGCAGCGGGAGCTGCGATTGCGGGGGTGGTATCGCATTTCAACGCAGAGGCCGTGCAGTTGAACAATCGCGGCGTAGCGCTTATGGGCCAGCAGTTTACCGAACGCGCGTTGCAGGCTTTTACCGAAGCGTTGGCGACGGATCCAAAGCTGGCCCAGGCGGCCATCAACGAAGGCATCGCGTTGCTCACGCTGCAGAAGCTGAACGACGCGAAACAGAAGCTTCGCGAGGCCATCGCCCTGAATCCGGCCAGCGCTCAGGCCTGGTATAACCTGGGCCTGGCGCAGCGTGCGGGCAACGAAGTGGAGTCGGCCCTAGCCAGTTTTCAACATGCGGCATCGATCGATCCCGAGGATGCGGACTCGCTCTATTTCGAAGGCGTCTGTTACGAGGAAATGCGGCAGTTCGATAAGGCGATTGGCATCTTTGAGAAGGTGCTCGAGATCGATCCCCTGCATGCGTCGGCCGAGTTCGGTCTGGCGCGGTCTTTGCAACGCATGGGCCGCACGCCAGAGGCACGAGAACATTTCAAACGCTTCCAGCATTTGACCGGCGCCAAGATCGGCGCGCCGATCGGGTTGTCCTATGGAGAGCAGGGACACTACTCGACGGTGACGGCGATCGAAGAGCCGGAAACCATCCAGGAGAAGATGATTCCGGTACGGCTGCTGGCGGAGCCGATGGTTGCTGCCAGCGCCGGACCGGATTTCACCACCACGGGCGGAGCATGCATGATGGACGCGACCGGCTCGGGGCGGATGGACCTCATCCTGATGCAGTCCGGGGCGCAAGCCATTGGTGTCTTGCACCGGGGCGACTATGGGGGCTATGAAGAGCTGGATGCGGAGGCTATGGGGCTGAAGGCCGCAGGCCACGCTGTCGCCTGCGCGGCGGGTGATTACGATGGCGACGGGCTAGACGACCTGGCGGTGGCATTGGAGAACGCCGTATTGTTGTTCCGCAACCTTGGACACGGCAAGTTCAAGGACGTGACCGCGGAGGCAGGCCTCGAGCCTCGCAACCGGCCTTCGGGTATTACGTTTGTGGACTATGACCACGACGGCGATTTGGATCTGCTGCTCACGGGCGCCCCGCTAACGGCTGGCGGCGAGTCCAACGTGCTGTGGCGCAATAACGGAAACGGAACATTTACCGAGCAGACCGCGGAAACTGGATTGGGTGGAAGTGGAAGGACGGCGGCGGCGATTCTCACCGACTTTAACAACGATCGCGCTGTCGATCTGGCGGTGACCGGGGATGGCGCCGCACCAGTGCTTTACGTCAATCCACGCGAGGGCAAATACCCCACGCAGCCCCTCTATGCGGACCAAGAGATGCCGCCGACAACGGGAATCGCAGTGCTCGACTACAACAAGGACGGCTGGATGGATATCGCCGTCACCCATGTCGGCCCTCCCGGGGTAAGCGTGTGGCGCAATGTCGCGGGTGCGGACCGAGTAGGTCGGCGCTTTGAGCGCGTTTCACTTCCTTTGCACGACGCGTTGCGCGGATGGGGCTTGACCCCCATTGACATTGACAACGACGGATGGATCGATTTGGCGGCCATTGTGGAAACCAAGGCCGGCCCGCAGGTGCGGGTGTTTCGCAATCGCGGCGATGGAGCATTCGAGGACGTGAGCCGCGCGCTGGGTTTGGACAAAGTGAAGCTGGACGCGCCGCGCGGGCTGATTGCCGCCGACGTGGACGGCGATGGTGCGCCGGACCTGATTGTGACGCAATTGAATGCGCCGCCGGTGCTACTGCGCAATGTGGGCGCGAATAAGAACCACTTTGTGCGCCTCGATTTGACGGGCTTTGCGGACAATAAGACCGCATTGGGCGTGAAGGTGGAGGTGTTTGCGAACGGACTTTGGCAAAAATGGGAGCTGCCCGGCGCTTCGGGTTATCAGACGCAGGCGCCGCCGCAGATTCTCGTCGGACTGGGCAAGGCGGAGGGCATCGACCTGCTGCGCATTTTATGGCCGACTGGTGTGCTGCAGGACGAAATCGATCTGCCCCACACACAAACGATTGCGATGAAGGAAGTGGACCGGCGCGGCAGCTCGTGCCCGGTGCTGTTTGTGTGGAACGGGCGTGAGTACAAGTTTGTCACCGATGCGATTGGCGCCGCCGTGGTGGGGCACTGGTTCACGCCCACCCGGCGCAATACGCCTCGACCCAGCGAGTGGATCAGGATCGATGGCGCGGACGTGGTTCCGGTGAGCGGCAAAGTAAGCGTGCGTTTCATGGAGCCGATGGAAGAGGTCAACTACATCGATCAGTTGCGGCTGGTCGCAGTCGATCATCCCGCCGACGTGGACGTGAATCCAGACGAGCGATTCCTTGACGATCCACCGTTTGCTTCGGGCCGCGTGGTGGCGAGCGTAGGCGTGCGGCCGCCCGTGGACGCCTGGGACGGCCTGGGACGCGATGTGCTCGACAAACTGAGCCGGCGCGATCACCAGTTCGCGAGTGGATTCACGCCGCTTCCGTATGACGGCTTCGCCAATTTGCACGCGTTGACGCTGGACCTGGGCGCCATTGCGCCGGGCTCACCGCTGCGTCTGCTGATGACGGGTTATGTGAATTACTTCAGCGCGACTTCGCTCTATGCTGCGTGGCAGGCGGGAGTGAAGCCGATTGCGCCTTACGTCGAGGCGCAGCTTCCCAGCGGCGCATGGAAGCGAATTACGGGTGAGGCGGGATTCCCGGCGGGCCTGGAGCGCACTATAGTTGTTGACCTGACCGGCAAACTGCCTGCAGGCGCGCGGCGGGTCCGGGTGATGACGAATCTGCGAGTCTATTGGGACCAAGTGCTGATCGATAACCAAGCGCAGGGCGAGTCGCGCGTTACGGAACTGCCGCTGGCGCTCGCCACCGAGCATTTTCGCGGCTATCCGAAAGAGATTGATGGCGCCAGCCCCGGCGATCTGGATTACGACTACAATCGCGTGAGCCAGACCGGCCCATTCCAGCGCGAGCGCGGCAATTACACACACTTTGGCGACGTAACCCCCCTATTAAAGGGCATCGACGACCGCTACGCCATCTTCGGCAGCGGTGAGGAGATTGCGGCGGAATTCGATACAGCGAAGGCGCCGGCGCTGCCGGCGCATTGGAAACGCGATTACTTCTTCTACGCCAACGGATGGGTGAAGGACATGGACTGGTGGGATGCTTCGCCGTTTACCGTGGCGCAGCTTCCGTTCCACAAGATGACTGCTTATCCGTATCCGGCAAGCGCGAGTTTCCCGGCGAGCGATGCAGCGCTTGCCTATCGCCTGCAGTGGAATGATCGCTTCGATCCAGGCGATCCAGTAGGGTTGCACCGATTCAACTATCGATGGCTTCCTTCCACCCCGCGGGATGATCGCGCTTCGGGGCCGCAGCAGTGAACTGCGGGAATTGGAGGTTCGCGACGGCGCGGGAAACTGCGGTTTGAGCCTGGTGAGGATGGATTGCAGCGATGGCTTAGCGCTATACTTCATCGCAATTCCAGAACAGGGAGAACAGTGATGACTAAACGGGGGATTGTGAGTGCCGCAACCAGCGGTGTGCTGGCGGTGGCGATGGCGTTGGGGCCGGCGGCGCCAGCGCAGGGGAACATGACGATTCTGAAGCCGACGGCGATGGAAAAGTTGATGCCGGCAACGGTCTTTTATCGCGGGCTGTCGGCGACGACGCAATTGCGCAACTCCGGCGGGGTGAAATTCAGCGACGGATACTACGTTCTGGCGAGCCTTGTGGACACCTCGGGTTACTCAGCGGCGACCGCGGCGAAATATCAGGCCTATTTCATTACCGAGGTTCCGATTCAGGTGGGGGGCATGAAACTGGGCGCCGGGGCGTATGGGGTTGGTTTCACTGCGGGCGACAAGTTCGTGGTGACCGATGTAGGCGCCCACGACGTGCTCACGGTCCAGTCGGCCACCGACAGCAACCTGAAGCGCCCTATGCCTCTGCAGGTGCTGGCTGACTCGGATGGAAAGTTCCGGCTGTATGAGGGACGTAGGTATGTGGTGCTGAGCCGGTAGAACCAGGTGCGCGCGGAGATGAGTTTAGTGGACATGCGTTTGTCGGCCCAGGCTGCCGCTTTGCGTCCGAGCCCCCGGCGCGATGCTTTGCAGGAGCGGATCTGGAGCCGGGGTTATGAATGAGGCCGGCTCCAGCATTGTGCTGCTTCCAGCGGTGCGTCAGCTTCAGCTGCTGCGGGACCGGCAGGTATCCATCGCCGAGTTGGCCGAGGCGCACATCGCGCAGATCGAGCGGCTGAATCCGGCATTGAATGCGTTCGCGGATTTCGATGCGGAGCGCGTGCGCGGAGAAGCACGGCGGCTGGATACGGCTGGGGAAGCGCGAGGACCGCTGCACGGACTGCCTGTTACGGTCAAATCTTCCATCGCCACCGCCGGCTTTCGCTGCGAGATCGGCAGCCTGCTGAACCGAGGCGACGCGCCCCGCGAGGACGCGGTGGTGGTGGGGCGGCTGCGGGCGGCCGGGGCGCTGATTCTGGGCACGACCAACTGCCCGGAGTTCCTAATGGCCTATGAAACGGCGAATTTGCTGCATGGGCGAACGCGCAACCCCTGGGACCTGGAGCGCACACCGGGAGGATCGAGCGGCGGCGAGTCGGCGGCCATCGCGGCGGGAATGTCGGCGGCGGGGATGGGCTCGGACAGCGGCGGCTCCGTGCGCGTGCCGGCGCATTTCACGGGCATCTGCTCGCTGAAGCCCACGCCGGGGCGCATTCCGGCCCAGGGCCATTTGCCGCCATGCATCGGACCGTTTTCGATTCTTGGGGCCATCGGGCCGATGGCGCGCACGATCGAAGATGTGGCGCTGCTGTTTCGCACGTTGAGCGGGCAAGACGCGGACGATCCCTTCAGCGCTCCCGTGACCTTGCGCGAGCCCGGTCCCGACGAACTGCGCAGCCAGTCGATTGGCTATTTCGAAGACGATGGGCTGATTCCGGTGACGCGCGAGACGCGGGCGGCGGTGCGGGACGCCGCGGCGGCATTGCGCGATGCAGGCTATCGCGTGGAGCCGTTTCGGCCGGACACGCTGGAGTTGCTACGCAAGCTTTGGTGGACGTTTTTTGTGCAGTGCGGGGCCATGTTCTATGAGCCTGCGATCCGGGGCAAGGGAGACCAATTGAGCCCCATCTTCAAAGAATTTCTGAGCATTGCGGAATCGGCGCCGCCTCTGACGGCGAGGGAGCTTCTCGACGCCTGGGCGGAGTCGGATTTGCTGCGGGCCAGGACGCTCACTGCGATGCGCGCCTATCCCGTGCTGCTTTGCCCGGTGGCCAGCGTTCCCGCGTTTCGCCATGGGGAACGGTGCTGGACCATCGAGGGCCAGACGGTGGCCTATCTCGATGCGGTGCGGCACACACAGTGGTTCAACATGCTGGCGGCGCCGGCCGCTGTGGTCCCGGTAGGCCAATTCCCAGAAGGCTTGCCCATCGGCGTGCAGATTGTCGCCAGGCCTTTCGAGGATGAGATAGCGCTGGGCGTTGCGGCGGTGGTGGACGCGGCTTTCGGCTATCGTCCGCCGGCGATGGCTAGCTCCTGACTCGTTTCTCTGCGCTTTCCGGCATTGGTCTATACCATTGCTTGGGTTACGCAAATCGCCTGTGGAGCGGTGCGTGCTGTGCGGCCCCCTCCCACCCCCTCCCCCCATTCTGTGAGCAAATATCCTACTTTGAGAGACTTGCGACGGGCGAACCGCCGTAAATATATGGATTCAGGTCAGTTATCCGCAGATTAAAGAGAGCAAAGGGGTTACAGTCGTTGGAGTTGTCAATTTGTCAGTTGTCAAGTTGTCAGTTCTGAGTTCGAAGTTCTCAGTGATCAGGGGTCAGAAGCAGGTTTTGAGGTTTCAGGGGCAGAAAAACGTTTCCCGATTTCCGGCAAGCCCGACCCGGATTTCCGGCTTGGATACTCTTATTCATTCTGCCAAAAATGCCCGAAATACCCGGAAAATTGGCGATTCTTTTCAAACCCCTGATTCTGCGAGAGAAGCTGGGGAAGGCCCGAAACTGAGACTTGACAAGCATTGGGGTGAACGCACCGGCTCAATGAAGTTCAGTGAAGAGGATCTACGCGGGCGCCGGCAGATTGTGATGGGCAACACACGACCTCGCATCCTCCACCGTTCGATGGAGGCATGTAGGATTCGATCGCGGTACTCTGGCGCTTCCCCGGATTGGAGCGCGCACTGTGCGCGAAAGCTGGCAAGAACGCTTTGCCGGGACTCCCGCTGTCCTAAAGAGCGAGAAGCGGCGCAAGACCGTTGTACCGGTGCTGGACTTCGAGATTGGCGGGAATGAGTTTGTCACCATGGCCGGGCCGTGCTCGGTGGAGACCGAGTTTCAGCTCATGGCCACCGCTCTCCATGTCCGGAGGTGCGGCGCGCGCGTCCTGCGCGGAGGCGCCTTCAAGCCGCGCAGTTCTCCCTACAGTTTTCAAGGTCTTGGAATCGAAGGTCTCAAGCTGCTGGCCACAGCGAGGCAGGAGACTGGACTTGCCATCGTGACCGAGGTGATGTCGGAATGCGACGTCCCCCTGGTTGCCGAGTACGCCGACATCCTGCAAATTGGCTCGCGCAGCATGGAGAACTATTCGCTTTTGGAGGCTGCGGCGCGTTCAGGACGGCCGCTGCTGCTGAAGCGCGGCATGGTGGCCACCATTGCCGATTTGCTTCAGGCCGCGGAGGTGGTTTTCGAAAACGGCAACGCTCAGGTGATCCTTTGCGAGCGTGGAATACGCACCTTTGAAACCGCGATGCGGAACACGTTCGACGCCGCGGGCATCGCATTGCTCAAACAAATTTCGCATCTGCCCGTCATCGCCGATCCCAGCCATGCCTCCGGCTGCCGGGAGTTGGTTCCCGCGCTGGCGCGTATCGCCGTAGCCGCGGGCGCGGACGGACTGCTGGTGGAAGTGCATCCCCACCCGGACAAGGCCTGGAGCGACGGCGAACAGTCGCTGGACTTTGCAGGGTTCGACGAGATGATGGCCTCGCTCGATCCTTACCTGAAGCTGCGCGCCAACGGTCTCGACGAGCCGGCCGGTGACCGGCTGGCGGAGGCCTTTGGATGAGCGCCGGGGCCAGGTTGCTCGCCGTCGCCGCCGGCGCGGCGCTGCTGGCTCCGCTATGCGCGTTTATGCCGCCGGCGGCGGACAAGGTGGGAGCGGATTTTCTTGTGACCGCGGCGCCCGTTTACGCGCCGTTGGCAGAAATGCGGGGCGCAGAGCGGTTTCCGCAAGGCGCGCAACTGCTGCTGGCGCATGGCGGCAAGGCTGAACCGCTGGTGGAGGGCTTCGCGGCCACGGCGGACGCCGATGTCTCTTTCGATGGCAAGCAGGTGTTGTTCGCAGGTAAGAAAACGGCTGGCGAACCCTGGCAGGTATGGGAATTGACGCTTGCGGATCGGTCGATACGCAAAGTGATCGTTACCGAGAGCGACGCGGAGCGGCCGCTCTATTTGCCCGGCGAGCGAATGGTGTGGGCGCAACGCACGAGGCACGGATTCCAGATTGAGTCTGCGGAGGACGGCGACTTACCGCATGAGGCATTTCTCAATCCAACCGCGGGTCCGGGCGTGCTGGCCCTCAGCTATATTCGGGCGAGCGCCTTCCCGACGGACGTTCTTGCCGACGGGCGCATTCTCTTTGAGTCCGGCTTTCCGCTTGGACAGGGTGCGACCCCAGAGCTTTATGTGATGTACGCCGATGGCTCGGGGGTAGAGGCTTACCGTTGCGATCACGGCCGCGGCCGCTGGGGCGGCGCACAACTGGCTTCCGGCGACGTGGTGTTTACACACGGGGCGTCGCTGGCGCGCTTTACTTCGGCCCTGGCGCAGGAGGCGCCGGTGGATGCGCCCCGCGCCGAATACGCGGGCGCCGTTGCCGAAACCGCGTCGGGCGATTGGCTGTTCAGCGTGCGGCCGACTGCAGGCGCGCATTACGCGATTGAGCTGTGGAATCCCAACGCGCCCGCTAAATCCGAATCCGCGCGGCTTGAGACGGTGCTGGCGATGAGCGGCAGGGATCTGGTGGAACCGGTATTGCTTGCTCCGCGCACCCGGCCGCGAAGATTTCCCTCGGGGTTGCACCCCTGGGATTACGCCAATTTGCTGGCTCTCGACGCGCGGGTGTCTCTCGATGGCGATTTGAACGAGACTCCGGCGTCGGTGCGGCTGGAAACACTCGACTCTGCGGGCCACGTAGTAGTGAACGGGACTGCGCCGCTTGAATCGGACGGTTCGTTCTTCGTGAAAACTCCCGCCGACCAGCCCATCCGGTTTCTACTGCTCGATCGAAAGGGCGCGGTGCTGCGCAGCGAGCGGGGGTGGTTCTGGATTCGCAGCGGCGAGCAGCGCATCTGTGTGGGCTGCCACGCGGGACCGGCGCGGTCGCCGGAAAATCGCGTGCCCGGCGTGTTGTTGCGCTCCACCACGCCGGTCGACCTGACGGGCGGGAGCGGGTCGCTGCACGCAGCGATACAGAACCAGCCGGCGGGAGGCAACGCGCGATGACGATTCGCTCTTTTCTTTTTTGGTTCGGCGCGGTCTCGCTTGCCGTAGCGCAAAGCGCTGCGCCGCCGACGGCGAGTCCGCCGCCGTCTGCATCCGAAATGCAACAGCCTTCTGCCGCAATCGCGGCGTCTACCGCGCAGCAGGGTTCTGTTATCCGTTTTGAAGACGCCACCGACGGGTCCGGAATCCACTTCACGCACAGCTTCGGCTCAGCCAAGTTGGGATCGCTGCTCGAGGGCACGGGCGGCGGCTGCTTGTGGTTTGACTTCAACAACTCGGGCCGGCCCTCGCTGTACGTGATCAGCGGCCGCCCGCTGGCGGATTCGATGCACCCCTATCCGCTGAAAGATAAGCCGAATCCTCCGCCGCACAACCACCTCTACCGCAATGACGGCGACGGGCATTTCACCGATGTTACCGATCAGTCGGGGCTCGATCCAGAGATGTATGGGATCGCGGCGACGGCGGCAGATTACGACAACGACGGCTACGAGGATCTGCTGGTGACCGGCTTCGGCAAAGTGGTTCTCTACCACAATGACGGCAACGGCCACTTTACCGATGTGACGGAGAAAGCGGGCATCAAGGTCAACGGCTGGGCCATCAGCTCCACGTGGCTCGATTACGACAGGGACGGCTGCCTCGATTTGTTTGTGGGCCGCTATGTGAAGTTCGATCCGACGTACCGCGCCTTTTACGCTGCGGACAATTATCCCGGGCCGCTCGATTATGCGGGCGAGACGAACATGCTGTTTCACAACAACTGCGACGGCACGTTTACCGATGTGACGGATAAGTCGGGCATTGGCGCATCCATCGGGCGCACCATGGGCGTGACCGCGGCGGACTTCGACAACGATGGCTGGGACGACATCTACGTGACCAACGACAGCACGCAGAACTTTCTCTTCCGCAACAAGCACGACGGAACGTTTGAGGAGATTGCGAACGATACGGGGTCGGCTTACGGACAGAACGGGGAAGCGACCTCGTCGATGGGGCCGGTGGCCGCGGACTTCTGGAACCGGGGCGTGCTGGACCTGTGGGTGACGGACGGAAGCTACAACCGGTTTTTGCGCAACCTGGGCGCTTTGGAGCTGGGGTCTTTGTCGGCGGCGGATTGGAAGGGCTTTGAGGACGTGACCGCAGAAGGGGGAATATCCCAGACCGACGCGCAATACGTGAGCTGGGGGTCGGGAGTCTACGACTTCGATAATGACGGCCTGCTCGACATCCTGGTGTTTCACGGCGGATTGATCCACCTAATTCAGCAAGAGCACACGCTGTTTCGCGGCGTGGGCGATGGGAAATTCGCCGATGTGTCACGCCAGGCCGGAGCTGTGCTGAGCAACCGCACTGTGGCGCGCGGCGCCTGCTTCGCCGATTACGACAATGACGGCAAGGTCGATGCGTACATGGTGAATCTTGGCGCGGAGGGAACGCTGCTGCATAACGTTTCCACCCACACCGGTCATTGGGTGGAGATCAAGCTGATCGGCACTAAAAGCAATCGTGACGGCATCGGCGCGCGGATTGAAGTGTTTGCTGCGGGCAGGCGCCAGACCGCGGAGCGGGTGGCGAGTTCCGGATATTTGTCGGAGAACGAGGGCCGCGTGCATTTCGGGCTGGGTGCGGCCACTGTCATCGACAAACTGTTGGTGCGCTGGCCAAGCGGAGCGGTGCAGACGCTCGCACAGCAGCCGGTCGATCGCGTGCTGACCGTGCAGGAGCCGGGAGAAAGGAAGCCGCGATGAGGGGCATGCCGGGCAACCGCCGCGGTCGAGCCGGTTTGGCGACGGCTTTTTGCGCGCTGGCTGCGGCGGTCTTTGGGGTGGCGATGTGGAATCCCGGGACCGTGAAAGCGGCTGCCGGCGGCAGGACCGGCGAACACCTGATCTACGCTTCACCGGTCGAGCTGTTGTTTTCGCCCGACGGCGCGCGGCTTTATGTGCTTTGCAACCAAAGCGACGAAGTAAGGGTGCTGGATGGGAGCACCTATTCGGTGATCAAGAACATTTCTGTGGGTCACGAGCCGCGCGGGTTTTCTCTCTCGCCAGACGGAGCCCGGCTGTTTGTGGCCAACTCCTGGGACGACACGCTTTCAGTGATCGACACGCGGACGCTCGAAGTAGTGGCCACCTGGCCAGTGGGCGCGGAGCCGTCGAGCGTGGTGGAAGACCGGAGGGCCGAGCGCCTGTATGTGGCCAATCGCATCAGCAACGACGTAGCGGTGCTCGACGCGCAAACCGGCGCGGAAGAGAAGCGGCTGGCGGCCGGACGCGGCGCCAGTTACATGACGGCTTCGCCCGATGGAAGGCGGTTATACGTGACCCATATTTATCCGAATCCGTCGCCGCATCGCACACCGCCGGAGTCGGAGGTCACGGTCATCGACGCGGCCAGCGCCGAAGTGGTCGATCGCATTCCTTTACGCAGCATTGCCGGCGTCTTTCACATTGCGTTTTCAGCCGATGGCCGGTTGGGCGTCGTGGCGGAGCTGCATCCCAAGAACCTTGTGCCGTTGACCGCCGTGGAGCACGGCTGGGTGATGGAGGATACGCTCACGCTGTTTGGCGACGATGTGGGCGACAAGACAGTTGAAATTCCGCTCGACGATCTGGAAAGTCATGCCGCGCGGCCCTTCGGGGTGGCGATGACGCCGGATGGCTCGCGGATGTATGTGACCAGCGGCGGCTCGGAGATCGTGACCGTGATCGATGTGCCGCGGCTCTTGCGTTATGTTCGATTGAATCGGCGAGGCATTGCATACGATCTTTCGGCCAGCGGCAATTACGTGGTGAAGCGCATCGCGGTGGGCCATGACCCGCGCGGCGTAGCGCTCAGCCCCGATGGGCGTCGGTTGTTGGTGGCCAACCGGCTCGATGACACGATCAGCGTCATCGATACGCGCAGCGATTGCGTGGTGTCGACGATCGCGCTGGCTGGGCCAAAGGTGATTTCGGCGCTGCGCCATGGCGAGCAGACTTTTTACACGGCGCGCTATTCGTTTCATGGAGGAATCGGGTGCGCCAATTGCCACCTGGATTCGACTTTCGACGGCTTGCAGTGGGATCTGGAACCGGATGGATTGGGACGCGACATTGTCGACAATCGGCTGTTGGAGGAAGTCAAGGACACCGCGCCCTACAAGTGGAATGGCGGCAATCCCGACCTGCCCACCGAGTGCGGCCCGCGCACGGAGAAATACTTTTGGCGCTCGGAAAACTATGACGATCTGACTTTGGCCGACCTGGTCCTTTATATTCGCAGCCTGCCTGCCAGGCCCAACCGCTGGCGATTGCCGGACGGCCAGTTGACGCCGGCGCAGGAGCGCGGCAAAGCGATCTTCGAGCGTTCGGTGGACAACTTCGGGAGGCCGATTCCGCTCGCCAACCGCTGCGCTTTTTGCCACAGCGGACCGCTGGGAACCAGCCGGAAATCGTTCGATGTGGGGACGAAGAAAGAGACCGACGATTCGGGCCTGCTCGACACGCCGCAACTGACCAACATTGCGCTCACGGCGCCCTATCTGCATGACGGCTCGGCGGCCACGCTCGAAGAAATCTGGACCCTCTATAACCCACACGACCAGCACGGCCGCACCAACGATCTGACCAAGGATGAGCTGAACGACCTGATCGAATATTTGAGGACGCGATGAAAGGGAAGCGATGATGAGGCCCGCGAGGAAGACGCTCTGGATGGTTGCGGCATTTGTGGCTGCGGGAACACTGGCGGACGCAGCTACGGACAAAGCGCCCCCAATGCCCCGCTATCGCTTCGTCAACTACACCACCGCCAATGGGTTGCCAGATAACCACGTGTATTCCGTGCTGGTGGATGGAGACCGTATCTGGGCGGGCACTGATAATGGCCTGGGAGTTTACGAAAACGGAAAGTGGAAGATTTACAACGTCAAGGACGGCTTGGCGCAGCAAGCGGTGCTCTCGTTGGCGCTCGACAAGCGGACGGGCGATGTGTGGGCCGGGACCATGGGCGGTTTGAGCCGCATCTCGGGTGGGCGCATCGACAGCTTTACGCAATTCAACTCGGGATTGAGCAACGACGTGGTCTACGGCGTGTCGGTGGAAGGCGAAAATGTGTGGGTGGCGACGGCTGCCGGGGCATGCCGGCTGAATTTAGACACGGGTGAATGGTCGCTTTACAACGAGCGCAACACGCCCATGGTCGAGATTTGGGTTTATGGCGTCTCTGCCGCGCCGGATAAGGTGTACTTTGCCGTTTGGGGCAGCGGCCTGCTCGAGTACAACCAGACGACCGGCGGCTGGGACAAGTACGAGGATCCCGATCGCGAAACGGAGATTGTGCTCTTCAAAGACCAGGGACTGATCCACGACATCGTGTCATCAGTCAGTTATGTCGACAAGATTGTGTGGGCGTCGACTTACTTTGGCGACAGCCGCTATGACGGCCGCTACTGGCATAACTTCCTGACCAAAGATAGCGGGCTACCCTCAAACTTCACCAATTTCGTGAAGGGCGTGGACGCCAACCACGCGTGGTTCTGCACCGACAAAGGACTGGCTTATTACGACGGCGCCAATTGGGCTGTGTACAAGCCATCGCTGACCACCGGCAAGCCGGAAATGACGGTGCGCGACGCCCAGGGCAACCTGACCCATATTCCGGTCGCCACCGCGCCGGCCAACAACTACATCTTGGGCATCGACTTCCAGGGCGGCGACATCTGGGTTGCCACCGCCGGAGGATTGAGCCACGGAATTCTGCAATCTCAACCATAAGGAGCCATCATCATGAGTGCACTTGCTGAAATTCTTGAGGCCATTGCGCATGCGCCCATCGAGAAGCGCGCGGTGACTAATCACGGCGTGCTCAACGAAGCCTATGCTTACGCCAAGCCGAGTTCGTTTTCGCGGGGAATGCGGATCGATCTAAATGGTCTAAGTATTCTGCTCATCTCGGGCACTGCGTCGATCGATGAGTACGGCAAGAGCGTGCACATTGGCGACTTTCGCGCCCAGATGCGGCGCACGCTTGCGAATATCACCGGACTGCTGGCCAGCGAGGGCTGCAGCTGGCACGATGTGGTGCGCACTACGTGCTACCTGCGCGACATCGAGCGCGACTACCAGGCCTTCAACGAAGAGCGGACGGCGTTCTACAAAGAGCAAGGGCTCGACCCGCTACCGGCGTCCACCGGCATCCAGGCCATTCTTTGCCGGCCGGAATTGCTGGTGGAGATCGAGGCCATCGCGATGTTCCGCACGGATAAGACGGCAACCGCCAAGGAGTAGCCGCCATGCGCAAGGGATGGTTGTGGGCCGCGGCTTGTTTGTGGGCGGCCTCGGGTGGACTGATTGCTGTTACCCAGGCGCCGGGGCCGCAGCAGAAGCCGCAAGCAAGCCACGCCACGGCGGGAACAGACGCCCATGTGTGCGAGTGCGGCGCGCATCCGCCGGGGCCGGCGAAGGATCGCGTGGTTGAGCCCTATGCGGGCGAACCGGAAGACATGAGACCTTACTCCAGGTTCGTCAAGCCTTACTACCTCCATTACACCCAACCCACCATATTTAACGGGCCGGGGCGGGATGCGCCCGATCCAAAAAACCTAACCGAAGTGCGCATCGGCTTTGTGGGACCGATCGAGCAAAACGACCCGGATCATGTATTTGGTCTGCGCATGTTGCACGGGGCGCAATTGGCCGTGGAAGAAGCCAACGCCCGTGGCGGCTATGGCGGCAAGCCGTTCCGGCTGATGCTGCACGACGACTACAACAACTGGCAGGCGAACGCTGCTTCCGGTCCCGACCGGCCTACGGAACAGGCCATTTGGGGTGCGGCTTCGGATGAAGCCGTGAAGATGATTTACGACGATAAAGACTGGGCAATCTTCGGCTCCATCAGCTCGGAGTCCACCCACATCATGTTGCGCGTGGCGCTCAAAGCGGAGATTCCTATCGTCAACTCGGCCTCCACCGATCCCACGATTCCTGAGACCTCCATTCCCTGGTATTTCACCGACCTGCAGGACGACCGCGTCCAGGGTTACACGCTGGCGCGAAGAATTTATACCGAACTCGGCCTCAAACGCGTAGCGCTTCTACGCATCAACAACCGCTATGGCCGTCTGGGCGTGCCCAAATTTCGCGATGCTTCGCGGCGCCTCGGCCATCCGGTAGTAATCGAGCAGAAATTCATGGCCGGCGACACGGACTTCACGCGGCAGTTGCGTGTGATCGAGGAGTCGCGCACCGACGGCATTGTTCTCTGGACCGACGAGATTCCCGCCGCTCAGATTTTGAAGCAGATGCGCGCCTTGGGCATGAAACAGCGCGTTTTCGGCTCCTATCGCACGCTGGGCCCAGACCTGCTCTCCGCGGCCGGCCCGGCCGCGGAGGGTTTCGAGGCGGTCTTTCCCTACGATCCCACTCGCAACGATCCGCGCTGGCTCGACTTCAACCGGAGGTTCGAAGCTCGTTTCGAGGAGAAACCGGAGCAGTTCGCCGCGCTGGCCTACGACGCCATGAACATGTTGCTCGACTCCATCTGCAAGGCCGGGTTGAACCGCGTACGCATTCAGGACGCGCTCGACGACATCGGGCAATACGACGGGGTGACCGGACACATGGTCTTCGATCCAAACGAAAAGAACGTGGCGCCCATTTATCTCGGCGCGGTGCGCAACGGAGCGATCGCTTACCGGCCGGCTTCGATGGAAAAGCAGCCGCCGGCGCCTGCGCCCTATGCGCGCGTGGGGGAGGATGGGGTGAGTTACGATGGACCGCCGCGCCCTGATGCGCCGCCGGGGCCCTTGCGCGCGGTGTTGTTTGGCCCGCAGGCTGACCAGGTGGCGCAATCGGTGGCCGTGAAGGCTCAGTTGGCGCAGGCGGCGCGAAATGGGCGAGCGTGGACGCTGCTGCCCGTGAACAGCAGACAAAACTGGGGCGCAGCTTCAACACAATTGGTCCATGCGCTGCGGGGCGAACACGCGCTGGCCATCATCGCTTTGGACCGCGACGCCGCTCACTTGTCGGAGCAACTGGCGTTGAAGGCATTTGTTCCGGTTGTGGCTTTGTGCGACGACAAGACTCTTACTTCAACGAATGTGCCCTGGATCTTTCGCTTGCCGGCCGCAACGGCGCCGGCTGTCGCGCTCCGTTTGTTGAATGAAGCTGAGGCGCGAGGCGCTGCAAACCCCGAACGGGTGAGGAATGTACTGGCCTCGGGAGAGCGAGTAGCCGGCATGGCGTTCCTGCCTAATGGAGAACTACGCACGCAGTGAGCACGCGTTTCTGCTTTTGTCCGACAATGCCGTCAGGAACCACCGAAATCTAAATCGAGGGAGAGCCGGTGGAACGGACCTCCAATCGCCGCAGCCCACTTATGGCCCCGTCTCCTGCATCGAGGACCACTTAACCCACAAGGATGGATCGGCGAGCATCTTGATATAGACGCCGCCGACGACTGACCGGGCCTGAAAGCCAACCTGCTTTGCGGTCACGGTGTTGTACCAGTCAGTCATGGGAACGCGGTCGGGAGTGTCGTTCAGAAATTTGAATACCGGGTGCACGAGAGCTTGAAAATCGTCGCCATTGGCGGCCAGGGTTGCCGTCCATAGCTCCCAATCCAGTTTGGTGTACGTAGCGCGATTGTCCAGGGGAAGCCCATATGGATTGAGGCGCTTTTTGTAGGAGGCGATCTCCTCGGCGCTTACTTCCTCCGGAAACAGGTGCAAGCCGAGAATCCTGTCCCACACCAGGTTGTATTTCTGGCTCCAGGTTCCGGGTTTATCGAAGGCCAGCCGATAGTGATCGCCATCTTGCGCCATGGCGATCCACTGACCGGCCATCTTCCGGGCTGCGGTGGCGAAACGCTGCGCCACCTGCGGCTGCTCGAGTCGCTCGGCAAGCTGCGCATACGCGCCCAACGCCTCGATCGCTTTGAGGGAAAGATTGGCATTGTGCGCCAGGTGTCCCGCGAAATCATCCGTGCAGAGCTGATTCGCGGGGTCGAGGCCATTGGTCATCAGGTACTCTGCCCATTTTGTCAACAGCGGCCAGTGGCGCCGGGCAAAGTCGGCGTTTCCCTCTGCGTGGGCCGTGGCCGCCACGAGCAGAAGGATGTTGCCCGACTCTTCTACCGGCATCTGGTTTTCTTCGCTCACCTCGCCGCCGCCATATTGCTGGCCGTTAGCCAGTGGGTATACTCCCAGATCGTGGGGAGCAAAAGGAAACTTCCAGCGCGGCATCTCCGCATAGCGAAGCACTGGCTCCAACTGCGCCTCCACGAGCTTGGGATTCAGCAGCAGAAACATCGGCGCCGAGGGATAAATGACATCCACCGTGGAGATTGATCCATTGCTGAAATTCTCCTTCGGCATAAAGAAGGGCGTTCCATCGATATCCGCGACCAGCTTATGAGCAGCAATCGCCTGCTGAAAGGCGAGGGTGGCGATGGCCGCGTATTCAGGGCCGCCAGCGCGGACAAGATCCGCTTCGAGAGCGGCGTCGAACTTCTGCGAGCGCGCCTCCAGCGCCGGATACTGCTGTTCCGCCGCTTTCAACATGGCAGCGAAGGTGGGAAACTGAACTCGCCAATAAGGCAGCAGTCTGCGCTCCATGTATTGGACGGAGTCAATGTCGTTGTAGGCGAGCAGGAGATGACGTGAGACCGGAGTTGAGCCGACCTGGCCGAGCGGCAAACTCACATTCAGTCGTGGCGCCGGCGGGTAGTGACTTTGCGGAGTGCGGGGGCCTTCGATGTCGTCCACCTCGGGAATGTGCCCACTCTCGAGAAACTCGCTTCGATCACCCTGATTGCCCGCGGTCATTTCCGCCTTCTCGTTCTGCGGAACGGCAAGGTAAAACCAGCCCCAGTCGATGCGGACGTTGTCTCCAAACCGCTTTAGAATGGGCTGCGCCTGGCTGCCGATGCGCAGCAGATTCAAACCATCGATCGACGCCCGCGACCACGTCACTTCCTCTCCCGGATCGTTTACGGCTAGCGTTCCGGCCGCATCGAGATAGAGCGTCACGTCATGCGGACGACCGTCGAGCGACCTCACTGCCCATTGAAGATAGGTGACCGGGCGCGACATGAGGGCCATATCTTCGGGAAACAGGGGGGTCATGAATTCAATCCGAAGCTCAACCTCAGAATTGGCCATGACCACGACGGCGCGAGTGGGCGTAAGCTCGCTGCTTACCTGGTTGAGCGCGGGCAGGGTCTGCGTTCCTCGGTTCGCCAAACCGAGATAGCGGTAATTTTTCCCGTCGATGCGCACGATTCCGCATAACTCCTGCGGAACTCCGCTCCAGTGCTTCGTGGGCGCGTCGGTCAGGCGATCCGCCATGGACCAGATGCTGAAATAGGGATCGTGGGCGACAAGCGGCGTCGCCGGGGGACGAAGATGAAGCCCATTCACCCGCGTCTGCGCAGATGCGACGGAGAAGCTCAGCGAAATCATGAATACGCAGAAAAGCAGGGCAGCCGCAGGCGAACACGGACGCCGCATCTTGAGCGCGGAGCTCATTCGACAATCGTTTTGAAACTGCTTTCGGGGTTGGGCTTTCAAACCAAACATAGGCGCTTCCGTTCAAGTGATGGATGCACGCGATCATGGGAAGCATCGTCCCCGCAAACGCAAATTTAGGGGACGATTTCCATGGATGATCCGCCTCTTTCGGACCCACGTTGAAATTGCGGAGTTCAGCGACGGCGAGTCACTGGCGCCATTCTAACTTATGTCGCATGAACCAGCTTTTGCCGGCTTATGGAGAGCCCGTCACGGCGGCGCAGATTACGGAAGACCATGGTGGAGACGACGGTCAGGATGCCGAGGGCGACGAAGGCCTCATGAATTCCGTGGATGAAAACGACGGGAACCGACCAGATGTGCTCGGGAAGGAAGAAGGCGGTCGCGAGACCGGCGATGGCTACGCCGAAGCTGAGGGCCATCTGCTGCATGGTGGCGAAGATGGTGCTGGCGGCGCTGGTGTCCTCTTCGACGACGTCCGCGTAGACCAGGGTGTTCATGCTGGTGAATTGCAGGGAGCTGAAGGCCCCGTAGAGGAAGGCCAGCAGCACGATGACCCAGAGCGGGGTGCGCAGTCCAATGCTGGCGAAGAGCAGGAGCAGGACGCCAATAATGAAAGTGTTCGAAATCAGGATAGAGCGGTAGCCGAAACGGTTCAGCAGGCGGGTCATGAAGGCGTTCATCACCATGGCGGCGATGGCCTGGGGCATGATGAGGAGTCCGGATTCGACAGGGGTATAACCCAGGCCGATCTGATAGAGCAGCGGTAGGAGAAAGGGCACGCCGCCAATGCCGAGACGGGTGATGAAGCCCCCTCCGACGGCTGCGCGGAAGGTGCGGAGCCGGAAGAGCGCGAGCCGGAGCAGGGGGAAGGGGGTGTCCTTTGCATGCAGCCAGTAGCCGACAAGAAGGGCAGAGGAGATCGCGAGCAGGCTGAAGATTTCGCGGACGCCGAGGGCGTGGTCGCCGAAGACTTCGAGGACATAGGAGAGCAGGGCTACTCCGGAGCCGAAGAGGATGAGGCCTAGCAGGTCCAGAGGCGGAGTATCTTGCTCGCGATAGTCGGGCAGGTGGAGGTAGACCATGACCAGGCCGAGGAGGCCGATGGGGATGTTGAGGAAGAAGATGATGCGCCAGTGGAGGTAATCGACGATGAGGCCGCCGGCGACCGGACCGAGCATGGGGCCGATCAGGGCGGGGATGGAGACGAAGCTCATCACCCGGACGAGTTCATGTTTGGCGAAGGCGCGGACCAGTGTGAGACGTCCGACGGGAACCATCATGGCGCCGCCACAGCCCTGCAGCACACGGCAGAAGACGAGCTCGTGGATGTCGGTGCAGATGCCGCAGAGCAGGGAGCCAAGGGTGAAGATGCCGATGGCGGTGGCGAAGACGTGGCGCGTGCCGAAACGGTCGGCAATCCAGCCGCTGATGGGGATGAAGATGGCAAGGGCGAGGGTATAGCTGGCCAGGACGGCTTTCATGGCCAGGGGGGTGACGCTGAGGGCTTTGGCTATGTCGGGGACAGCGGTGTTGAGGATGGTCGTGTCCAGCGACTCCATGAAAAAGGCAACCGCGACCAGCCAGGGGAGGAGGTTTCGCGTCGAAGAAGTGAGGACTTCGGCGCGGGGTGCTGGCTGAGTTGCCTGGGACGGGTCCATGGGTGAGAACATCTCTCCAATGCGGGCTCAGCCAGGTGGCTTGACGTGCGGATCATGGCCGAATTTGAAAGCGAATGGTCTGAGAAGTCTTTTCCAGGATACCGTGAAATTGCGGTCCGTGTAGAATCGGCAAACGCATGGAAAACCAATTGCGGCTGAAGCTCCGATTCCTGATTCCAATCCTGTGGGGAATTGCAACTGGCGGAATGACCTTCACAATTGGGCCGCTGTCGATCCGCTCAGAAAACCCGATTCTCAGTGGCCTACCGCCTTACCCACAATGGCGTGCAGGTGGCGCTCCTGCTCCTGTTCTTCCAGAAGCGCCGCCGCGGACCGCTGACCAACAGTTGCTTCCACCACAAGCCCGATCCAGAGCACCGCTCCAAGAGCAGACTCGAAGCCGCCTATCACAAGACCCACGCGAGGAGAGACTGGACCCCAAAATTGAGACAGGGGTGTGCCAAAACAGGGGGCACGTCCAGTCTCGGGCTGGACAATGAACAACGTCTTTTTCCAACCGACCCACGCTGGATGAAGTTTTGGTGAGGCAAAAGGTGCAGCAGCTATGGGTTCGCTCAAGGCCATTGTGTTCCCTGACCATCAGTCAGCGAACATGAGTGGGTTTCAGGCGCCATTTCGATGACTTGGCAATAGGCATAGCGCAGCTCCGGAACGCCGGCGGCTCGAATTATGACTCCGCGAACCTTTTGCGGCGATGAAGCATCGGGATTTTCGTAGCCTGTGCCGCCCAGTTGTAGTTGCCAGAGAAGAGTTGTGGATCGATGAGACTCAGGGCTGTCTAATCATCAACGCACCTCGACGAGACGGATCCGTCGTATTAGGTCGAAACTTCGTATCTTTGCAACAATACATTACGAATTTCCTCTATCCAGAACGCCGACTCCCTGGTACAGTTCCAACAGATAGGCATCGTATTACTTGAGGCGTCTGACCTTCGCGATCACATCAAGGATACGCAGCCTGGCTGCGTAAGCGCCAATCAGCTCCGCAAACTCAAGAGAGCGCATTATCCAAGAGACGAGGCTCCCTAATGGTCTAGCTCGATACGGCGCGGTGTCGTTTGGATGGCAAAGGTGGATGTAGCATTGGTCCACTTGACCATGGAGGATCGCGCAGAGGTCGTTTCTACGAGTTGCCGCGGCGATGAACAGCCGCTCTGGTCATGAAAGAGGAGATAGAGTCGGATGTATTTTCGATCCAAAAGAAATGACGACGGCCGTTTATCCAATGCTTTGGGGTCCGAGAGTGGAGCCAGATCTAGACTCGCAAGTAGAAACAGCGGAAGAGTAAATCGACCTGCCAAGAACGGTCGAGCAAGGGTATTCGTGAAAGTACCCGCCGCGCTTATTCTCCTGGCGCCAGTTTGTTTCTGGGCGCAGGCAGCCACGGGGTCAACCGCGGTATCTAACGCAAGGGTTCCCACCTATCCGCTAAAGGTGAGCGTCAACGGTCGCTATCTGGTCGACCGGAGCAACACACCTTTTTTGATTACCGGCGATGTCCCCCAATCGATAGTTACGATGGCTTCGATGGAGGATGCAGCAATCTATTTCGACGATCGCCATACTCACGGGTTTAATGCAATGTGGATCGACGTGCTTGTTGCCGGTCCCTATTATTATTACAGCCCTGAAGACGGCAGCACGTACGACGGTATCCGCCCCTTCACCGGCTACGTACCCGGCGGTACGGATACTGCGCATTACGATCTTACGAAGCCGAACGAGGCCTATTTTGCCCGCGTTGACCAGATACTGACGCTAGCGGCAAATCACGGTATGGTGGTTTTCCTCGATCCAATCGAGACTGGTCAGTGGGTTCCAACGCTACGCAATAACGGTCCGGGCGCCGCATACGCTTACGGCCAGTATTTGGGCAAACGTTACAAGCATTTCGATAACATTATCTGGTTGAACGGCAACGATTTTAATACCTGGAAAGATCCGGGCGATGACGAAGTGGTCCGGGCGGTGGCAACGGGTATCAAGTCGGTTGATCCCATACACCTTCAAACCATCGAGTTGAATGTCGAAACAAGTTCATCGTTCGATGATCCGACATGGTCGCAAATTGCGTCAGTCAATAGCACCTACACCTACTCCTCAACATATTTCCAAATGTGGCATAGCTACAATCAGAGGCCGATCGCGCCTACCTTTCTGATTGAGGGACACTATGAGTTGGGGATCGACCTTGGCCATCCTAAGGATTTCGGGACGCCCTTGGTGCTTAGGCGCCAGGGATACTGGGCAATGTTGAGCGGGGGTAAGGGGCAGCTCTATGGCAACGGATATACCTGCTATTTTATGCCCGGATGGAAGTACTATATTGACACGGTCGGAGTGGCACAATTAGAGATTTGGCGGAATTTCTTTTCTTCCCTTCCTTGGTGGGATCTCATTCCGGATCAGGACCACACGGTAGTCACTGCCGGATTTGGAAGCCCTGGGGATCTGCAAACCCGCGTCAGCAAAAGCGACTTCTCCACTGCCTCCAGGACGCGAGATGGCTCTTTTGTTGTGGCCTATTTGCCCACCGCTCGGGAGATCACGGTTAATATGAGGAATTTGAAAGCGCAGGCAATCGCCAAGTGGTTTGATCCCTCGAACGGAACATATACAACCATCTCGGGAGGGCCATTTGCAAACACGGGAACGCAGCACTTCACGCCGCCCCGAAAGAATCATGATGGCGACGGCGACTGGGCCCTATTATTAGACGCTTCACATGGCTCTCACTAATACCACAGTTGTAATTGTAAGTGATAAGCTGTAGCTGCTCAGGGCCGACTCTGCGCGGGTGCGATGAAGCCATCGATAGAAGGGCGGAAAGGCGAGCTGGTGCGGATGCATCACCTGCCACGGCGGCGTTCCGAAAAGAGCAGGGTAATCAAGAAGCGCGGCAGATCTTAGAATCGGCCGTCAGCTTGTCCCAAAAGGCTCGCGGCGCCGATTTGTCGTCCCCGGCAGGGAACGTTCCGCACGTTGCTCATTCCGGTCAGCCCCAGGTGAATTCAACGGGCGTGTCGATGGCCGGGTCCAGGCTCTTATGCACGGGACAGGTGCGGGCGGCGCGTTCAAGCTTTTGCTGGTCCTCCGGGTTGAGAGCGTGGGGGACGTGAATCCTGACCGTCAGACTGTGGATTCTTCTCGGAGCCGTGCTGCTCATCTCCTTTTGGACCGTCGCCGTGGCTCCGGCGATGTCGATTTTCAAGGTCCGGGCGAGAATGCCCATGGTGGTAAGCATGCAGGCGCCTAGCGCCGTCGCGACAAGGTCCGTGGGAGAAAAACTCTCGCCGCGCCCCTGGTTGTCTGTGGGAGCATCGGTGCTGAACTCGGCATGGGAAGGACCGTGCACCGCCTTGCAGTGCAGGTCCCCTTGGTATTCGACTTGAATGGTGATCATGGCTCTCTCCATCATATGCGTGCAACATCCAGGCCGGCTGCGCGCGAAATGACGCCACTGTAAACCATTGCGATAAGATGCATTGCATGAAACGACGTGAAGACGCGACCAACGAGGAGCTACGGCTCCGGCTGGCCGAATTCGTGCGCCGAAAGCACGTCGGTCACACTTCCCGCCCATCCTGGACCCATGCAAGAACTGTGGCGAAATGTTGAGCGCCCGGCAGCGCCGACGTGCTTGCCCGCACCATGATCAGTTCACTGAGTTTTCCTTGCCACGAGGTCGCCGGCCGTCAATTACCACCCCGCCGTCGCCCCGGTCCTCGATCCAGGGCCAGCCTCCAGATGGAGCCGATCAAGGCTGGCGAGGGCGGTGCACCTCAGCCGGTTCCGGTTATTGAAACCGCCGCTACCCGTTGACCGCCGTCCTGGAACGCATTGCCACTCACCTTTTGCACCCTGAAGCAGCCAAGGGAGACGGTCACTGATGGTGCGTCCTGAGAGCGCCGCCAGGGAACTGCCGGCTGCAGGCGTGCGTAGAGTTGTTCCTAGAACCTGGCCGGTTCTTTCCTCATCCCATCTTCCGCGCCCGGAGACAGCAAGGATGCAATCCACCACTGCAGCACCATCGTTCCGCGCCAGCCCGACCGTAGGAACCCACGCCCATGGGCGCGATACCGCCATCCTCCTTGCGATCGCCGCCGCTGTAGCGGTTCTTCATCTGCTCACCAACAACCGCTACGGTTTTCACCGTGACGAGCTTCAGTTTCTGAGCGATGCACGCCACCTGGATTGGGGCTTTGTCGCATTTCCGCCCTTCACGCCATTTATCGAGCGCATCAGCATGGCGCTCTTCGGACTTTCGATGGTGGGGCTGCGGCTGTTTTCCGTGCTCGCGCAAGCATCGGCGATCGTCGTTAGCGGGCTTACGGCGCGCGAACTGGGCGGAAGTCGCCTGGCACAAGTCACCACGGCGCTTGCTGTCGCGTTTTCGCCGCTGGCGCTTTTTAGCGGAACGGAGTTTCAGTACACGTCCTTTGATTTCGTGTGGTGGGCGCTCATCGCATATTTCGCGATCCGATTGATCAAATCAGAGGACGCGCGATGGTGGATGGCGATTGGCGCTGCGGTGGGCCTTGGCCTCGAAACCAAGTACTCCATCATTTTCTATGTCGCCGGCATCCTGGCTGGCGTAGCATTGACGCCCACACGCCGCTCCCTCAAGAGCGGCTGGTTCTGGAGCGGCGTCGCGCTGGCGCTACTCATTTTTCTGCCCAATTTTCTGTGGCTCGTCCGTCACGATTTCATCTCGTACCACTTTCTTCGGAGCATCCACACGCGGGATGTCCGGATCGGCCGCGCCAAAGGTTTCCTGAGCGGCCAATTCATGATCTGCGCCAACCCGGCTGCCGCGCCGCTGTGGCTGGCTGGGCTTGCCGGCCTTTTGCTCAACCGTCGTTATCGCCTGCTGGCGTTCATGTATCTAACGCCTCTGGCTCTTTTCTGGTTCAGCAAGGGCCGCAGTTACTATATGGCGGGTGCGTACCCCTTGCTGCTGGCGATGGGAGCAGTGATGGCGGAGCGGTGGGTGAGACACCTCGCAAAGGCGGGCAGGCGTACCGTCGAAGCGGTCTACTTTACTGCGTTCGCGTTCGTCGCGGGGTATATCTGCGCTGTGATCTTGCCACTGACGTCGAGCGGACCGCTCGAAAAATTCGCACTGGCGCATAACGGTGACTTGCGCGAGGAGTTTGGTTGGAACGAGCTGGTGCGGACGGTGGCGCAGATTCGCGATTCCTTGCCACCGGAGCAGCAGGCGCATCTCGGCGTCACCACGGGTAACTACGGCGAGTACGGAGCCATCGAGATTCTCGGCCGCGCGTATGGGCTGCCGACGCCGATCGGGACAACGAATTCAGAATGGCTGCGCGGCTATCCGTCGCCGCCGCCCACTACCCTCATTGTTCTCGGCCTCAGGGCCCAGCAAGCCAACGCGCTCTTTACGGGCTGCCGCCTGGCCGGACACAATGGCAACTCCGAAGGTGTGCGCAACGAAGAGAGTGCAGATCACCCTGATATTTTTGTTTGCGGGCCGCCGCGTAAGCCGTGGACCGAGATCTGGGACGAACATCGAGATTTCGGCTGACGGTGGCGTTCTGCGTTTCATGTCAGTGCGGCAAGCGCCGGCGCGCGCAACGGCGCAGATGCGCCGCCGGTATCCCTGAACGGCTGGGCAATGTCAGACATACCCTCGGTTCAAAATGTCAGGGAGCTGGCCGGCCTGTACCCGGGTTCGGGTCCTTCCCTCTGCGTCTCACCCTGTGTAACAAAACCGCAACATCGCTGCTAAACTGGAGAGAGTGGAAAAATCAGCACCTCCTAGCTATCCCAGGATTGGAGGGGTTGGATCGAGGTCGAAGCTCATGACAGAATTGAATGGAAAACCAACCGTTACCGCCAGCTCCCTGCGCCTCAAAGTCGGACTAGCTGAAATGCTCAAGGGCGGCGTCATCATGGACGTGATGAACGTCGAACAGGCGCGCATCGCCGAACAGGCCGGCGCCGCGTCGGTGATGGCTCTCGAGCGCGTTCCGGCGATGATTCGCGCTGAAGGGGGCGTGGCCCGTATGGCCAAGCCCAGCCTGATTAAGCAGATCATCACGGCGGTCTCCATTCCCGTCATGGCCAAGGCCCGGATCGGCCACTTCGCCGAGGCCCAGATTTTGCAGGAGCTAGGCGTCGACTTCATCGACGAAAGCGAGGTCCTCACACCCGCCGACGAGACCCATCACATTGACAAGCACGCCTTCACCACGCCCTTCGTCTGCGGTGCTCGCAACCTGGGTGAGGCCTTGCGCCGCATCGCCGAGGGCGCGGCCATGATCCGCACCAAGGGTGAGGCTGGCACGGGCGACGTCGTCCACGCCGTCCAGCACATGCGTCAAATCACCCGCGAGATGCGCCAGCTCACGGTGCTCACCGAGCAGGAACTCTACGCCGCCGCCAAGGACCTCCAGGCGCCCTACGAACTGGTGCGCATGGTCTCCCAGACGGGCAAGTTGCCGGTGCCCAACTTTTCCGCCGGCGGCATCGCCACGCCCGCGGACGCCGCCCTCATGATGCAACTGGGCGCCGAGGCCATCTTCGTCGGCTCGGGCATCTTCATGAAGGAGCGCGCTACGCCCCTGGAAGTGGAGAATTGGACGGAAAAGGACGCCGAAGTGGGCCTGTGCGCAAAGAACGAAGTGGGCTCGCCGCGAAACCCGGAGGAGCGCGAAGAAGCCGTTTCGCGCGCCAAAGCCATCGTCATCGCCACCACCCACTACAACGACCCCAAAATTCTGGCCGAAGTCAGCGAGCAGGTGACCGGAACCATGAAGGGCTTGGCGGCGGCCGCTATCGAGGAGAAGGAGTTGCTCCAAACGCGCGGCTGGTAGGGCGCTCAACCTGAAGGAACACAGCATGGAAGAATGTGAGCCCGCGAGTCAGGATTCTCTCTTGGATCCTGATGGCCCACATGAATTCTATCTGGCACATCGCCATCTGAGACTCAAATTGCGAAAAACGCGGGTTTGTTTCGTGACAACCCGACGCGAGATACCACAGTTCGAGTCCCGATCGGCTATTTGAATATACCCAAGTATCGGCATTCGTTTAGAAGTTCGGATACTCAGGGGCGCAACGCGCAAATGACCGACGCGGTTATTGACGAACTTCATCGCCGGGCATTCGAAGCTGCAAAGGAGATCGCAGCACAAATCAGGTGCGAGGGCTGAGCTTGGCAAACTCGATTCCGCGCATCGGCGTTCTGGCCATCCAGGGCGATTACGCCGCCCACGCCACCGCTCTTGAAGAGGCTGGCGCTACTCCGTCGGAGATTCGCAAACCCGAGGAGCTGGGAGCCCTCGATGGCCTCATCCTTCCCGGCGGCGAATCTACGACCATGCTCAAGTTTCTGGAAAAGCGCCACTTCTTCGAGGCTCTGAAGGATTTTTGCGCCCACAAACCAGTCTTCGGCACCTGCGCCGGCGCCATTCTCCTGGCCCGCGAGGTGCGCAACCCAGCCCAACGCAGCCTTGGCGTTCTCGACGCTATCGTCGAGCGCAACGCCTACGGCCGCCAGATTGACTCCAGCATCCTCCATGCGGAAACCGCCCTTCCCGGCGGCCCGCTCGAGATGGTTTTTATCCGCGCCCCGCGTATCGCCGCAATCGGCGCCGGGGTCGAGGCCCTCGCCTGGCGCGAGGGCTTCCCGGCCCTCGTGCGTCAGGGTAACCTGATGGCTGCCACCTTTCATCCGGAACTCTCCGCCGACCGGCGCGTGCATCATCTTTTTGTGGGCCTTGTCAGCGGCGCTCCGGCGCGGTAAAACGGAAGTTGAATGCGTTTGCTGTTGGCTTCCCCTCCAGCCTTTACCGGATGAAATCGTCTTCCCCGCAGAGGCGGCATCCGGGGACGATTTTGGAGGCGTCCAAGCCAAAGTGAGAGTAAGCTGGTGTTCTTGAGAGGCTCATATGCCCTCCATCTTCACGCCAACCCCGGTTGAAACGGAACGGAAAGCCCCGGGCACTGGCGGTAAACCACCCGTTGACCGACGGCCCACCGGCGGCGGAGGGGGTGGGGGAGACGACGATTGGAGGAACTCTCATCGCGGTCCGCGCGAATTGCTCTATCGCGTGCGCGCGTTTGTGTTTTGCGCGCTGGCCGGCGACATGATGTTTTTTGTCGTCCTCGTGGTCCTTTTCTACGCGCGCCAGGCGGGCACTCACTTGGATCCGCGCACCCTCCGCCAGGTGGGCGACTGGCATCCCGTGCTGATGCCCCCCATTCTCTTCCTTAACTCCGCCATTCTGATGCTCAGCATGCTTACCATGGAGCTGGCCCGATATCACATCTTTCAGGAGATCGACGTTCTGGAAGAGTGGTTGGGGCTGGGGCGCCCAGCCTTGCGCCGCGCCCTTCCCTGGCTGGCCACGACGCTTATTCTTGGGATATTGTTCCTCATTGGCCAAGGGATCGCGTGGGAGCAGCTCACCGCCCAAGGCTTCGGCTTCAATCGCTGGTCCACCCCGGCCAGTTATTTCTTCTACCTCATTACCGGACTGCACGCTGCCCACCTGACGCTGGGCATTCTCGGCCTGCTTGTCTGCGTGTTCACGCTGAACTGGTTCAAGCGTGTCGAGTCCCGCCAGATCGCGGTCGACGCGACCGCATGGTTCTGGCATGCCATGGGGTTCGCCTGGCTGATTCTCTTCGCGGTTCTCACGTTCGGACAATAGATCCCGGTTAACGGTTTCTCCAAGATACCCGGCATCGCTTCTCGCAAGGCTCCCGCGCCATGTACTATTTCCTTGACGTTCCCGGGGGCGCTTCCTTGACGCCAATTGAGCGAAAGTTCGCCAGCCTGGTGCTATTGCCTATGCTGGCCGGCGCTGTTTGCGCAGCGCAGTCCACAAGCTGGCCGGCTTACAACGGCGGCGTGAATGGCGACCACTACTCGCCGCTCGACCAAATCAACCGGTCGAACGTGGATCAGCTCAAAGTCGCGTGGAGCTTCGATACGGGGGAGAAGGGCGACATCCAGACCAACCCGCTGATTGTGGGCCGCACCCTCTACGCCTATAGCCCAACGCAGAAGGTGATTGCGCTGGACGCCACGACAGGCGAGCTGAAGTGGAAATTCGATTCCGGCATAGTGGGCCGGCAGCCGGATCGCGGGTTGGCGTACTGGACGGACGGGCGCGAGGGCCGGCTATTTGCCGGGGTTATGAACTTTCTCTACTGCCTCGACCCGGAAACCGGGAAACCAATCGCTAGCTTTGGCGAAGATGGGCGCATCGATTTGCGCAAGGGGCTGCGCGAGCCTTACCAGGAGCAATCGATCGCGCTGACTTCGCCGGGGGTGGTGTACAAGGACCTGATCATTGTGGGCGGGCGCAATCCGGAGACGCATCCGGCGCCGCCGGGTGACATTCGCGCATACGACGTCCACAATGGCGCGCTGCGGTGGACGTTTCATACCATTCCACGGCCTGGCGAGCCCGGCTATGACACCTGGCCTGCGGGAGCATGGAAGAACGCCGGGGCGGCCAACAACTGGGCAGGCATGAGCCTGGATGCGCAACGCGGCATTCTGTATGCGCCGACGGGTTCGGCGGTGGCGGATTTCTATGGCGGCGACCGCGTGGGGAACGATCTTTACGCTAACTGCGAACTGGCTCTGGATGCCGCGACCGGCAAGCTGCTCTGGTATTTCCAGGGCGTACACCACGACCTGTGGGACCGGGATTTTCCTTCGCCGCCGGCGCTGTTCACCCTTCATCGGGATGGGCGCACGATTGAAGCGCTGGCGCAGACGACCAAGCAGGCGTATCTCTACCTCTTTAACCGGGTGACGGGGGAGCCGCTCTACCCGATCCACGAGCATCCATATCCAGCCAGTAAGGTTCCGGGGGAAGTGACATCGCCCACGCAGCCCAAGCCCGACTGGCCATTGCCATTTGCTCCGCAGCGGCTGACCGCAGATATGCTGACCACGCGCACGCCCGAGGCCCACGCCTGGGCGTTGAAGGAGTTTGACACCTTTGTCAGCGAGGGGCAGTTTTTCCCCTTCGCGGTGAACAAGCAGACGGTCACGTTTCCCGGGTTTGACGGCGGCGGGGAGTGGGGTGGTCCGGCTATCGATCCGGTCACCGATACGCTGTACGTGAATGCCAACACCATTCCCTGGACGGGCGGGCTGGCGCCGATTCACCACAACGCGAGCGAGGGCGAGAAGCTCTATATGGAGCAGTGCGCGGTTTGCCACGGTTCGGACCGCGGGGGCTCGCCGGGGGCGTTTCCTTCGCTGGTGGGAGTTGAGGAGAAGCTGAGCGCGGAGGGGATTCGGAGCATGATTCGCAACGGCGGGGGACGGATGCCGGCGTTTCCCAACCTCGACGACGCCAAGGTGGATGCACTGCTCCAATACCTGGGCACGTCTCCGTCGGCGAGCGACGGCGCCGGCGGACAAGCCTCTGCGGAGAATCAGCCGCCGGAGTTTGTGTTTACCGGCTACCGGAAGTTTTACGATCCCGACGGATATCCGGCTAATGCGCCGCCGTGGGGCATTCTAACCGCCGTGGATCTGAAGACGGGCAAATATCTCTGGAAGGTTCCGTTGGGCACGTATCCGGCGCTGGTCAGCGAGGGGATGAAGGACACGGGTTCGGAGAACTATGGCGGGCCGGTGGTGACGGCCGGGGGTCTGCTGTTTATCGGAGCTACGGTCTTCGATCGCGAGATCCATGCTTTTGACACCAGCACAGGGAAACTGCTCTGGGAGACGGAGCTGCCGTTTGCCGGGATGGCGACGCCGGCCACCTACATGGTGGATGGGCGGCAGTACGTGGTGATTGCCAGCAGCGGCGGGCGCGACCCGAAGGGGCCGGTGGGCGGAGGGTACGAGGCTTTTGCGCTGCCGAAGTGAACGGCGTTTGCGGGCAGGTTGGGAGCGGCGAGGGACTTTGCCGCCGTGCGGCGCGTCTTCTGCGAGCGATGCGCCTCAGACCTGGAGATGGGCGCGGAAGCGAACCGCCGTATAGGGGCATTTGCGCTCGAATTCGGCAAAATTGACGTGAATGCCGAGGCCGGGCGCATCGGGCAGGCGCACCACGCCGTTCTTCTGGGTTGGATATGTGCCCTCGGTCATTTCGACGAACAGGTCGTTGTCGGCGGCTTCGCATTCGTGAACGAGAAAGTTCCGGCACACCGACATGGTCGACATCGAGGCGATGGTGGCAATGGGGCCGCTGCACTGGTGCGGCGCCACTTCAACGCCGTAGGTCTCGGCCATGTTGGCGATTTTGCGCAGCTCCGTCACGCCGCCCGCATGCATCACGTCCGGCTGAATAATGGACGCGCCTTTGGCGTCGAGCAACTGCTTGAACGCGAAGCGGGAAAAAAGGCCTTCGCCAGTGGCGACGGGAACCGGACTCTTGGCGGCGACTTCACCTAACCCCTCGGGGCTCTCCCTAAGCGTCGGCTCCTCGATCCACAAGGGGTGGTAGGGCGCAATGGCCTGGGCCAACTGAATCGCCGTGCGCACGGTAAACGTCTCAGAACACTCAAGCGCAATATCGGCCTGGTTGCCGAAAACGCTGCGGACCGCGGCCAGTTCGGCCACGTCTTTGTCGATCCGCTCCAATTCCGTGTCGGCCTGGGGCAACGTGTATTTCACCGCCGTCCAACCTTGCGCGCGGGTGCGCGCGGCCAGTTCCTTGAAGGCCCCAATGTCGCGTTTTCCGCCGGGAAGCTGGGCGTCCCAATGGGTGTAGTAGACCCGCAGATTCTGGCGGATGGGTCCGCCGAGGAGCGCGAACAAAGGGACTCCGAGGCGCTTGGCCTGAATATCCCAAAGCGCCATGTCGATGGCCGACAAGCCGGTCATCAGGGCGGCGCCATCGCGCCAGCGCGAGGCCTGGTAGTAGGCGCGATCCCAGTGGCCCTCCGGGCCGGCGGGATCGCGGCCGACATACTCCGGCTCAAGCCAGCGCACCGCGGACTCGGCGATGTCGGTGCGGCCCTCGAGCGTGGCTTCGCCGAGTCCGGTGATGCCGGCGTCGGTGTGCACCTCGACAAACATCAGATCGCGCCAGCGCACGGAAACCTTGTGGATATCGAAGCCGGTGATTTTCACGTTTCCCGGCGCCCGGGCTGCACCGCGCAGAGCGGAAGCGGCCAGCGGCGTGGCGGCGAGACTCTTGAGCACGGACCTTCGGTTGAGCACGCGAGCATTATAACCATGGGCGCGGAATTGTCGAAACGGAACGTGCAGCGCCAAATTTGGCCGTTTGCTCAGGGGCTATAAAGCCGTTGGCATCGTGGGGCGTTGATTCAGGACTCGGTCGGCGATGAGCTTCTGGAGGTGCGGCGGCAAAGTGGCGAAACCGCGTACATCGACGCCTTCGGGAGGAAGGTAAGTGTCTGAAAACAGACGACCGATACTGGGCACGTAGCGCAAGTGTTTGATAACAGGAGGGTTGTCTTCTGGTTCTGAGGTAAGTGTTGGAAAAGAAGCGGGTTGTTGGTTGGATGCTTCGGCGCTC
>JASHOC010000180.1 GCA_030041305.1 Acidobacteriaceae bacterium
TGGACGCCGCAAGCGGCCTGAGAAGCCGAAGCGAGGAATGATCCACGCCCCCGTGTCGCGGTAATGCCAGCAACCCTCGCCGATCGGATCGATATCCCTCCAACAGCGCCGCTGCCACTGAGTCCGCCGACCGCGCAAACCAAAATCAGAACCGTTATCCCCGACACACTCCTAGGCCGAAGCTTATGCGGCGACCGGTGCGCTGACCTCGTTGAGCCGCTCGATGTCGGCTGGGTCGAGTTCCAGCGAGGCGGCGGCGATGAGGTCGTCGAGATGGCTGTCGCTGGTGGCGCTGGCGATGGGCGCGGTCACGCCGGGCTGAGCCAACAGCCACGCCAGAGCCACGCGGGCGGGGGTGGAGTGGTGCGCGCCGGCAATCTCGATGAGCGCGTCCACAACCGCGAATCCGCGGTCGTTGCGGTACTTTTCGACCATTGAGGCGCGCGGAGATTTGGAACCGGCTTCGCCGCGACGGTATTTGCCGGTAAGGAAACCGGAAGCCAGGGCGAAGTAGGGAATGACGCCTAACTTGTACTTCTCGACCACCGGGAGCAGATCCGTTTCGAAGGGCTGGCGCTCCAGCAGATTGTAATGCGGCTGCAGCGAGACGTAGCCCGCCAGCCCGTTTTTCCGGCTGATTTCCATTGCTTCGGCCAGCCGCGCGCCGCTCAAGTTCGATGCGCCGATGAAGCGCGCCTTGCCGCGTTCGACGAGCCTGTCGAAGGCGCCAAGCGTCTCTTCGAGCGGGGTGTTGGCGTCGTCGGTGTGGGCCTGGTAGAGGTCGATGTAATCCGTCTGCAGGCGGCGCAGCGAGTCGTCAACGGCCTGCGCGATATAGCGCGGACTCAGGCCCGATTTGCCTTCGCCCATGTCGATGCCCACCTTGGTAGCGAGCAGCACTTGGTGCCGGTGGCCGCTTTTGGCGAGCCATTTGCCGAGAATGGTTTCCGACTCACCGCCGCGATGGCCTGGAACCCAACGCGAGTAGATATCCGCAGTATCGATAAAACTCAGGCCCGCATCGACGGCGCGATCGAGTTGATGAAAGCTTAAGGATTCGGAAAGCGTCCAGCCGTAGACGTTGCCGCCCAGGACGATAGCTGGAACTTCAGGGCCAGCCTGGCCCAATTTTCTTTTGCGCATGGGGAAATCTCCTTTTGAGGTTGAGATGCGGAGCCGATGGGCGTCGACGGCGAAACTTCGATGAAGCTATTCCTCGCCGACTCAGTTTGCAGCCCGGCCTACGATCAGATCGCTGGGGCCGGGGAGAGCGATGCGGCGCAGGTCGGTTTTTGTTGCGTGCAGAGGAAAAGATGAAAACGGAATGGTTCCACGATGGCTCCCCATCGGTGATCATTTTATTCTTTCGCGTGAGAGGACCGCTCCTGCCGGCGAGGAAGCGCCCTGATGCATGAAGTGCTTGGTTCAGGGCAAGGGGTCGCCGGAGGGCTGGGCCGCTGGCTCTAGAGGAGGCAGAACCGGAGACGCAACGCGGCGCGAGAGGCCGAGCAAAGGCAGCATAGCCACCATGACGAGGAGCGTGGCCGGAGCCGCGAAAAGGCCGACGCGCAGGCTGCCGGAATGCGCGGAGACGCCGCCGACGAGCCAGGGAAGCACGGCTCCGCCAAAGCCGCTGAGCGAAAGGACGAAGCGCGAATCGGAGGTATGGCGGGCGCGATCGAGAAAAGCGGCCAGAGCCAAGGGGAAAACCGGGCCGAGGGCCAGACCCAGCAGCACGATGGCGGCGATCAAAAGAACAGCGAAACGGGCGGCGACCAACAGAGACGCCGACGCGAGACCAACGAGTAAGGCGCCTTGGAGCAGCTTACCGGGGGCTATGCGGAGTAGGACCAGCGGCACCAGCCCGCGCGAGGCGAGAAATCCGCCCCAGAAGAGGGCCGAGGCGGCGGCGGCGAAGCTCAATGTGGCACCGGTGACGCGCAGGATATAGGTGGTGAACCACGCCCCCGCCATCCATTCGACACCGACTTCGAGAAAGAAGAAGACGGCAAAAAGAACGATGAGGCGGAGATTCCGCAAGCCGGCAGTTTCGGGAGTAGCTCGCGCGATCTCTTCCGAATCGCGGATGGCGGCGGCGACCGCCAATACTGCGAGCATCGAGGCGGCGGCCAGCACACTGTATACAGCCCGCCATGAAGCGACGGCAAGCAGTCGCGACGCCAGGAGTGGTCCAACCGTTGCGCCGAGGCTCCAGGTGAAGTTGAGCAGGGTCAGCGTGGCAGCGCGGCGGGCAAGGAAATTGCGCCCGGCAAAGAGGCTCACGGCGGTCATGGGCGCGCCCACGCTTGCGCCGTAAAAGAACGCGAACGGGAAGAGCAGCGGACGTGGAATCCAGGCGAATCCGAGGCAGCCGAGCGTCATGGCGGCGCAGCCGGTGAAGAGAATGCGGGCGTAATTGCCGCGACAAACAAGCGCGCCCGAGGCCATGCCTGCATAGATGGAGAACAATAGCAGGCCCGATTGGGCGTCGGTGAGATGAAAGTCGCGCGCCAGCGACGGCAGCAAGGGGCCAGCGACGCTGGCGGCCACTCCGGTAAGCGCGAAGACTGGGTGCAGCACCAACAGCATGACGCGGCGGGCCGGGGTGGGCATGGGCTAGTCCTTAAGAGCACTTCTCCTTCACGTGTAGCCCTTGCGATTTCAATCGAAGGTGGCGATTTTTTGAGCGAATCGCCACTTGGGTCCCCGGCTTCGGAAGGCAGCAGAAGGAGAAGTGCTATAGGGAACGATAGCAGAGTTGCAGTCGTCCGCGGCGGACCGAAAAGCAGGCTGAGGCTGTGTTACCGTTGCAATAGGGCGTCCCCAATGAACAGACGCTTCCTGGTCCATGCCCAGGCGTGCAAGCTCAGTGGAGATGAGGGGGCGGCGGACGTTAGCAAAGGAATGTCTCAGCAGCCGGAATCGACATCATCTTCACTCGCTGCGAGCCCGGCTCGGCTTGAGCCCACGGGTGGGCCGGTCACCCAGCGAATCCCCCGCTGGCTGGTGCGCATCGAACTGTTCTTGCGGGTGATGCTGCGCATTTATATCGGTCTGGCCGTGTGTTACGCGCCGTGGTCGCGCATTTTCTGGGATCAGAACCCGCTCTTTGCGCAGTTCCCTACCCTCTCGATTTTTACCGACAATGGCGCGGTGCGCGGCATTGTTTCGGGTCTGGGTCTTTTGAATCTGTGGATTGCGTTCCAGGATGCGGTGCGCCACCGCGATGAATGAGTGAGTTATGGACAGCGACCTTGGGCCAAATCCTGGCGGGAGCCAACCGGAAAAAACCGGGAGCGATTCGGGAAGCGGGAAAGCGGTGCGGACGCGTCCCTCCCTGCAGACGAAGGGAAGCGGGCGTCCAGGCCGAACCGAGCAGACTCAATCTACGGCTTCGATGCAACCCGGCGCGGAGGCGAAGGCGGCCATTGCCAGGATCCCTCCCAACGGCGCTCCGCCGCCGCTCAAGACTGCGCCTCTGGCGTATGAGAACTCCGGTTTTCTCAATAGCGCCGATGGCCGCCTCATCCGCATTGTGTCGGAATATCTGGAGCCGTTGGCGCGCTTCCGGCGGGAGCAGATCCAGGACACCGTGGTCTTTTTCGGTTCGGCTCGGTTTCGCGGCCGCGACGAGGCCGACCACGCTCTCGAGTTGTTGGAAAACACCGGCTCGACGCGCCCGGCGCCCAGTGAAGAGCAGCCAGCCAAGCCTCCGGATATCGCCGCCGGGAAAGCCACCGACCTGCAGCGCAAACGCGCTGTGGCCGCCGTGGAAATGGCGCGCTACTACGAAGATGCGCGCCGTCTGGCGCAACTGCTCACCCGTTGGGCCAAGGCCATCCCTTCGCGCAAACACCGCTTTGTGGTCACCTCCGGCGGGGGTCCGGGCATCATGGAAGCCGCCAACCGAGGCGCCTACGAGGCCGGGGGGAAAACCATAGGCATGAACATTCTGCTGCCCTTCGAGCAGGCCCCCAATCCCTATATCACGCCTTCGCTTAACTTCCAATTCCACTACTTCTTCATGCGCAAGCTGTGGTTCGCCTACCTGGCTAAGGCGCTGGTGGTCTTCCCGGGCGGTTTTGGCACCCTCGACGAGATGTTTGAGATTCTCACCCTCGCGCAAACGCACAAACTGGCCAAGAAAATCACCGTGGTTGTCTACGGGTCAGAATACTGGCGGCGCGTTTTCAATCTTGAGGTGCTTGCCGACACGGGAGCCATTTCGCCCAAGGATCTTGAGCTTTTCGAGACCGCCGACACCCCAGAAGAGGCCTTCGAGCTGTTGCGCGGTGGGCTCACCGAAAACTACCTGGCCGCCGAAATTGCCGTAGCGGCTTCGGTTCAGAGCGCCGAACGCGATGAGGACCTTATGGCCGGTTGGACGCTGGATGATTTCCTCGGCCCCGAGCTGGCGAAAACCAATAAATGACGGCTATTGCTGTGCGAGCGGGAGTCCCTGAGCGGCGCCGCGTCAACCCCGGCCGCAATGGCCTCGATCTTCAAAAAAATCTGTAGCTCAACCCGACGCTGCCGCCGTAAGGCCAAATCGAAGGCGAAACGTGATATTGCTGGAATTCGAAATCGATGGCGCGCAAAGTAAGGCGTGGTGTTAGCCGGTAGTCCACGCCTCCGCCGTAGGCAAACGCGGTGGCGCGCCCGTTGAGGAACGAACCGCTAGCCCACCCAACGAGCACCTTGCCGTAGGGCGTGAAGCCGCCGAAGGTGTGGATGGGAATGCGCGGGCCGATCATGTAGGTGTTCTCATTGATGCCAGCATATTCGCGCCAGTGCAGCCAGCGACCCTCGGCTTCAATCTGCACCCATCGCGTGAACCGCGCGTCGAAATAAGCGCCCATGCCGTAAAGAGCAAGTGGACTGGTTTGAGCTACCCCCTGACCTGCATAGTCGGGTTGAAACATGGATCCCTCGGCGCCGCCGCTGAGGGAAAGGCCGGTCATGGTCGCTGACGGCGCAACCTGCGCCGTTGCGGACACATTCACCGTGGCAAGAACAATACAAAACAAGACGCATCTGGAAAATTTCATAGACAAAAAGAACGTCCAAATTCCGGCAGATCGTGTCGCCGGCAGGTCGATCCTAACCCGATTCATTCTAAAAGCCGCCCGTACCGAGCTGATATTGGGAAGGCGGTGGATGGGCGGCCGCGAAACCTTTTTCTAATGCGGATTCTGCGCCGTCGCCGGCGCCTGGGCAGGAGCGGCGCCGTTTGCGGCGGGCTGTCCGCCGGCTGGAGCCGCATCGTCCGCCGCAGTGGTGCTCGAGGCGCCTTCGTTGATCGCCGCCGGCGCGCCCCCTGTCTGGCCGGGAGCCGTAACGAGCGGCGTATTCGCCGCGAAACGCTGCAGGCGGTAATAGATCGGCGTCACCTCGAACGGCATTTTGTCTCGGGCGTTCATCGGCGCGTAGCGCTTGGTGTCGAGCATGCGCACCGTGTCATCCCAGGGATCGGTCTTCAGCCAGCTTCCCAGAGGAAACGCCGCCATCTGGTTCATGTCGTCCCAGTTGATTGCCGTGCCCATATGTTCCAGGTCGCTCATCCACGGCGACCCATCGGGCTTCAGAAGAGAGTCCCCCAGTTCGGGCGTGTTGAGCGCCTTCAGCACTTCTCCTCGTTGCTGAAGCTGCTCGTAGTAGAGCCCTGCTTGGGGCAGTTGGTCTTTGTACATCGAGTTTTGGAGGTACTCCATGGCTTTCTTCGCCGCCGTGACGTTGTCCGGCGCCGAGTGATACATGTCGATGCGCTGGAACGTTGCTTCGTCGGGAAACAGCAGCCGGTCGTTGAATGCGTAGCGAGTGTCGATATGATGGCCGAGCGCGATGTGGGCCAGCTCCATGGCCACGACGGAAGCAATCGACACCTCGTTGGGCAGACTGTCAATCAGTCCTTTGCTGAGCAGGATGGTGTTGCCCACTGTTGTGGCTTCAAGCGTGTTCATCAGCAGCACCCGGCAGTGCACCTGCTCCGTGAACGCAAGGTTATTGGGAACAATCAGGTTGACGGCGATCTGATCGAGAATCTTCTGCTCGTACCCTCCCTGGGTTACAGGCGCGATCAACCCCGCTTCTTCCAGGCGGTCAAGAACGTTCCCCTCGGCTTGCTCGACCCACATCCGCGAAGCCTCCAGCGGGCTTACGTCCTGGGAATCGTTGCTCTTGTCGACCGCGTCGTCCACCTTCACGGTTACGTTCTCGCTGTCCCGCGTGGGCAGCTTGAGCGAGTAGCCCCAAAAGTGGGTCTGCGCTTTCAGGCCAAGCGAGTTGCGATTGCCTTCCACGCGCTGCGTCTCCTCAACGTAAATGGCCACGGGAAGCCACACGTCAGGCTGCACGTTCAGCCGCCAACTGTCGAAGTGGAAATAGTACTTGGACGAATCCTCGGAACCGGAGCCAGTATAGGTTCCGTTAAAACGCACCACATTGCCGCCCTGGTCCTCGATCCAGATGCGGCCGTAAAAGCGCCCGTCGCCCTTGACGGTGGGATTGGGATGCACATCGAAGACCCAGGTGCGGACCGAGCCCAGGAACTCGCGGCGCACGAAACTGAAGTCGTAGTGTTGCTGGTCGAAACTCGTCGGGTCGATGAACATCATCTGCATGAAACCCGTGGGCGAGTAGGTGAACTTCTCCAACCCCAGAATTCGGGTAAGCCCGGAAATCGCGGAATACGACCCTTTAAACCATCTGCGACGTTCCTCCACCGTGCGCGGCGAGTAACTCTTGTCGAAGAACCCCTTGCCGAAATCGACACGGCTCAGCATGTACTGGTCATCGACCGGCACTTCGTAGAGCTTTGAATCCGGCCGCGTGTCCTGGATATATGTCTCCACCAGGGGCGTACGCTGCTGGATCTCTTTGATGAGCACCTTTTCGCGGGCCATCGCCCGTTGCACCAGGTCTGCCTGATCCGGGGTAAGCTGGCGCATCGGCTCGTATTTGTATTTGGGAGCTTTCTTTGCGTGCGCGTTGGCTGCGCCCACGACAAGGACGAGGAGGAAGGATAGGGGGATCCGGTACCGCATTTTCAGGCTCCTGATGATTGTTGCCGGGTGGCTCCGGTCGCGTTCGATCATGCCCTGGCGCGGCCGGAAATCTCCCGTATGTCGATTGTTGCACGAAGAGGTTATGCCAATTGGAACGTAATCACGATATTGGTGGTTAGATCCACGGGGTGACCGTCGCGTGTGGCCGGCCGAAAGCGAATCTGTTCGGCTACGCGGCGGGCTTCCGCGTCCAGGCCGTGGCCGAGGCCGTGCACCACATCGTTCACCACCACCTGGCCCGATGCGAGAAAGGTTACGCGCAGCACCACGTCGCCCTGAACTTTTAATCTCCGGGCCTCATTCGTGTATTGCACAGGGGGTTTCGAAAGCACTTCCAAGTCGGTTGAAGCCGGCCGCTCGTCTGTCCTGGTGACGGCCGACGCCTGTATTACGCCCGGGATGCCGGCCGACGCTACTTTCCCGTAGGTGGTCTTGGAGGCGGTAGCTTCTCCCGGCATGCCCACCGCGGCTACCCGGCCTACTACGCCGGCGTTGGAGCCGGAGCGCAGTCCGTTTCCGATCCCGGTCGAGCCGACCACTCCGTGCGGCGCTACCGCCGGCCCTTCCATCCCCCCATACGGATTGCCGATGGCCGCCACCGTGGCCGGCCGCATGGCGTTGGGATTGGGCGTGACGCCGAACGTCTCGCCTAGATGCACCTGCGCGGTGGAGGCTTTCACCCCAGGCGCCTGCGCCGGCATCGCCGCGGTCAGCGCCGCTTTGGGCTGTGGCGCCAAGATGATGTTCGGCTTGGCTTGCTTGATCTCCGGCAGCTTCACCTTGGCTTCCATCTGGATGGGCTTCAGGGCCGGCTTGGGCTTGGGCATATCGATTTTGGGAGCCTCCATCGTCACTTTGGGGGGCGCCGGAGGTGGAGGAACCTTGGGCATCACCGGCGGCTTTACTTTGATCGGCGGCGGTGGATTGGTGGGCACGATCAGCTCTGTCATTTCGTAGTGCCGCTGGATGACCTGTCTGGCAGTAAGGCTCACAACCAGAATCAAAGACAATACGGTGAAATTGGCCAACGTGCTGGCCACGAAGGACACAGTCCTTCCCTCTGGTTCTGGAAGCAAACCGAAAGTAGTCGGGCAGGGGGAGTAAGAGATCGGCATGATTTCAGTCCTCGGTGCAGCCGGTGTGACGGCTTGGAGATACCCCTTGAGTGGGAGGCACAATGGAAGCAGCAATTCGCGTGCCAAAATTCCCGTCGAATGGAACACGCCCGGCGTGGCGCGCATTTGGTTCGATGCTCAAATTTGAGTCAACTGCCGCCAATACGGATGACTTCATCTTCGGCTCAGATTTTAGAGAATAAGCAGGCGGGAGCCCCAGTCGATCGCAATGGCGCGATCTGGCGTCCTCTGGCATGGCAAATGCCTCGTCCTCGGGCATGCAAAGCTCTCTGCTTCCCAGCCAAGGCATCCGGCAAAAATGATTTTCCCGGGCGGCAAAAAATACCTGCACATCATAAAATTACATGCCGGATAGCGTCCGCGCTTTCTCACGCCCGGCGCGGGAGACCTGGCCATCCACCACCGTGACGCGAATGGAAAGATCCAGCAATTCTTTAAAGCCGATAGCTAATCCCACCGGTATAGACTCAAGGTAACCTAAAGTGTTGCGAAAGGACAGCGTTTTTTGTTGAAGCTTCTGGTAACCGGAGGTGCGGGGTACATCGGCGGCACGGTTGCCGCCTTGCTCGCGAGTAAGGGACATAAGCCGATCATTTTTGACAACTTCAGCCACGCCCGGCGCGATCTGGCGCCGTCCGGCGTCGAGTTAATCGAAGGAGAATTGGCCGACCGGCCTGCAATTGAGCGCATTTTCACGGCCGCTCGCGATCAAAACCAGCCCTTTGACGCTGTGCTCCATTTTGCCGCCCTCATTGAAGCCGGTGAATCGATGGCTCGGCCCGAGATTTACTTTCGCAACAATACTGCTTCCACCCTCAGTCTTCTCGAGGCGATGCTGGCCTGCGGCCCGCGGCGTCTGGTCTTCTCCTCCACTGCGGCCGTTTATGGCGATCCACAATCCCTGCCCATCGAAGAAGATGCGCCCCTGGCGCCGACCAACGCTTACGGCCAATCGAAGCTTCTGGTCGAACAGATGCTCACCTGGTTGAACCGCATTCATGGACTACGTTTCGCCTCGTTGCGCTACTTCAACGTGGCCGGCGCGGACGAAGGGCCGCAGGGAATCACTCGCGGCGAGGCCCATGAGCCGGAAACTCACCTAATCCCTCTGGTTCTCGATGTGGCGCTCGGCCGGCGCCCATTCATTCAAATTTTCGGAGATGATTATTCCACCCCCGACGGCACCTGCATCCGCGACTACATCCATGTCTCCGATCTGGCTGAGGCGCATCTGCTGGCGTTAGAGGGGCTTGCGGCGAAGGACCGGCTCATCTTCAACCTCGGCAACGGCTGCGGCTTCAGCGTACGCGAGGTCATCGAATCGGCCCGCCGCGTCACCGGCCATCCCATCCCCGCTGAGATCCGTCCCCGCCGCCCTGGCGACCCCGCAGTGCTGGTGGCCAGTTCGGCCAAGGCCATTGGCGAGCTCGGCTGGCAGCCTGGTTACACCGATCTCGACGAAATCGTGCGGACCGCCTGGGTCTGGCAGCAGAAACGCTATGGCGCCGGAGCAACAGATGGGTGAAGAAGGGGCTGCTCAGCAATGGGGCGAATTCCCCGACGCCGCAGGAGTAGCCCGCCGGGGAACTCGCGATCAGGCGCCGTTTTCCTTCCCCACTCCTCAACCTCTGCGTCGCGTGTACCACCATTTGGGTATGGCGTCGGCGGGGAAACCGTCGTAGCCTGAAAAGTCCTGCGACTGTAAACGGGATGAGACTGTCCAATAACTGTACACACTGCCGGACGAGTGTATACAGGAGTTTACACTTGCGCGAGGGTCTTCTCCCCATGTCCCGGTCAAAAAGCAGCGTCCACATGCGGGCGTTTTTCGATTTTTTGATTCTTTTCAGCGGCATTTCCACTGCGTCCAACCTGGCGCGCAGCCAAGGTCGTCCGCTCCGCACACGGGGCATCTTCCTCTTCCGGAATTTCGGCGATCGCGGCCGCCGACCGGCTGCGCACCGCTGATCCTTGGCTCCACTTCTTTTGTGTTGCTAGAATCGACTCATGCCGATCACGCGCCAGCAGGCCCTCGATTACTTCCGCTCTTCAGACCTGATTGGCCTGGGCTTTGAGGCTGACGGCGTCCGGCGTCGCCTACACCCGGAGGGCGTGGTCACCTATATCATCGATCGCAATATCAACTACACTAACTTTTGCACCGAGTACTGCACCTTCTGCGCCTTCTACCGGCCTCTGCCTCGACCCGGCAAACATGACCCCCGCTCCGACGAGGGGTACATCCTCGACTTCGAGAAAATCTGCGAGAAGATCGACGAAACTGAAGAGATGGGCGGCACCGGCGTGCTCATGCAGGGCGGCATTCATCCCGATCTCAAGATCGACTGGTTCGAACGGCTCTTCCGCGGCATCAAGCAGCGCTTCCCGAAGATCTGGCTGCACTGCCTCTCGGCTTCCGAGGTGCTGGCCATCGCCGAGTATTCCGGCCTCGCCCTCCGCGACACCATTGCTCGGTTGAGGGACGCAGGCCTCGACTCCATCCCCGGCGGCGGAGCCGAAATTCTCGACGACGAAGTCCGCTATCGCATCGCGCGCCTCAAGTGCAACACCGAAGACTGGGTCAGCGTCCACCGCACCGCGCACGAGTTGGGCATGAGGACGACCGCGACGATGATGTTCGGCGTGGGAGAAACTTTCGATCAGCGCGTCAACCATTTCGAAGTGATCCGGCGTCTGCAGGACGAAACCGGGGGCTTTACGGCCTTCATTCCGTGGAGCTTTCAGCCCAAGCACACCGCCCTCGGCGGCCGCGGCTGGGACGAAGCCACCTCGGTGGAGTACCTGAAGGTGCTGGCCATTGCGCGCCTTTATCTCGACAACATCGAAAATGTGCAAGCCAGTTGGGTGACCCAAGGATTGAAAGTGCTCGAACTCGGACTTCACTTCGGCGGCAACGACGTGGGCTCGGTGATGCTCGAAGAAAACGTAGTCCGCGCCGCCGGAACTTCGAACTGCACCACCGAAGAAGAGCTGAGGAGAATCATTCGCGACGCCGGCTTCAAGCCCGTGCAGCGCGACACGCTGTATCGGACAATGTTCTTAAATTAGAGCAAGTTGGCTCCCCGGCATGTTGAAGCTCGCACCTCTTGCGATTCCGTTCGTAACCTGTTGCCGCGTGACAAGCGGTGTAGAATCAGCCAATTTCAATCCCACCTTCAGGGAATTCACGCGGCCCCGAAACCTTGATATAAAAAATGCAACGTTGCCCCCGCTCGGCGCATCCATAAAGGCAACGTTGGGTGGTCTTCCCTTCAAGAAAAGCAAAGCTATGAGTATTCATGTCCGACGTTTCGAAGATCGGGAGGGATGCATGACATTCGGCTCGATGCAACACATGCCTTTGTCCAGTGCGTATCTTTGCGAGGACTGCCACTGCGTAGGCAACTGCGCGGAGCAGTGTCCCGCATGCGCTTCAGCGGCGCTCATGGGTTTGGCCGGGGTATTGAACCGCGAGCAGCCCAGGGAAAAAGCCCAGCTGAGCTATGTGCTTGGTTCTCGCGATGGGCGCGTGAGCTCGTCGCTGGCCGCCTGACCTTTTAAGGCAAAATACCTCGAGTTCTACCGCCAAATTGGCGCGTCGGTGTCTCTGTACGCCTGCGTGCGGCAATCTGTGTCCAGATTTGTTTTTCACAGTGTGAGCGGCGGCGCGCTCCGGATGACCTCGAATTTCAGTGAGCGCTCGCCATCCCGGCCCAAACGGCGTGGCTGATTGCTTCGGTAAAGCTGGCCCTCATAAAACTTTCGAAGAGAGGAAAGTGTGCGGACATATTCCGCTCCGATGGCCAGTTCCCCCGTGAACAATAGGGATTTTTCTCGCGGGCCATGACGGTATGATGGTGGATGGGGGTTCCCACTTTCCCGATGGCGACAACCATGACACACGCAATCTCCGCATCTACCGCACTCAAGTTTCTCGAAGACCGCTGGGACGCCGGCGTGGCGGACTCGCTCGATGAGCCGGAGCTTTTGCGTTACCGCTCGAATTTGCTCGGTTCCGACCTGCGTATCACCAACTTTGCCGGTGGCAACACCAGTTCCAAGATCATCGCGCCCGATCCGCTTACGGGCGAGCCGGTCGAGGTGCTGTGGGTAAAAGGCTCGGGTGGAGATCTGGGCAGCATCAAGCGCTCCGGCTTCGCGACCCTGTACCTCGATAAATTGCGGGCTCTCGAACGCAGCTATCAAGGCGGTGAGCACGAAGACGACATGGTGGCTCTCTATGCCTTGTGCGCCTTCGGGGGCAACACTGTGGCCGGATCCATCGACACGCCGCTGCATGGGTTTCTTCCCTTCCCTCACGTCGACCATCTGCATCCGGACTGGGGCATTGCGCTGGCCGCTGCCGCTAACGGTAAAGCCAAGATGGAGGAGTTCAACCGCGAGTTTGGCCATGCGCTGGTGTGGTTGCCCTGGCAGCGGCCGGGGTTCGAGCTGGCATTGATGCTGCGTCGCGCCGTAGAAGAGACGCCCGGTTGCGACGGCATTCTGCTCGGCGGCCACGGACTGTTCACCTGGGGCGAGACGCAGCGGAATTGCTACCTGAACACCCTGAGCGTGATCGACCACATTGGCCAGTTCATCGCGCGCCACGGCGAAGGTAAAGGCGCGGTTCGATTCGGCGGCGAAGCCGTTCTCGCGCGTCCAAATCGCCGCGAAATCGCCATCGCGATCGCGCCGTTTCTGCGCGGAAGACTCAGCGCCCAGCGCCGCTTTATCGCCAGCTTCAGCGACGCCCCCGACGTGCTCGAATTCGTTGACTCCGTGCACGCCCGCGAACTGGCTTTCCTGGGCACCAGTTGTCCCGACCACTTTCTCCGCACCAAGATCAGACCGCTGTTTGTTCCCTGGGCCGCCGATGAGGGCCTGGTTTCGCTCCGGGGCGAAATTGAGCGTTCGCTAGCCGATTATCGCAAGCAGTACCGCGCCTACTATCGCACCTTCGCCACCCCGGATTCGCCGCCGGTGCGCGACGCGAGCCCTTCCATTGTCCTCATCCCCGGCTTGGGCATGTTCAGCTTTGGCAAAAACAAAACCGAAGCTCGCATCACCGGTGAGTTTTACGTGAACGCCATTCACGTCATGGAAGGCGCGAGTTTGCTGGCAGAAGGCGAGGTTACGGGTCCGGCGCCGCAATGCCCACCGGGAATGGATCCGGCGAGCTTCAAAATGTTCGCCAATTACGTGGCGCTGCCTGCGCAGGAAGCGTTTCGCATTGAATATTGGGCCCTTGAAGAAGCCAAGCTGCGCCGCCAGCCGCCGGAAAGGGAGCTGAGCCGCCGCGTGGCGGTGGTCATGGGCGGGGCCAGCGGCATTGGGCGCGAGGTAGCGCGCCTGGCGGCCGCGCGTGGCGCCCATGTAGTCGTGGCCGACCTCGACGGTGCGGGCGCCGAGCGGGTGAAAACTGAATTGGGCTCGCTCACGTCGCCCGAATTCACCGCCGCCGCCGCCGTGGACGTTCGCAGCCGCGAGTCCATTGCCGAGGTTCTCTCCACAGCGGTCGCGGCATTTGGGGGCATCGACATTCTGGTCAACACCGCGGCTGTCTTTCCTTCCTCGCCCGACGGCGTGATCGCGGACAAGGTTTGGGCCACGACGCTGGACGTGAACGTGACCGCCAATTACCTGCTGGCCGAAGAAGCAGCCAGGATCTTCAAAGACCAGGGACTGCACGGCAACATTGTTTTCACCAGTTCCGCCAATGCGGTGGTGGCCAAGCGCGGCAGCGAAGTGTACGACGTGAGCAAAGCGGCGCTGTCGCATTTGATCCGCGAGCTGGCGGTTTCCCTCGCGCCCAATATCCGTGTGAACGGAATCAGCCCGGCAACGGTGGTGAAAGGTTCCGCCATGTTTCCGCGCGATCGCGTCCGCGCATCGCTGAAGAAGTACGACATTCCTTTTCAGGAGTCGTTCAGCGACGAGGAATTGCGCAGCCGTCTGTCCGCTTTCTACGCGGACCGGACCTTGACCCTGAAGGAAATCGATCCGGCCGATTGTGCGGAAGCGATTCTCTTCCTCGCCAGTCCTCGCGCGCGCTGCACCACCGGCCACCTGATTCCCGTGGATGGCGGTTTGGCCGACGCGTTCCTGCGCTGAGAAAAGGGACCAAGGAACCTAGAACAAGGGACCAAGAGAACTGGGAGCTGAGCCGAACGGGTCGGACGGCTTAAGCTTTCCGTGCGTTTTCGCGGACGGGTGGAGAATTGCGCGCTTGCCTTACGATGGAGGGTTACGGAGATTGATCCGCTCATGGAGCAAGCTGCGCGTATCGCCATCGATTTGGGCGCGGAAAGCTGCCGCGTCTCTCTGCTGCGCTGGAGAAGCGGTGAGCCCTGTGTCGAACTGATCCATCGCATTCCCAATGGCCCCGTGCATCGCGGCGCCACGCTGCGCTGGCCGCTCGACGCTATTCTCGCCGGTCTCGAAGATGGCCTTCGCAAGGCCGCACAAACCGCACCTGAGGGAATTGCGTCGATTGGCGTTGACTCATGGTCCGTGGACTACGTGCGTCTGGCTGCGGACGGCAGCCCTCTCTGCGAGCCCTTCTGTTACCGCGACGAGCGCACCGTGGCCAGCAAAGAGGCCGCCGACGCTCTCATCCCTCCGCTCGAGCTGTATCGGCGCACCGGCGCGCTGCCGCTGCGCATCAACACCATCTACCAGTTGCTGGCCGATCCATGCGCCGGCGTCGATCCCCACGCGCCATGGGCCATGTTTCCCGAGTATGTCCTTTATTGGCTGAGTGGACGCCGAATCGCCGAGTACACCAACGCCACGCATACGGGCCTGGTGAATCTGACAACTCGCGCTTGGGATGCCGATCTTTTCCGCCTTCTCGGGCTTGACGTGGAGGCGGCTCCGTCCCTGGCCTCGGCAGGAACGGTGTTGGGGCCGATGCGCGATTCGCTGCAGCGACCCTTGGGAAACGCCTTCCGCGAAACGCAGATCATTGCGCCGGCCTGCCACGACACCGCGAGCGCCATTGCCGGCATACCTGAGTCGCTCGATGCAACGGCCTATCTCAGTTCGGGCACGTGGTCGCTGGTGGGCACGCTGGTCACGGCGCCGGTCACCACACCCCAGGCGCTCGGGGCGCGCTACACCAATCTCGGCGCGGCCACCGGCGGTCTCTGTTTCCACACGCTGGTCAACGGCATGTGGCTGATCAAGCAGTGCCTGGAAGCGTGGACCGCGCAGGGGCGTCGCTGGACCATTGAGGATCTCGTCCAAAGGGCTGCCGCCTGTGAGGCCCGCGGGGTGATTGATGTGGACGCGGAGCCACTGATGCTCGACTCCGGCATGCCGGCGCGCATCAATGCCGAGCTGGCTCGGGTCGGCTACGAGCCCATTCGCGATGAATCCGGTAACGAGCCCGTCTTTGCCCGCACCATCTTCGAAAGCCTGGCCGCACGCCACGCCTCTGCGCTGGCCAGCCTGGAGCGCATGCTGGGCCGCAAGCTGGAGCGCATCCATATGCTCGGCGGCGCCAACCGCAACAAATTGTTGGTGGAGCTGACCGCGCAGCGCACCGGGCTTCCGGTTGAAGTAGGCCAAACTGAGAGCTCAACCATCGGCAGCTTCGCTGTGCAATTGGCCGCGGCCGAAACGGAGGGGCCGGTCACGGCCGGGAATGTGCGTCAGTGGGCCGCACGCCTTTGCCGGCGTGAGAAATTGCCGTAGCTCGAATGGTCATCGTTCTGAGCAGCGGAGCGACGAAGGATCTGCGATTGTTCCTCCCGGAACGATGGGCTGCCCATCTCTTGCCTTTCCTGCGGCATCCTACTCGCCATGTGTGGGTGGCGCTTCGAAGCTCCGCACATCGAGGAGGATAAGGATTCATGGCTCAGGGAAAAAAATGCGCGAATGCGCCTTGCGACTGCGTTCCAGCCGACGGATCGAAATACTGCAGCGCCTATTGTGAGGGTGCCGGCGAGCGCACGGAAGTCGTTTGCCATTGCGGCCATCCCGGCTGCAAAGGCGACGTCACGACAGCCTGAAAGCCGATTGGGGCAGGGCGCTTGCATGAGGAAAGAGCCGCGCCAACAAATCAAGCTCGCTGCCGTGAACGCTGCATCTGCTCCGAACAACCGGACGGCGCCGAGACGTGGAGGCGCGCCTCCGCTTCAACGGCGTCAAGGCCGTCGGGCAGGGGTTGGCTGTGAGCGCGTTTTATCAGTGATTTCTGTTGGCCGCTGCGGCCGCCGCCCTCAGTTCGCGGCTGGCCTGGTCGAGCAGATCCTTGGCGCGGGCGGCGTGCCCATCCATATCCCACTCGTTGGCCTGCTGCGCAGCAGTGATCTTGTTGAAGGCCTGCTCGGTGAGGCGCTGTGCGGCCATAAGGTTTGGATGGCGGGGGCCCTGGGCAACGAGCAATCCACCGGCGATCAGGCCGGCGCTCAGGAGGGATCCGAAAACAAACTTACGCGATTTCATGGGAAAAACCTCCGCCAGACACGATAGCAGACGCCAGGCGTAATTCGAGAAGAAAAAAGCGTGAAACCGCAGCCCCTGCGGTTACGCCGCTTCTCTCCAAAAGCCGGGCGGATGCCGAAGACACCCTCATCCTAAACGCGGCTCATCAATTGCCCGGCGGCGCGCTGGCCTTCGAAAATCGCCGTCGTATGGCCGGGATCGCCGGAAAGATCCGTATTGGCAAAGGCGATGCGCCCAAACGGCGCGCGGCGCAGTATGTCGCGCGGCGCCGGTTGGCCGTTCTTGCCAAAAAAGAAGCCGGGCTGCGGACTGCAATAGGCGTGTCCCCAGCGGTTCAAAACGATGCCGGCGATGTCCCGCCTGGCGTCGAAACCTGTCGCGGCGAACATCTCGGTAAGCTGCTCGCGCACCTTGCGCTCATAATCGGCAAACGATGTGGAGAGAAGCTCAGCGCGGCCCTTGTCCTGCTGCTCGGTTAATGGCAGTCCCGGTCGGCAGAAGAGCGCCTTGATGGTCATCACCACCGGCGAATCCGGGCCCATCGTTTTGTCCTGGGTGGCAAAGGTGGGAAGCTTGCGCACCGCGCCGTATATGCCCAAGCCGCCATACCAGAACGCGCCGGAGATGCCGCGTTTGTGAAGGAAGCGCCAGTTGCGAAGCGCGACATTCATGAGCAGGCACGGCGAACGGTGGAACTGCGCATAGGCGTCGCGCTGTTCCGAGGGCAGGTCGATCACCACATGCTTGGTCGTCCAACTGCCGCCGGCCATCACGACCGCGCGCGCCTTCAGCCGATAGACCTTACCGTTATGCGTGTAGGTGATGCGAACGAAATCGCTCTTCTCAGCCGGCCCTTCGTGTTCCACTCGCACCACGGTCGAACCCAGGCGGATGCGCGTGAGCTCTCCGGGTTTGTCGAGCTCATTGAAGTTCACCCGCCCCTTGCAGATACTCTCGAGCGTTGCCGGGCCGGCTATCGCCGCGGGCAGCAGCGTCTTCACAATGTGGCGCGCGAAGCCGCCGTTGCCCCCAGCAAACGACTGAAGCTGCGTCTCCAAGCCGTAATTCATCGGGTCGCCGCCGAAACCGAAGGCATAGGCGGAAAGAGCATCCGGACCAATGCCGAAGCCGTCGCCCGGGCCCGGCGTCAGAAACTTTCGAATCGCCTCCTGGCTGAGCCCGAACTTCTGCATCATGTACTCTTCCATTGAAATCGAGTCAAGCTCCTGCGGTTTCTGTCCATGTGGGCCCTGCTCCGCGCCAAGCTCCCGGTATTTCAGGATCTCGGTCCGCATGGCCTCCGGCATCGGCGCGCCTTCAAGCTTCTTCGTCCAGGGGTCAACCACCCACACGCCCGGTTGCTGGCCGAAGCTGGCGCCGAAATAAATACCGTAGGGTGCGCGGATGTGCTCGAAGCTGCGGCCCACGGGGATTTCGGGCGAAGGGCCTTGCCACGATTGATATTCGAACTTGTCGGCATCCACGCCCATCGAAGCATAGAGTTCGGCTACGGGTGTGCCCGGTTGCGGTGTTCCAAAATGATCGGAGCCCTGCGGCGCGATCAACCGATGCCCGTCGACGAGGAATTCGTTCCGTTTCGCCTCGCCGCCGAAAATAGGATGGTTTTCGAGCACGAGGCATTTCGCCTGCGACGCGTGTTGCCTGAGGTACAGCGCGGTTCCCAGTCCGCTGAGGCCGCCGCCTACAATCACGAAATCCAGCACTTCGCCCGTGTCCACAGCATCGTGCGGAGGATTGGCGAAGACATGGTCGCGAATCTGATGACCCGACGACATCACCTC
>JASHOC010000181.1 GCA_030041305.1 Acidobacteriaceae bacterium
GGTGTGGGATGTAGAAACTGGCCGCGAACTTGGCGCCCTCCAAGGCCACACGAACCGGGTCTGTGGGGTGGCGTTGAGCGGGGACGGTCGGCGCGCCGTATCCGCATCCGATGACCAGACGCTGAAGGTGTGGGATGTGGAAACTGGCCGCGAACTCCGCGCCCTCCAGGGCCACACAGGCTCGGTCTATGGCGTGGCCTTGAGCGGGGACGGTCGGCGCGCCGTATCCGCATCCGATGACCAGACGCTGAAGGTGTGGGATGTGGAAACGGGCCGCGAACTCCGCACTCTCCAGGGCCACACAGGCTCGGTCTATGGCGTGGCCTTGAGCGGGGACGGTCGGCGCGCCGCTTCCGCATCTGAGGACCATATGCTGAAGGTGTGGGATGTGGAGACGGGGCGCGAACTCGGCTCCCTCCAGCGTCACACAGGCACCGTCCGATGCGTGGTGTTGAGACGGGACGGTCGTCGCGCTGTTTCCGCATCTTTGGACCGGACGCTGAAGGTGTGGGATGTGGAAACGGGGCGCGAAGTGCGAACCCTCCAGGGCCACACCTCCGGCGTCAATGGCGTGGCGTTGAGCGGGGATGGGCGGCGCGCCGTATCCGCCTCTTTGGACCGGAAGCTGAAGGTGTGGGATGTGGAGGCCGGGCGCGAACTCCGCACTCTCCACGGTCACATAATGGCTGTCAATGGCGTGGCGTTCAGCGGGGATGGGCGGCGCGCCGTATCTGCATCTTCGGACCGAACACTGAAGGTTTGGGATGTGGAGACGGGGCGCGAACTTGGCGCCCTCGAGGGCCACGCAGGCGCGGTCCAAGGCGTGGCATTGAGCGGGGACGGGCGTTTCGCCGTATCCGCATCTTCGGACCGTACGTTGAAGGTGTGGGATGTGGAAACGGGGCGGGAACTCCGCACTCTCCAGGGCCACACAGGCTCGGTCAATGGCGTGGCGTTGAGCGGGGACGGGCGGCGCGCCGCGTCCGCATCCGGGGATCAAACGTTGAAGGTGTGGGATGTGGAAACGGGGTGCGAACTTGGCGCCCTCGAGGGCCACGCAGGCGCGGTCCAAGGCGTGGCATTGAGCGGGGACGGGCGTTTCGCCGTATCCGCCTCTTGGGACCAGACGCTGAAAATGTGGGATGTGGAGACAGGAGAAGTGACGGCAACATTTACGTGCGATGGCGCAGCTTCCTGTTGTGCATTCGTCGGAGGTCGAATCGTCGCCGGAGACGCTGGCGGCCACGTCCATTTCCTCCGCCTCGAAGAACCAAAACGCGAAAACTGATCCCGCGCGTAGCGCCGCGCCGAGCTAGCAGAAGGAGTGACGCCTCCGGCCCGCCCGGATCGTCAGAACGTTTTCCGGAAACTGGCTTCGAGGCAATAGCTCCCGTGCCGGCCAGTGTCGAAGAATCCGCCTATCGGCTTGAAATGCCCCGACCCAACCCGCTCCACCCAAAATCGCACACAATCCACAATCATTGCGCATGCATTCCACCACCAATCCACCGCGTTTCAAAAACGCCCTCAACGCAAAGGCTGGTCCGCTGGCGCGCGCTGACTCGCTGACCCGCCGACTCGCTGATTCGTTCACCCCGTTTACGCTGGTGTCAAGCCCGCGCATCGTTCCCAGGCTAACTTTCTTCAGCAAGATCCACCACTTACGGCGAAAGTCCGCAGTTCGGGTATTTTCTTCGCATTCGCTACACTGGTTCTGGTGAGAACAACAACCATGGGGCAAGCGCCAGATTCCGAACCGGGCTATAGCGGTTCTCCAATTGGTGTAGAGCAGAACCTCGAACGTTGAGTGGCGTTTTTCCCAAGAAAACGCCACCTGGCACGACCCTCAAAACTCCACGGGAATTGGAGAACCGCCGTAGACGCAGAAATCGTGTCCGGACGTCCAAAAACCGGCCCGTAACCCTTGCATTTTCTTATATCTGTCAATAAGTGGTCTATTTTCTTATATTTACTTCGATTCGCGTCCCGCAACCGCCTGAAAACACGCCACTTATCGACAGAATGGGGGTGGGGGGGTGGTAGGGTACGGACCGGGCACATAGCTGACATTTTGAACCGGAATCATATCTGACCCTGCCGCCGGGCGCCGCGGCCGGCCATGCGAGTGGACCGGCAGAACCACTCGGCCTGCGCCGCCCTGCGCATCGAATTCGCGTCTCTCCGTCTCTCGCCCGTTGAGCGGCTGATAAAATGACCCCACTGCGGCCTCCCCGTGCAGGCGTCTTTGGCGCGGCTTTTCGCGATGCAGTTTCAGCGTTTCCCAACGCGTTCCTTCATCCTCTGCGGAATTCTTGCCGCCGCCTTCGCCGAGTTCACGCCCAGGTCGACAGCAAGGGCCGCGGCGCAGCACGCGCCGTCGCATCCAACCCATGCCGCCTCTTCAGCAAAGGCTGACTCGTCCGGCTATATCGATCCCGGCGTCTGCGCCGAGTGCCATCAAAAAATCGCGCAATCCTACCGCGCGACTGGCATGGGCCGTTCCTTCAGCCTTCCCGACGCGGCCGCCCTGCGCGCCGAGTTCAACGGCGCCGGCATCGAGAACCAGCCGTCCGACATGCACTACGTCCTCCTCGAGCATGACGGCAAGCTGTTCGAAAGACGCTATCAGATCGGCTATCGCGGCCAGCAGACCAACCTTGTGGACGAGCAGGTCGATGATGTGATCGGCTCCGGCAATCACGCCCAAACCTTTCTCCATCGCAACGCCCAAGGGCAGCTCATCGAACTCCCCGTCTCCTGGTACGCCGAGCGCGGCGGTTATTGGGCCATGAGCCCCGGCTACGACCGCGCGGACCAGGAAGACTTCCGGCGCGCCATCCCCGCCGAATGCATGTTCTGCCACAACGCCTATCCGCGACCGTTGACCGGTTTCAATCCCGCTGGGCTCGATCCTCCCGCCTTTCCCACCACCCTGCCAATGGGCATCGATTGTCAGCGCTGCCACGGTCCAGGCCGCACCCATGTTGAGGCCGCCCGCTCCGGCGCCCCCGTCGACGTCATCCGCGCGGCCATCGTCAATCCCGCCCGCCTCAATCGCGACCGCCAGCTCGAAGTCTGCATGCAGTGCCACCTGGAGACCAGCAGCAGCCACATGCCCAACGAGATTCGGCGTTACAACCGCGCCGTATTCTCCTACCGGCCCGGCCAGCCGCTCAGCGATTACAAGATCTATTTCGATCCCGTATCGAACCAGAAAGATGACCGCTTCGAGATTGCACACGCCGCCTATCGACTGCGCATGTCGGCGTGCTTTCGTAACAGTCAGATGACCTGCATCACCTGCCACGATCCGCATGCAAGCTATCGCGCGCCGGGCATGACGCAGCGTTATCTGGCGGTGTGCCAAAGTTGTCATCAAGGCGTTAAGCACACCGTCGCCCTGCCTGCAGACGCCGACTGCCTTACCTGCCACATGCCCAAGCGGCGTACCGACGACGCCGTTCACGTGGTTATGACCGATCACTTCATTCAACGCGTTGAGCCTAACCTCGACCTTGCAGCGCCCAAGCCTGAAGTAGTCAATGAGCAAGGCCGGCTGGGCATCGTCCTCTACTATCCGCCGCAGTTGCCTCCCACGGCGGACAGCGAGCTCTATATGGACGTCGCCAGAGCCCAGGACGGATCGCAGGGAGCAGCGGCAATTGCAGGCTTACAACAAGATATCCTCAAAGATGCTCCCGCCGCTCCCGAATTCTACTTCGAGTTGGCCCATGCGTATTCCAAGGCAGGGCGCAATGGCGATGCGGTGCGCTGGTACGAAGAGGCGCTGCGCCGCCGGCCCGTTTATCCTGCGGCATCGAAGGAGCTAGCCGTAGCGCTGCTGGTTGCGAAAGGCAAAATGCCACGCGCTGAAGAAGTTCTGAGCCGGGCCGCAGCCGCTTCCCCGGATGATGATCAATTGCTCGCCGACCTGGGCAATCTCTATCAGCGCCAGGGACGCACAGCAGACGCTCGCCGCACTTTATTGCGTGCTTTGGCCTTGAATCCTGCGCTGGCCCAGGCGGAAAACCTCCTCGGCTTGCTCGCGATCCGCGAAAAAGATCGGCAGAACGCGGAAAAGTGGCTTCACGCGGCGATCCGCGACAACCCAGACTTGGCCGAGGCGCACAGCAATCTCGGCAACCTGCTGAGTGGGACCGGCGACTACGAGCAGGCGGCATATCAGTTCCAGCGCGCCATCCGCGTGGATCGACAAGATGCGGCCGCACACCATGGCTATGGCCTCATGCTGGAGTTGATGCACGCCTACGATCAGGCCCTTGACGAACTTGAGCAGGCTGCGCGCCTCAATTCAGGCGACGCGCAAACCCATGGCGACCTCGCTGACCTGCTCGCCGCCCGCAGCCGATTGCCGGAGGCCGCGGCGCAATATGAAATGGCGCTTGCAAGCGCGCCCAACGCCGCCGACCTGCACACCAGCCTGGGCGAAGTTTTGGCGGCCGAGGGAAAGCAGGCCGAAGCCGGGCAGCAATTCGACAAGGCGATCGCCCTCAATCCCAATCTTTACGAAGCGCAGCTCGGTCTGGCCACCGTGCTGGCGCGCGAGGGCCATACGGCGGAGGCGCGCGTCCACTGTCAAAAGGCGGCTGAAAGCCCGGATCCATCGCTGCGCAGTGCAGCGCGCAACCTGCTTCGCCAGTTGGGGAACTGAATCGCGCCGCCTTCCTCCTATGGCCAAGAGAGACCGCGGGGACAAGCACTTCCGCGGTTGACTTCTGTTATTACGGATTGCTAGGATTACTCACTCAAAATAGATTGCGTACTATGCAATCGACTGGGGCGATTCTGCAGTCTGCCGCGTAACGCGGCTGGTCGCTCTGCGAACTTCCGAGAGTCCACACGTGAAGAACAGCGCGATGAAATGACCGAGCGGCTGTTGCGCGGGCGAAGGTTCCTTCCGGCGCACTTGCTGCCGGTTGTTTCGGTCTGCTGCTTTCGGGAGCGTCGGCCGTGGAGTGAAGTAGGGGGAAACCAGATGAAGGATAGGCTGTATTGGTTTGCTGCAACACTGCTGTTCTTGCCCGCGGCTGCAATCATGCTGTTGGCGGCTTCAAAAACAACCGCTAGAGGCGACGGCGTCTCGGCGCCGGCGCCTTATACTACCTGGCGCGAATACGGAGGCAGTCCGGACGATGCGCAATACTCGGCGCTGAAGCAGATCAACCCCTCCAACGTGGCGCGGTTGCAGCAGGTGTGGTTTTACCCTGCCGGCAATAACGGCGGCCGCTATGGCTCCAATCCCATCGTGATCCAAGGCGTCATGTACGTTATCGGCAAGAACAACAGCGTCACCGCACTCGATGCAGCCACGGGCAAAGAAATCTGGGTTCATGATTTCGGCAAAGTGACCCGGTTAAGCACCCGCGGGCTCACTTATTGGCAGAATGCAGAGGGCTCAGATCGCCGTATCCTCTGCATGGTTGACAACACGCTCACGGCCATCGACGCGCGCTCAGGAAAAACCATCGGTTCCTTCGGCGACAACGGTAGCGTCGACTTGCGCGTGGGCCTAGGCCGCGACCCCAGCACCATCCGCATGATTGGATCGCAGACGCCGGGCAGAATCTTCGGCGACCTCATTCTCGAAGGCTCCGCAACGGGTGAAGAATATGAGTCGCCACCCGGCGATTTGCGCGCCTACAACGTGATCACCGGCCAAATGGCGTGGATCTTCCACACTGTTCCTCATCCGGGTGAGCCCGGCTACGAAACCTGGCCTCCTGATGCGTGGAAATACATTGGCGGAACGAATACCTGGGGCGAAATTTCCCTCGACGCCCAGCGCGGCATCGCCTATTTCCCCACCGGCTCACCCACGTACGATTTTTATGGCGCTGATCGCAATGGCGCGAATCTCTATTCCGACTGTCTTCTCGCCATCGACGCTCGTACTGGCAAACTGCTCTGGTACTATCAGACGACGCATCACGACTTGTGGGACTACGATCTGACGGTCGGCCCCAAATTGCTCACCGTCAATCACGACGGACACAAAGTCGATATCCTTGCCGAGGCGAGCAAAAACGGGTTCGTCTATGTATTGAACCGCGAGACCGGCAAGCCCCTCTGGCCCATTGTCGAGCGGCCTGTGCCCCAGTCCGACATGCCTGGCCAGATTGCGTGGCCCACCCAGCCGTTCCCCACGGTGATTCAGCCGTTCGACCGGCAACAGTTCGCCCCCGATGACGTGGATCCGTACATTGCCGATCCCAAGGAGCGCGAAGCCATCCGCGCCGAGATCGCCGCCACCCACAACGACGGCCTCTACACGCCGGATGACACCAGGCAAACCATGGAAATGCCCGGCAACAACGGCGGCGCAAACTGGGGATCGGCCGCCGCCGACCCCACCAGGGGGCTCTTCTTCGTGCTCTCCAAGGCGGCTCCGTCGATCTTGCAGCTCGAGCCCAAGCCGCCGCGGCGAGAGATCAATGGCTCCGCTGAAACCAAAGGCCAGGTGGTGTATCTCGCAAACTGCAGGATGTGCCACATGGCCAACATGGCCGGACAGCCACCGGCGATCCCATCCCTGACCGGAGTGGTTGATCGCGTTGGAGAGAATCAGGTGCGCACCGTGGTGCAGGGCGGCTTAGGATCGATGCCCGCCGTTAGCGGTTTGGAACCCTCGGATTTGGATAATTTGATTGCGTATCTCCGCCATCCCGAGCAGGCCCATGTTCCACCGAATGTTTTGGCCTACATCATGGCGCCGAACCCAACAACGCCGCGCCTCGCCCCGCCGGGCACGCGCTACTGGAGCGGCTATGGGTTCATCAACTCCAGCGAAGGTCTGCCCACCATCGGCCCGCCGTGGTCCACGCTCACCGCCTACGACCTCAACACCGGAATCATCAAATGGCAAGTTCCTTTTGGGGGCGTCACCTGGCTTGAGGAGAAGGGCATCACCGACACCGGCAGCTTCTGGCCGCGTGGCGGCGTTGTGGTGACGGCGAGCGGGCTCATCTTCGGCGGAGCCAAGTCAGACGGAACCGTGCGCGCTTACGACGAAATGACCGGCAAGGTATTATGGCAAGCGAAAATTGCCGCCGACCCCGAGGGCATCCCCGCCGTCTATGAGGTCGCCGGCCGCGAATATCTGGTGATGAGCGCAACCCAACGGCCTAACGAGACCACTCTTCCTCGAACAGCCGGATCGGTTCCCGCGCAGTCAAACGATGAAGAGCCCCCCACGCAGGGCTACTACGTGTTCGCGCTCCCCGAAGGCGCGGGCGAGAGCAATTAAGCCCATGTGCGCGCGAATGCTGCCAAGCTGGCATTTGCCTATGCAGCGCCAGCCAGGCTAGGAGACTTGATGCAGCCACGAAAGATTAGCCGATCAATCACTAAATCCGTTGATTTGCGCGTGGGCGTAGAACGGGCTTTTGACTTCCTCAACAACCCGGAGAATTGGCCCAAGTGGGCCATCGTCAACATGAAATCTGTAAAGCCGGCAACTGATGGATGGTATGACACCGAGACGCGGCAGGGAAAAGGCCAATTGAAGATGCTTTCAAACAGGCCGCTCGGTCTGCTGGATCATCTTTGGAAAGACCCGCAGGCATCGTGGACGGTTCCGGCGCGGGTTGTTCCAAACGGCGACGGCGCCACATTCCTCATGACATTTTTCCAGCCGCCCGTTTTGGATGATCACGCATTCGACGCCGCCGCAAATGAAGTCGATATCGAAATGGCGAAATTGAAAGATCTTCTCGAACGCGAACCGTGAGGGCATCCCTTCCCAAACGGGTCCGTTTCCGGACAAGAGTACATGCGAAGGAGAGGCGCTCGAGAAAAAGACGTTGCTTACGATTTCTCTGTCGATGCAACGGAGCCGAGTGAGATGAGCGAATAAAGTCTGGATTTCTACTTCCCTATCCATCCACCATCCACATAAAACGACTGGCCAGTCACGTAGCTGGCCTCATCGGAAGCCAGAAAGGCGGCCACGGTCCCAATCTCGCACGGCTGCCCCGGACGCCCCATCGAAATCTGGCCCAGCACCCCGCTCAAAAGATCGGGACGCTTCATCACCCAATCCGTCATCGGCGTCTCGATCAGCCCCGGATGAATGCAATTCACGCGAATGCCCATCGGCGTCACTTCCGCCGACATGTTGCGCGTCAACGCCTCGATCGCCAGTTTGCTCGGAGCGTAATGCGTGCGCCCCGGGAGCACGCGCCCGGCTTGAATTGAGCCGATGTTCACGATGACCCCGGGCCGCTTGGCGGCAATGGCGCGCCGGCAGAACACCTGCGAGCACAGCCACTCGCTTCTCAGGTTCACCATCGTGACGTCGCGCCACTGTTCATCGGTCATCTCCAAAAAGGGAACGATGGTCTCGATGCCCGCATTGTTCACCAGGATGTCGATGGCGCCCATCTCAGTCCAGGCGCGCTCAAACATAGATTCCACCTGTTCCCGGTTCGAGGCGTCCGCGCGAATGACCATCGCACGCCGACCTTTGCCCCGCACCCATTCCGCAAGGGAGTCCATCTGCTCGCAGGATTTGATGTCGCTGACCACAACATCGGCCCCCTTGCTTGCCATTACTTCGGCAATGCCCTTTCCGATACCCTGGGCTGCCCCAGTCACCAACGCGACTTTGTTTGCCAGTTTCATTCCCATTTCACCTTGGCGAACGAAATTTCACCCTGCGCCGGCGCCACCGGCTATCTGATTAGTGGATGGTCCAGCCGCCATCTACCATCAGCACGTGTCCCACAACCATATCGGCCATGTCGCTGGCCAGGAACAGCACCGCGCCCACAAGATCCTCAGGCTGATTCCAGCGGCCGCGCGGAAGCATCTCGGTGGTCGCCCATTCCTTGTAGCCGGGCCGCTCCAGAATATTCCTGCGCGACTCCGTTTCCGTGATGCACGGCGCTACCACATTCACCACCACACCATCATGAGCCCATTCCAAAGAAAGCGCTCGGGCAAGATGATGCACTCCCGCTTTCGCCGCGGCATACACCGAGCGTTTCTTGAAACCTATCACGCCGAAGTTCGATCCGATATTGATGATTCTGCCTCCGCCCTGCGGAATCATGATGCGCGCCGCGGCCTGGCAGGCGAAAAATACGCTCTTGAGAGACGCGGCCATGGTTTTGTCGTACTCTTCTTCAGTCACCTCCAGCGCCGGTGTCGTGCCCGTCCAACCCGCGTTGTTCACCAGAATATGGATAGCTCCGAACTTCTCCTTCGTCTTATCCACCAGGGCAGTCAATTGCGAAGGCTGGGAAACATCAGTAGGCACGATGATCGCTTGGCGACCCAGCCCCTCGATCTCCGCACGCACTTTTTCGATTGCTTCCATGTTGCCCACCGGATGTTTGGCCAGCGCCAGGTGGGTTCCGGCCTGCGCCAGTCCCAGCGCGATGGCGCGGCCTATGCCCTGCGAAGCCCCCGTCACGATCGCAATCCGGTCCTTGAGCCCAAAACATGAGTAATCCATTTCTGATGCGTACCTTCCTTTTGGAGATCGCCATTGGGGGTCCGGTTGCCCGGAGATATCGGGCGCCCGATTTGCGGCATTGCATTTAAAGATATCGAGCTTGCATATGATGCATCAAATGAAACCATCATCCGCTTTTGAACCGGCCACGTCAAGTCATTCCGCCGTGCGGCTTTCCGGCTTTTAAACAAAACCGCTTTTTCTGGTTTTCTCACGTCGAGACACAAACGGAGAGGGGCTCAATTCTCGACTTTATGAAAGGGCGGCAAATTTACGGCATGATGGACGACTTAACTCTTCGGTCCGAATCCGGTCCCGCAGCGCCAATCGGCGAGCGAAACGGTGAGTTATCTTAAGTCTATAGGGTTGAAATTCCGCACTTGAGCATCACATTATGCCGCCCATGCCGACAAAGACCCCTCAAGCGCCTTTTATCCAAAGTCTGGATCGCGGACTGGCGATTCTGCAGCTCGTTGCCCGTTCCAAGCAGCCAGTCTCCCTGGGGGAGCTGGCCGATCTGTTAAACATCGACCGCAGCAGCGCCTTCCGCCTGGCGCACACGCTGCGCCGCCGGGGGTTTCTCTCCTGCCCGCCGGGGCGCAAGGATTATGTTCTCGGATCGTCGATGTGGACCCTTTCGCGCCAGTACGATTGGAGCAACATGCTGGTCAAGGTGGCCCACCCCGAACTCGAGCACCTGGCCAAGCAGATCAACGAAACCGCCCATCTGGCCATCCGCGAAGGCAAGCATGCGCTTTTCATTGACTCCGCCCACGCCACGCACGTGCTCGCCGTCGCCGGCCAAACCGGGGAACTTGTGCCCTTATATTGCACCGCGCACGGAAAAGCCCTCATTGCCGACGCGGACGAGCGCGAGCTGCGCGCGCTCTTAGGAGCCGGACCGCTGCAAATGTATACCCGGTCCAGCATCACCGGCATCAAGGCCCTGGCCCGGGAGTGCGCCGCCGTACGCGAGCGCGGCTATGCCACGGACGAGTCGGAGTTCGCTCCGGATTTGCGCTGCATCGCCGCCCCGATTCGCTTCGGTGACGATATAGTCGGGTCCATCGGCATCTCCGCTCCTGCCTCGCGTTTCTCCAAGGAGCTTTACCCGGAATATGGTGAAAAAGTTTGCGGCGTAGCCGCGCGCATCGGCCACGCCCTCGCCCAGACCGGCTCGAAAGTGTGACTCTGGCCCCGGCAGCCCCGGCTCCAAACTGACTCGCACAGCTAAGGAAGGTTTTTAGAATTTGCGCATCCCCGTCGTTTGCGCGTGGGAGAAAATTCCAGTTTCGCCTGTTACCATTATTCATCAATGTGCAGTGCATATTATGCAACGCACCTGAGCAGTTTCTTATGCCGACCTCCATCCTCGATTTTCAATTGGATCCCTCAACCCTGCGCTACACCGGCGCCGGCCTGCAACGGCCCGAATGTATTCTTGCCGAGCCCGATGGCTCACTCTGGATCGCGGACGCACGCGGCGGGGTGGTGCATCTTCAGTCCGACGGCAGCCAGCGCATCATTGCCCAGCGACACTCCGGCCACTTCGCGGGTGTCGAGAGCGAAGCTTCGCGCTACCTCGAGGGCACCCTGCCCAACGGCCTGGCGTTCGCCGCAAATGGCGATATCCTCATTGCCAATTTCGGAACCGATCGCCTCGAGGTCATGACCCGCGAAGGCGAATCCCGGGTGTTGGCCGACCACATCGACGGGGAGCCGATTGGCAAAGTGAATTTCGTGTTGCGCGATTCGAAAGACCGCATCTGGATCACGGTCTCAACCCGCATCCAGAACTGGATGCACGCGCTTCGCCCCGATCTGCCCGATGGCTTCATTGCCCGCTATGTCAACGGAGCTTTCCGCATTATGGCCGAAGGCTTCCACTTTACCAACGAGATTCGCATGGACGCGCGCGAGGAGTACTTGTACGTCGCCGAAACCACCGGCGGCTGCATCAGCCGGTTGCGAGTCCACGACGACGGCTCGCTGGGCGAGCGCGAAATGTTTGGGCCCTCGAGTTTGGGCAAGGGTGCCTGGCCCGACGGCATCGCCTTCGACAGCGCGGGAAACCTATGGGGCACTATGGTCTACTCTGACAAGCTCTTCGTCCTCAGCCCGCAAGGCGATTTGCGCGTGCTCCTCGACGAAGGCGACCCGAACAAAGTGGACGCCCTGGAGCGGGCCTTCTTCGCCGGTCGAGTGAACGAAGAGGTTCTCTTCGCCACCGGCCAAGGCGTCGCGCCCTGGATGGCCAGCGTCACCTTTGGCGGTCCAGACCTACAGACGCTCTACATCGGCTCCCTACGCGCCAGCCGCATTCCCTACTTTCGCGCGCCGCTGCCGGGCCTGCCCATGGTCCACTGGAAACAATCCCGATGAAGCCGCTCTAGGGCCTGCTAACACTATGGGGATGGCGGCGACGGGAGCCGATTTTCCCGAGTTCTAGGAGCGAGGAGAGACGCATACCGGGGGTCTGCTAGCGACGAGCGACAACGAAATCGGGAAAATCGGCCCTGTCCCTTCGGGTTGCGGCCAAAATCCCGGGGTCCCCAGCGACGGCCTTTGGTCGCTGGGGTGGAAAATCGGGCCATACTTCGTTCTCGCCCTCGACCTTGGAGCCGCCAAAGCCTTCGGGCTCGGCCTCGTCTCCACCCCACGGACCAAGACCCGTCCGTGGGGGCCCCGGTTCTGGCCCGATTTTGGCTCCGAACGCCATCCACCCCAAGAGTCTTAACAGGCCCTAGTTGTCGATTCGAGCCGCGTTGAGCAGCGCCGCAAGGTACTTATCGAATTTCTTCTCGAATCGCTCTTTCGGCACCGAGATGCCCAGCACGAACCTCCCGCCCAGACCTTCGACAGGCACCGCCAGGCACTGCAACCCCTCGTAAAACTCCTCATTGTCGACGGCGTAGCCGCGAGCCCGGATTTCCTCGAATTCCCTCTCCAGCATTTCGCGATCCGCAATGGTGTTGTTCGTCCGTCGTTCGAGGGGATGTTTGGTCAGATAGGCTTCCCGCACCGACGGATCGACCAGGGCCAGCAACAACTTTCCCGCCGCCCGGGCGTGGGCGTAGCCGCTGTAACCCTGTGGAACCTTCGCCGCCGCCACGGGCGCATGGCCGGCTGCGGTCGCCAGCGCAACAATTTCCCCGTCAACCCATCCGCCCGCGTGGGCGGTCTCGCCGATGGCGGCCACAATGGACCGAACCTTCCGCGCCAGTTGCTCCGGCGGCGCCAGTTGCCGATGAAAGCCCTCGGCAATCGACACCGCCGCCAGTCCAAGCACATAGCGATTGCTCTCGTTTTTGCGAATGATGCCCGTGCCGAGCATCGTGTGGATCAGGTGATAGGTCACCTGGCGCGAGAGACCCACCTGCTTCATGATTTCTTTGGCTCTCAGGCCGTCGGCGCTATCGGCCACCGCAAGCAGGATGGAAACCGTCCGCACAGCGGATTGTATCCGCGGCTTTCGTTCTTCCTTCTCGACCAGCACGGGTGTTCCATCGTTACTTTCATCCAGCAGACGTTTTGCACGCGCGAGCACTGCGTCCTTGCCTCCAATGTAGGTTGCGCCACTCGCACCTAAAGTTCGCGAGCAGCAAAAAGCGCCAAGAGACGCATTCGGAGGTTCAACTGCTTCTAAAAATTATCGCGTTCATCACATATTGTACATGCATCCCCGATTCGCATGGGCCCGGCCGCTTGTTTTCGAGCAATGTGGAAGCCCATTGTTGCTGCGCATTCGTTTTTTCGGATGAAACGCAAGAAACATCCGTTTCCCGCATGAGGAGCCCCTCTTTCATTCGATTGCTGGCTCGAACGTTGAGCAGTTTTACGGGCGTCTGATGGCAGTGGCGGCGTGTACCCGGGCGCCAGAGCGCGGCAGTAGGATAGGAGCGGAGGTAAGTCCAATGCTTATTGTTCACGTGCATGTACGAGTCAAACCGGAATCGGTTGCGGATTTCAGGCAAGCCACGATCGAGAACGCTCGCTCGAGTGTGCAAGAGCCCGGCATTGCCCGCTTCGACGTGGTCGAGCAGCGGGACGATGCGACACGGTTCGTGCTGATCGAGGTCTATCGCACCCCCGAAGCAGCGGCCGCTCATAGAGAGACAGCTCACTACGCGAAGTGGCGCGATGCAGTCGCGCCGATGATGGCCGAACCGCGCCAAAGAACCCAATACAACGCTGTCTTCCCCGCTCCCCAGGGTTGGTAAAGTGATGCGCTTCGAGTTTGCGACCGCAACGCGGATTGTTTTTGGCGAGGGCGCCGCCTCCACCCTCCCTGAACTGGTTCGCAGTTTCGGCGCCCGCCCGCTGGCCGTGACCGGGGCCTCGACAAAACGCTTGAAGTGGCTTATCTCGGCGCTCGAGGCCAAAACTTTTGCCGTACCCGGCGAGCCGACGGTTGACCTGGTCCGCGAAGGGGCGCAGCGCGCCCAGAAGGCCTCCTGCGACGTCGTCGTGTCAGTGGGCGGGGGCAGCGCCATTGATGCCGGCAAAGCGATTGCCATCATCGCTACCAACGGCGGTGAGCCGCTCGATTTTCTCGAGGTGGTGGGAAAGGGTCGCGCCCTTGTTAACCCGCCTTTGCCATTCATTGCCGCGCCGACCACGGCGGGCACGGGCAGTGAGGTGACGCGCAATGCCGTACTCGGAGTGGCGAAGCACGGGATCAAAGCGAGCTTGCGAAGCCCCCTCATGCTGCCGCGGGTCGCGCTGGTCGATCCCGAGCTGACCTACGCGCTGCCACCCGCGGTCACCGCATTCACCGGCCTTGACGCCCTGACACAGCTCATCGAGCCGTATGTCAGCTCCCGCGCCAATCCACTGGTGGATGCAATTTGCCTGGACGGGATCGGGCGCGTCTCCGGCGCTCTGCACCGCGCATGCCATGACGCCGCAGACCGGGATGCGCGCCGCGACATGGCCCTGGCAAGCCTCTTCGGCGGTTTGGCGCTGGCGAACTCCGGACTGGGCGTGGTGCATGGATTTGCGGCGCCGCTTGGAGGCTCCTTTCAAGCGCCGCATGGCGCGCTCTGTGCGGCGCTATTGCCGCACGGCATGGCGGCTAACCTTGCCGCGTTGCGAGCGCGCGAACCGCAGCATCCCGCCCTCGAACGCTACGCCGTCATCGCGCGCCTATTAACCCGCCGGAATGATGCAAGCGCGGAGGATGGCGTCGACTGGGTGCGCACACTTTGCGACGAGCTCCACGTTCCTGCGCTGCGCGCCTGGGGAGTGAGCGAAGCCGATGTGCCCGGCATAGTCGAGAAGGCAGCGCGCGCCAGCAGCATGCAGGCCAATCCGCTTTCGCTCACGAGCGAGGAATTGCTTGCGGTGATTACGGCGGCGCGATAAGGGCCGGATTGACTGGAGCAGTATCCGCGTCCTGCGCCTCTTTGTCGGACATTGCGCCGATTGCACCTTGGCGATGGACAGTTTGGGACGACGCAGCTTTTCGCCCCAATGGAAAGGCCCGGCTTGCACCGGGCCTTTTGACCACTGACCACTGACAACGGATCCTTCTCCTTACTCCGCCGCCAGCTCCTCGGCTTCGCCCTCTTGTCGCATGAGTTCGAGTTCGCGCTCCGCGGCTTCGATCTCCGCGCTAACTTCCTGCTGCACCCTCGCCGCCGCTTCTTCGAGCTCCGGCGAGAGCTGCACGTTGCGGTAGTACTCGAGGCCCGTGCCCGCCGGAATCAGCCGCCCCACGATCACGTTCTCCTTCAACCCGCGCAGGTTGTCCACCGCGCCGTTGATGCTGGCTTCAGTGAGCACGCGCGTCGTCTCCTGGAAACTCGCCGCGGAAATGAAGCTGTCCGTTGAGAGTGAGGCCTTGGTGATGCCCAAGAGCAGCGGACGCCCGATCGGCGGACGACCTCCGTTGGCAGCCACACGTTCGATCTCCTCCTTGAAGCGGAAGCGGTCCACTTGCTGCTCGAGCAGGAAGCTGGAATCGCCCACTTCGTCGATCCGCACCCAGCGCAACATCTGACGCACAATCACTTCAATGTGCTTATCCGAAATGGCGACGCCCTGCAGCCGGTAGACCTCCTGGATTTCGTTCACCAGGTAGGCCTGCAGCTCCTTTTCGCCCAGCACGGCCAGAATGTCGTGGGGGTTCAAGGGACCGTCCATCAACGGATCGCCTGCGCGCAGCCGCTCGCCCTCCTGCACATTGACGTGAATGCCGCGCGGCACCAAGTATTCCTTCTCATCGCCATTGTCGGCCGTCACATAAATCTTGCGTTGGCCCTTGGAGACTTCGCCGAAACGAACCACGCCATCGATTTCCGAGATGATGGCCGTTTCGCGAGGTTTGCGCGCCTCGAAGAGTTCGACGACACGAGGCAGACCGCCGGTGATGTCCTTCGTCCGCGTTGACTCCTTGGGAATCTTCGCCAGCACATCGCCGGGACCCACTTCGTCGCCATCCTGCACCATCAGGTGGGCGCCGCGCGGCAACAGATACCGCTTGGGGCCCTTGGCGCCCTTGATGGCGATCGCCGGCTGCCGCTTCTCGTCGGGCGAATCGGCAACCACCCAGCGCGAGAGGCCGGTCACTTCGTCCACTTCCTCATTGAGCGTGATGCCTTCCTGCAAGTCCTTAAACTGGGCTGTCCCCCCGATCTCGGTCAGGATGGCGTAGGTGTATGGATCCCACTCCGCGAGCGACTCGCCGAGCTTCACCGGCAAGCCATCTTTGACGCGCAGGCGCGCGCCGTAGACCACCTGATAGCGCTCCTTTTCGCGGCCGCGCTCGTCCACAATGGCGATCGACCCAGAGCGGTTCATCGCCACCAGAGCGCCATCCTTGCTCTCGACGGTGTTGAGGTTGATAAAACGCACAATGCCGTTGTTCTTGGCGTCGAGCCGCGAGCTTTCGGCCACGCGGCTGGCCGTGCCGCCCACGTGGAAGGTGCGCATGGTCAATTGTGTGCCCGGTTCGCCGATGGACTGCGCCGCGATCACGCCAACCGTCTCGCCCAGTTCCACCATGCGGCCGGAACCCAAGTTACGTCCGTAGCACAGCGCGCAAACTCCGCGTCGCGATTCGCAGGTCAACACGGAGCGGATTTTCACTTTCTCCACGCCCGCCCCCTGAATCGCCGATGCGATGTCTTCGTCGATGGGCTGATTCACTTCCACCACCACGTTGCCGTCGTAGTCCTTGATGCGCTCCAGCGAAACGCGCCCGATGATGCGATCGCGCAGCGGCTCGATGATCTCGCCCGACTCCACGATTGATCCCACGTAGATGCCTTCCATCGTGCCGCAGTCGTGCTCGGTCACAATCACGTCCTGCGCCACGTCCACCAGACGCCGGGTCAGGTAGCCGGAGTCGGCGGTCTTCAGCGCCGTGTCCGCCAGGCCTTTGCGCGCGCCGTGCGTGGAGATGAAATATTCGAGCACCGTTAGCCCTTCGCGGAAGTTCGCCTTGATCGGCGTCTCGATCACTTCGCCGGAAGGCTTGGCCATCAATCCACGCATGCCGCTGAGCTGCCGAATCTGTTGCTTCGATCCGCGCGCGCCAGAGTCGGCCATGATGTAAATCGGGTTCATGGCTCCCTCGTCGTCGGCCCGCTTCATGTTGGAAAACATTTCGTCGGCCACCTGATCGGTCACCGCCGACCACATCTGGATGACCTTGTTAGAACGCTCGCCGTTCGTAATAGCGCCATCCATATACTGCTTCTGGACTTCGATTACCTTCTTGTCGGCTTCGTCCACCACGCTATATTTGCTCGCCGGGATCACCATGTCGTCGAGGCCGACGGAGAGCCCCGAACGCGTGGCGAATTGGAAGCCCAGCGCCTTAATGCGGTCCAGCATGCCTACGGTCGTTTCCAGACCCAGGTTCTGATTGCAGTAGTTCACCAGTTGCCCGATGCCCTTCTTCTTCAGCAGGCCGTTGATGAACGGCATACCCGCCGGCAGGGCGTCATTCAGGATGACGCGGCCCACTGTAGTGGAGATGTACTCCTTGTCGAAATCCACCGGATCGGTGTGCAGCAGGTCCTGATCGTCGTATGCCGTAGTCATGTCGAGCACTTTGCCCGTGTAGCGCAAACGGATCGGCGAGAGCGTTTCCAGCTCCTTGGCCTCGAGCGCCATGAGGACCTCTTCCGTATTGGCGAAAACGCGCCCTTCGCCCTTGGCGCCATTCTTCGCCTTGGTGAGGTAATAGAGGCCCAGCACCATATCCTGAGTGGGCACGGTGATGGGCTGGCCCGACGCAGGCGACAGAATGTTGTGCGAAGCCAGCATCAGCACGCTGGCCTCGATCTGCGCCTCCGGCGATAGCGGAATGTGCACCGCCATCTGGTCGCCGTCGAAATCGGCATTGAACGCCGTGCAAACCAAGGGGTGAATTTTGATCGCCTTGCCTTCCACCAGCACCGGTTCAAAAGCCTGAATGCCGAGGCGGTGCAACGTGGGTGCGCGATTGAGCAGCACGGGGTGATCTTTGATCACCTCCTCAAGGATGTCCCACACCACCGGCTCCTGCATCTCCACCATTTCTTTCGCTTGCTTGATGGTGGTGCATTGGCCGGTCTGCTCCAGACGGTGATAGATGAACGGCTTAAACAGTTCAAGCGCCATCTTCTTGGGCAGACCGCACTGGTGCAGCTTTAGATCCGGGCCCACCACGATCACGGAACGGCCGGAGTAGTCCACGCGCTTGCCCAGCAGGTTCTGCCGGAAGCGGCCCTGCTTGCCCTTGAGCGTATCGCTCAACGACTTCAAGGGGCGGTTGTTGGCCCCGCGCAAGACGCGTCCGCGCCGGCCGTTGTCGAATAGTGCATCCACCGCCTCCTGCAGCATGCGCTTCTCGTTGCGCACGATCACTTCCGGCGCGTGCAGGTCCATTAGCTTTTTCAGCCGGTTATTGCGATTGATCACGCGCCGATAGAGATCGTTCAGGTCTGAGGTGGCGAAGCGGCCGCCATCGAGCGGCACCAGGGGACGCAGTTCGGGCGGAATCACCGGCAGCACGTCGAGAATCATCCACTGCGGTTTATTGTTCGACTTGCGGAAGGCCTCCACCACTTTGAGCCGTTTGGCGTATTTGAGCTTCTTCTGCGCCGAGCTCTCATTTTTCATCCGCTCGCGCAACTCCATGGACAGCTCATCCACGTTGACGCGCTTGAGCAGCTCCTTGATGGCTTCGGCGCCCATCATCGCCTTGAAGCCCGAGGGCCGGAACTGCTGATCGAGCTCGCGGAAACGCAGTTCATCCTTGATGATCTCGCGCTCGCGTACCGGTGCGTCGCCCGAATCGATCACCACGTAGGATTCGAAATAGAGAATACTCTCAAGGTCGCGCAGCGAGATGTCGAGCAGGTGCCCGATGCGCGACGGCAGGCCCTTAAAAAACCACACGTGCGAACAGGGCGACGCCAGCTCGATGTGCCCCATGCGTTCGCGCCGCACCTTACTCACCGTCACTTCCACGCCGCACTTGTCGCAGATCACGCCGCGATGCTTCATGCGCTTGTACTTGCCGCACAGGCACTCCCAGTCCGTTACCGGGCCGAAGATGCGCGCGCAAAATAGTCCGTCGCGTTCCGGCTTAAATGTGCGGTAATTGATGGTTTCCGGTTTGGTGACCTCGCCATGCGACCAGCTCCGGATCTTCTCCGGCGAGGCCAGCATGATGCGGATTGCGTCGAAATCGGTAATAGGGCTGGTAAGCTCGAATGGATTTGTTCGGAACAAGGTCACCCTCCTTGGCGGGCTTTTTGGCGCCGCCGCAGGTTCACCCGGGATTTTATGGGGGTCCTTCCTTCCCGGGCAGCGGTGTTTGCCGCTTCAAGAAAGACCCTGGAAAAACTCAGCTATTAGCTCTCAGCCTGCAGCTCCCTTCTTTTCTTCCATGGTTGAGCTACTTTCCCGGCTTCCGGCCAATAGGAAATTTCGCTTTGCCTCCGCAATCGCTTTCGCCGGAATCGCTAACGACTCACAGCCGATAGCAGAGAGCTTGACTTTAATCCGCGACCGCAGCCACTTCAGCCGCGGGCGCCTTGCGCGCCACTTGATCCGCGCGCTTGATCAGCTCCACGTCCAGGCACAACGACTGAAGCTCGCGAATCAGCACGTTGAACGACTCCGGCACGCCCGGCTCGATGGCCGCTTCGCCCTTGACGATGGCCTCATAAATTTTCGTGCGGCCATACACGTCGTCCGACTTCGCGGTCAGCAGCTCCTGCAGGATGTAGGCGGCGCCATAGGCTTCGAGCGCCCACACTTCCATTTCCCCGAAGCGCTGGCCGCCGAACTGCGCCTTGCCGCCGAGCGGCTGCTGGGTGATCAGTGAATACGGCCCGATGGAGCGCGCATGAATCTTGTCGTCGACAAGATGAGAGAGTTTCAGCATGTAAATGTAGCCCACCGTCACTGGTTGTTCGAATTGCTCACCGGTCATGCCGTCGTAGAGCGTGGTCTTACCCGATTCCGGCAGTCCGGCCGATTTCAACAGCGACTTGATCTCTTCCTCGCGCGCGCCGTCGAAGACCGCCGTGCCGAACCAGATGCCCTTATCCATGCCCACGGCCACGCGCACCAGCGTCTCGTCATCCAGTTCGAGCAACTGACGAAGCGCTGCGGTTCCGGCAAACTCCTTCTTCGCCACTTCCCGCACGTACGCAGCGTCGGAGTTATTTCGCACCAGCTCGGCGACTTTCTTGCCCAGCCCGTGCGCGGCCCATCCCAGATGGGTCTCCAGAATCTGGCCCACATTCATACGGCTCGGCACGCCCAGCGGGTTGAGCACGATCTCCACCGGGGTTCCGTCGGGCAGATACGGCATGTCTTCCTCGGGCAGGATGCGCGAGATTACGCCCTTATTCCCGTGCCGGCCGGCCATCTTGTCGCCCACCGAGAGCTTGCGCTTCATGGCCACGTAGACTTTCACCAGCTTGATCACGCCAGGAGGCAGCTCGTCGCCTTTCTGCAGCTTGGCCACCTTTTCGTTGGTGATCTTGCGCAGCACTTCGATCTGCCGCGAAGTCATCTCCTCGATCTCGTCGATCTGCTCGTTCACCCGCGGATCCTTATCGGCGTAACGGATCCGCTTCAGGTTCTTTGTCGAGATGCGCTCGATGGTGTCACGATCCAGGATCGCGCCCTTGGTCAGCAGCCGCTTGTTCGTCCGCTCGTCGTGTAAATCGGCCAACACTTCCTTGCCGCCCAGAATCGCGTCCAACCGCTTGAGCCGTTCATCGGTCAAAATGCGAATTTCGTCACCCAGGTTCTTTTCAAGTTTGGCCACATACTCCGCCTCGATCAGCTTGGCGCGCTCGTCTTTCTCCTGACCTTTGCGGCTGAAGATGCGCACATCCACCACCGTGCCCTCGATTCCCGGGGGGCATGTCAGCGAAGCGTCCCGCACGTCGCCGGCTTTTTCGCCGAAAATGGCGCGCAGCAGCTTTTCCTCCGGAGTAAGCTGCGTCTCTCCCTTCGGAGTGACTTTGCCCACCAGGATGTCGCCGTGGCCAATCTGTGCGCCGATGCGGATTACGCCGCTTTCGTCCAAGTCGCGCAGCGCGTGTTCGCTCACGTTCGGGATGTCGCGCGTAATCTCCTCGGGCCCCAGCTTCGTGTCGCGCGCTTCGATCTCGAACTCCTCGATGTGCACAGAGGTGTAGTAGTCCTCGCGCACCAGCTTCTCGCTGATCAGGATCGCGTCTTCGAAGTTGTACCCACGCCACGGCATGAACGCCACCAGCACATTGCGTCCCAGCGCCAGTTCGCCGCGCTCGGTGCACGGTCCGTCGGCGATCACCTGCCCCTTCACCACCCGGTCGCCTTCGCGCACCACGGGCTTCTGGTTGATGCAGGTGTTCTGGTTCGAGCGCTTGAACTTGATGAGCTGGTAGATGTCTGAGCCCACCTCGCGCGAGAGCTGGGTGGGATGATGCTCGCCCTCGACGCGCACGATGATGCGCTCCGAGTCCACCGAATCCACAATGCCGTTGCGCTTGGCGAGAATCACGGCCCCCGAGTCGCGCGCGGTGACGCCTTCCATGCCCGTGCCCACCAGCGGCGCCTCGGCCACCAGTAGCGGCACACTCTGCCGCTGCATGTTCGCGCCCATCAACGCCCGGTTGGCGTCGTCATGCTCCAAAAACGGCACCAGCGACGCGGCAACCGAAACCAGTTGCTTCGGGCTGACGTCGATGTAATCCACCTCCGCCCGATTCACCAGCACAAAATTCCCCAGCCGGCGCGCGTTCACCAGGTCTTCAGTGATCACGCCGTTTTCGTCGAACTCGATGTTGGCTTGAGCGATGGTGTGTTTGTCCTCTTCCCACGCCGAAAGGTAAAAGCTGTAGGGAATGGATTCGATGGTCCGCTTGCCGGCCTTTTTCAGTTGCGCGTTCAGCCGCCCCGCTTCTTCCTTCTCGATGTGGTCGCCCACGCGCAAGCCGCTTTCGCCGGCGTTTATGATCTCCACGTAATCGAGGATTCGCGAGTCCTTTACTTTGCGGTAAGGCGATTCGATAAACCCGTATTCGTTAATGCGCGCAAAGCAACTCAACGAACTGATCAGCCCGATATTCGGGCCTTCCGGTGTCTCGATCGGGCAGATGCGTCCGTAGTGCGTCGGATGCACGTCGCGCACCTCGAATCCTGCGCGTTCGCGGCTCAGCCCGCCCGGCCCCAGCGCCGAAAGCCGCCGCTTGTGCGTAATCTCCGACAGCGGATTGGTCTGATCCATGAACTGCGAAAGCTGTGAAGAGCCGAAGAATTCGCGGATGGCCGCCATCACCGGCTTGGCGTTGATCAGGTCGTGCGGCATCGCCGTCGAAAGCTCCTGATACACGCTCATTTTTTCCTTGATGGCCCTCTCCATGCGCACAAGGCCGATGCGGAACTGATTCTCCATCAGCTCGCCCACCGCTCTCACGCGGCGGTTGCCCAAGTGATCAATATCGTCCACCACGCCAATGTTTTTGCGCAGCTTGAGGAGGTAGCGTATGGTCGCATAGAAATCCTCCGGCGTCAGCGTGCGGTGATCGAGCGGCGTGGCGTCCTGGTTTTCATACAGCTTGATGTTGAATTTCAGCCGACCCACGCGCGAAAAATCGTATTTGCGCGCATCGAAAAACATGCCTTCGAACAGGGCCGTCGCCGTGTCCAGCGTTGGCGGATCGCCCGGACGCAGCTTGCGGTAGATCTCGATCAGCGCTTCTTCCGGCTTGTGCACCGAGTCGCGCTTGAGCGTGTTGGAAATGATGTTGCCCACGTCGTCGCGATCGGGGAAGAACACCTCGAAGCTGGTCGCCTTGCTGGCCATCACCTTGTGCAAACGGTCCGCGGTCAACTCGACGTTGGCCTCGATAATGACTTCACCGGTCTCGGTATCCACCACGTCCGCCGCGGTGAGCGCCCCATCCAACTCCGCGGCTTCCACTTCAACTTTCTCGACGCCCGCCGCGCGCAGCGCCCTCATGGTATGCGGGGTGATTTTCCGGCCTGAGTGCGCAATCTCCTCGCTGCCGTGCATGATTGCGTGCGCCGGCTTCGACCCCACCAAGTGCGTGTTCGCCGCCGCATTCTCCGGAATCATCCAATGCAGCTTGCCGTCCGCGATCTGGATCCGGTCCACGGTGTAGAAGGTCTTCAGAATCTCCTCGTCCGACCGCAGTCCCAGCGCGCGCAGGAAAATGGTCCCCAGGAACTTGCGCTTCCGGTCGATCCGCACATACAGTGTGTTCTTCTGGTCGTATTCGAACTCCACCCACGAGCCGCGATAGGGAATGATCTTGCCCAGGAAATACGTGCGGTTGTTGGCGGTCTCGAAAAACACTCCTGGCGAGCGGTGCAACTGCGACACGATCACCCGTTCCGTGCCGTTCACGATGAAAGTGCCGTTTGGCGTCATCAGCGGAATATCGCCGAAAAACACCTCCTGCTCCTTGATGTCGCGAATTGTCTTGTTTCCCGTCTCCGCGTCCTTGTCATAAATGGTGAGCCGCACCGTCACCTTCAAGGGCGCGCTGAACGTCATGCCCCGCTCCTCGCACTCCTGCTGGTCGTACTTCAACTGCAGGCTCACCGGATCGCCGCATTTGTTGCAGAAGTCCGGCGTGTTCTTGTTGTAGGTTCCGCATTTCTGGCACAGTACATCTCCGGGAAGAAACGGATCTGTAATCACCATGGCCCCGCAATGCACGCAGGCGGTGCGCAGGTGATGCAATCCTTTCAGGTGCCCGCACTTGCATTCCCAGTTGCCGATCGAAAAATCGACGAAATCCAGTTGGGAAATTCCGCGGAAATCGGTAATCGGGAAAACCGAAACAAACACCGACTGCAGCCCCGAGTCGTCGCGCTCGTTGGGCAGCTTGTCCATCTGCAGAAATCGCTCGTAGGAGCGCCGCTGCACTTCAATCAGGTTGGGAATTTGGGTTGCTGTAGGAATTTTTGAGAAATCGAGCCGGCTGCGTATCGCACGCTTCTCGTTGGGCATGTCCACTCCTGAGCCTCGTAGCTCCGCCGCCTCGCCTTCACCATGCGTTCGCGCCGGGCCGGCGCCCGAGACTCATCGGCGCCGGTGTTAATTACGGTCATCTATCGAAAAATCCGGACGGCCCCTCGATTCCTGCTGCCGCCCCTCCGCTTCCCGGATCCCGGAATTCTGCTTCCGGCCCAGGCCAGTCAAACCCCGTCAGACGGGTTTTCTACGAATCGGGTCAATGCCCCCGATCGGCGGCCGGTTGGCAGAGACATTGTCTCAGTGCCGGCAGTTGCGCTACACGGTGCGCTGTTGTTGGGACGCAAGCAGCGCTCAAATCTTCATTCATATCGGGGAGAAAGCGCAGAAGATGCATTGCTCGCAAGCTCGACCGCCTGAAAAGATCCATCTCCGCCACCCGGTAAGACACGAATAGCTCGTAAGGACGCAACGCCTCACGAGCGTGGCTCATAGCCTGTGCTCCCATTCGAATTCGTTTGCCCTGCTCTCGCCGATCCCAATCTTTGCTTCTGCCGCTCGCCCGCCAGCCACTCAATTCCTGTTAATCGTCGCCTTGCATGACCAAGGCATCTTACTGAGATCGCTGTGTTTAACTCCAGCAAGTCACCCGATCCCCGGCCCTTCTTGAGGCCGACTCGGGGTTTTTCGAACGCTTATGCGTCCTGTGGAATTCTCGAAACGCGCCGACCTACCCCCAATTACTCCCGAAAAGCCGGGATAGACCGGACAAGACGCGCAAGCTTCATTCTAGCGCGTCTTTTCCGCTCTTGCAAGTCTTGCCCGCGTTACTTGATCTCGATGGTTGCCACACCCTCGAACTTCTTTTTGATGGCCTCAGCCTCTTCCTTGGTCGCATTTTCTTTGAGAGGCTTCGGCGCGCCGTCCACCAGGTCCTTAGCTTCCTTCAGCCCCAGCGAGGTAACCTCACGCACCGCCTTGATGGTGCTGATCTTATTGGCGCCGGCATCTTTCAGGATCACCTGGAATTCGGTCTTTTCCTCGGCTGCCGGAGCCGCCGCCCCCCCGCCCGCCGCGCCGCCCGCCACCATCACCGGAGCCGCAGCGGCCGCTGACACGCCGAGACGCTCTTCCAGCTTCTTTACGAGAGCCGCCGCTTCCAGCAGGCTCAACGAAACAATCTGCTCTTCCAACTGCGCGATATCCGCCATGTTTTCTCCCATCCAAATCGTTTTTTGAATTCACTGGACTTTCGTCCAAAAGACTGCTCCACGCAGTAGCCGCCCTACGCAGTGGAAAGTTTCCGATGCGCCAGACATGCGCCCTTTCAACTGCCGTTGCGGCCAAAACCTGAAAAACAGTGATCAGTGGTCAGTGAACAGTATTGCCGCCGCTCACACGGTTCTTACTGACAACTGACAACTTGCCCTTGCCCGCGGCTACGCCGCACCGGCAAACTTTTCCTTCTCCACGCCCTGCCCGAGCACCACCGCCAGATCCCGTCCCGTGGCGTTCAGCACCGTCGCCAACCTCTGCGCCGGCGCATTGATCAGAAACAGCAGCTTCGCGAAGATTTCTTCCTTGCCCGGCATGGTGGCCAGCGCCTTCACCTCTTCAACGTTCAGCAGCTTGCCATCCACAATGCCCAACTTGAACTGGAACTCCGCGTTCTCCCCCGCCCACTTGGCGAACACCTTGGCCAGCGCCACCGGGTCTCCCGCCGTGAACGCCACCGAGTTCACACCCTTCAGCCTCTTCAACGCCGCTTCCACTTGCGTTCCCGCGCCCGAAATCGCCGCCAGCTTGTTCTTCACCACGCGGTACTTGCCGCCCGCCTCACGAATCACCTTGCGCAACTCGTAATCCTTGGCCACGGTCAGCTTCGAAAACGTCCCGATGATCGCCGTTGTTGAAGTCTCCAGCTCCTTGGCCAGCAACTGGACCTTCTCTTCCTTCTTCGCCTTTGAAATCGCCATTGCCTTCGCTCCGCTCCAATGAGGGACTAGAGAATAGGGACTAGGGACTAGAAAACAGAACCCTGGCGCGCGCCTATACCCGTCTCCACCTCGCTCTGCCTCGCGCCATGAAAGCGCCCATCTCCAAAACCAATCACCAAGATTTCGGGACCGGCACACACCTCACAGAACCACGGACCAACTCATTCCTAGTCCCTAGTCCCTCAGTCCCTGCTTTCAGCGCTTTCCCGCCGCGTCCGCGACCGCCGAATCCAGCGGCACCCCGGGTCCCATCGTCGAGCTCAGCGTCACGCTTTTGATGTACTTGCCCTTGGCCGCCGAGGGCTTGGCGCGCACAATGGAAGTAATCACCACGGTGGCGTTGTCGATCAGCTTTTGCGGCTCGAAGCTGAGCTTGCCCACCGGCACGTGCACCAGGCTCGTCTTATCCGCGCGGAACTCCACCTTGCCGGCCTTGATCTCGCGCACCGCCGCGGCCACGTCCATGGTCACGGTCCCTGTCTTCGGGTTCGGCATCAGCCCCTTCGGCCCCAGGATCTTACCCAGCCGGCCCACCACCTTCATCATGTCGGGCGTGGCGATCAGCGCGTCGAAGGCGGTCCAGTTTTCCTTCTGGATCTTTTCCACCATCTCTTCGCCGCCCACAAAATCCGCGCCCGCCGCCTGCGCTTCCTTCTGCCGGTCGCCGGTGGCGATCACGGCCACGGTCTTGGTTTTGCCCAGCCCGTGCGGCAGCACCACCGTCCCCCGCACCATCTGGTCGGCGTGCCGCGTATCCACGCCCAGACGCATGGTCAGGTCGACGGTCTCGTCGAACTTCGCAAACTTGACTTGCTTGAGCAGGGTCACCGCGTCGGGCAGCGGATACGCCGGCTTGGTCACAGCGGCGCGCGCCTTCGCTATATTCTTCCCAGATTTCGCCATCTACCCCTCGTCTCCCACCGCCCTTGCCAGCCCGCCTGCTGCGGGATCCTCCAACCAATCGGGGCATCCATCCAAAACTTTGCCCGCCCGGCGAGGACCAAAAGCCGTGGTGCTAATGACAGCCCAGAGCTTCCCCCTGGGCACATTGAAGGATCATATCGGAGTGGCTCGGGAATTGCAAACGCCCACAGCATTATGGCGTTCTGGGCGCAGGTGCAGCGGGAGCTGCTGTGGCCGGGGATACGGGCTCGTCCTTGCCATGTTCCGGATCGTACTGGACCTTCTCCATCCACTCCTTATAGGCAGCGGCCGGCTCTTCGGCCAATAGACCATTGCTCGTGTAGTAGACCATCGAATCCTTCATGGCGACATTCAGCTGGCAAGCAACCGTAGCGTTTGGCTTCCCCATTACCGGCATCAGAATTTCTAGAATCGCGCTCGGCTTTTTCCAACGCGCCAAATAGGTCTCATACCCCCACGAATCGTTCAATCGCTGGGAGCACCGGAAGCTAAAATCGAACCCTTTTGGCTGGCCATTTTCGAAGAGGTTCGCGCGACCGGTCCCATCGACGAAATCGACACCGCCGCCGGAGCCATAATGGACAGTCTGAGCTCTTCGGTAGACGTGCACGCGGAGCGGATAATCGGCTGGATCGCGCTTACTTGCCAGTGCATTCAATGAAATGAGTAGGAAAACTGTGATTCCGCCAAGAGCTGCAAATCTCGTGGATCGCACAAGGGCTCCTCAAAAGATTGGATAGAGATTCGAATCTTACCTAAACCAAGGTGAAAGGTCAACCACCTGCGAACGGAATCGGGACGCGTCGCCCCGATCCCCGAGGTCGTACATTCAACCGATAAACTTGGGTGCCCCTGTACCCCCGCCCTTGGGGACCTGATGGGAGAACATCGGCCCCATCCGGGCAGGTGGCCCACACATCAACCCCGGGGCTGTGCCCTGTTCATCGCAGCCTCATCGCGATGAGCGGGCGTCGGTCCAGATGCCCTCGGCATCGACTCTCAGACATAGCGCGGACAAGCCCCACCCGCGCCGTAGGCGCAACGCTCGCCAGCCCCGCGTTTCAACGTGCGTTCCGCATCCCCCAAAACAGACCCGGAGTCCCGCAGGGACCGCGCGAGCATCGCCGATCACTTCCCGTACGCGAACGGTAGTATGC